>CAMWVS010000024.1 GCA_947177775.1 uncultured Prevotella sp.
TCATAAAAAACTGCACTCCAAAAGTTTTTTGTCTAACTTTTGGGGTGCAGTTCAATTTGAACTGCCTCTTTTTTTGTCCCTACTATGTAGTTCTGCCTCACCCTCATCATAAAACTCTAATCATGTTTCGTTGCCCCTTCGGGGGCGCACCTATAGTCATCGTTCATTTTTTTATCCAATATTGAGCAGCGAAAAAATATGTCCCTATCCGTGGAGGAGCGTGCTTCATATATTTTCGGGTGGGCACATCTCACTCCAAATGCCAGACGAGTCTTGTTTATATCTATAAATAGCGTTCCGCAATGGCGCGTTTGTTGAAAAGATTTGTAATATAAAAAATGTGAACGCGCTTTTTTGTTGTTATAATTAAAAATGATTATCTTTGCAGAAAATAGGCTGCTCTCGGCAATCTGTGAACAAGTTCACATTGCACTCGTTTGCACTATCTTTGCTACGGAATGTAAAGTATAGTTTGTCAATGTGACTCTATATCATGCAAATTGATGAATAACAATAAATTAAAAGTAAATATAACATTATGAGAAAACTATTCTTATCCGTGTTATTGTGCTGTCTCGCTGCAATCAGCGGGCATGCGCAGAATGTTACCGTGACGGATATCACGGTGGAGACCGAGGGGCAGCTCGGATATAAAGTGCTTGAGGTGTACAACGCCTTCGATGAAGTGAAAGGATTAAGAATCTCTGGACCTATAAATGAAGAGGACTGGAAGACGCTGAAGGAGATGCCATATCTTAAAGAGTTGTATATGGATGATGCGATAGTTTTGAATGAAGCTGTGCCGGAGAGTCAGTTTTATAAACATAACAGTTTAGAGATAGTAACATTACCATATTCGTGTAAGACGATTGGGATAGAAGTTTTCCGATATTGCGGAAATCTACAATCCGTAACGATGCCCAATGTGACATTGATAGAAGGCTATGCTTTCGGATATTGCTATGATTTACAATCCGTAACGATGCCTAATGTGGTATCAATAGGACACGACGCTTTCTATGGTTGCAGGAATCTACAATCCATAAGCCTTCCTAATGTGACATCAATAGGAAGCAATGCTTTCAATAGTTGCAGGAATCTACAATCCATAAGCCTTCCTAATGTGTTATCAATAGGAAACTACGCCTTTGGGGACTGCGCCAGCCTTACATCAATCAACCTTTCAGACAAGCTGACCACGTTAGGTTATGGATGCTTTGGGTCTTGCATCAATCTTACCACTCTTGTCCTTCCAGCATCTCTAATCGAAATTCCTGATGGAGTATTTGACAACTGCAATAAAATACGCGAAATAGAGTGTAATGCTCCCGTTCCGCCGGCTGTCGGCACGTTCCCTTTTGCCAACGAAGTCATCTACGCCGCCACGTTGCGTGTGCAGAGCGCTTCGATGCAATCGTATAAGGACGACCCGTTCTGGGGAAGATTTGCTCATTGGGAAGAAAGTCCCACGCGCATCACCGACTTGATTCTTAACAATAACTATACACTCAATGAGGATGTCCGGCTGGACAAACTCAATCTCACTGTCATGCCCGGTGTGGCGTTCACCATTTATGGCAATGCGCTGCAGGAGTTCAAGAGCGTGACGCTGATGGCTAACAATGGCGGTTGCGGCGTGTTCATGAGCAACAGCAACGCCGTGATGAGCGACGCAACGCAGATAAAATATGAGATGGTGCCGTCGAAGTGGTACTACGTTACGCTGCCTTTCGATGTCGACATGACCGCAATGGAGGTGACGGACGACGCCTTGCTCGCCATCTACGACTATGACGGCGAGACACGTGCGGTCAACGGAACGGGCGGAAGCTGGCGCCGTGTGACGGAGGGAACGCTGCGGGCCAGACAGGGATATATCATTCAGGCCAGCAAGCAGACCGTGCTGACGCTGAAAGCGGGTTACAGCAATCTGAACGCGGCCTTCACGCCCTACGCCGTGACCACGCCGCTGAGCGAATGGCCGTCGGAGTTGGGTGCGCCGGAAGCCGGTTGGAACTTCGTGGGCAATCCCTATCCGACATATTTCGACATCCGTCACATGGATTTCTCGGCTCCCATCACCGTGTGGAACGGTTCGACATACGCGGCATATTCTGTTGCTGACGACGAGTTGGCCCTGGCGCCGCTGCAGCCTTTCTTCGTTCAGTGTCCCGCCGGAACGGATCACATCACGTTCAACACGGCTGGCCGTCAGACCACGGCCACCATCGACCACAGCCGCATGGCTGTGCCACGCAGCAGTGAGGCCGCCTTGCGCCGGCTGGTCAATCTGACTCTGACTTCCGCCGACGGAACGGAGCACGACCGCACCCGCGTTGTGGTGAACGCCGGAGCGACGGACGGATATGAGATGAACTGCGACGCGGCCAAGATGATGAGTAGCGACGCCTCGGTGGCACAGATGTGGACCCAGCGCGACGGCACACGCTACGCCATCAACGAGGGACCGCAAGCCGGCGGTCGTGTAGCCGTTGAACTTTATCTTCCTGCGGCTGGCGAATATTCCATTGCCGCCCCGCGGGCCGACATCGGCGCCAAGCTCTATGACAGCCTGACAGGAACGGAGACATTGCTCAACGATGGCGGGACATATACGTTTGCCGTGGCCGATGGCGGCAATCTCGCCGGACGCTTCTTCCTCGTGCTTGCCAACGGAACTACGGGAATATGCACGGCTATTACAGCCGACAGTGAGGCCGGTGCCGATGTATATTATACCGTTGACGGCCGCCGTGCCGGCACAGCTGCAGACGTGCTTCCGGCCGGTGTATATGTGAAGAAGAACAACAAGGGCAATGCCGTTAAAGTGATAGTACGATGATAAGAGATAGATTGAGAACGGCGGTGACGGTCTTCCTGTTGGCAGTCGCATCGGCGGTGGAGGCTCAGTGGACGGGGTTCGACCCCGACACGCCTCCCGAACCGGGCCAGCGCGGCGTTGTCGTGCTGACAAGCCGACCCGAAGGCGCTGCAACGCTGATCGGTGGCGGAAGCTATACGCCGGGAACGACGGCCCGTATCAGCAGTTCACGCACGAGCGCCGTGTGGAAGTTTGAAGGATGGCTGAACGAGAGCGGCGACACCATCAGCCGCTCCACCGCGATATCATTGCCGGTAACGGCAGGCGTGACACGCCTCGCTGCCTGTTACAAGGAAGACACGGACACGTTCCATGTCGCTCTTTCAGCCAATCCGGCGGAAGCTATATATAGTATGTATGGTGGCGGCACATACGACAACACGGAACGGCCATACATTCATTTATCTAAAAGAACCGGATTCCGTTTCCAGAGCTGGACGCGCAACGGCGAGGTCGTATCAGAGCAACAGTCTTTCTACTATGACCGCCGCGACGGAGAGAATGATGTCACGCTTGTGGCCAACTTCATATTCGACCCGACAACGCCGGCCGAACCGGACACGGCGCGTCTGCGCCACACGGTCTACATACAGTGTGACCCCGATGTGGGCGGCACGGTGAACTATCCCGACGGAACGACCATGCTTGAAGGCGACGAGATAACGCTGACGGCACGGCCCAACAAGGACTTTGTCTTCATGGGATGGCTGCGTGACGGCGTGGAAGTGTCGTCAGAGAAGTCATACACGCTGCGCATGGGGCGCACCAACACCTATATGACGGCCCGATTCATGTATTCGCCCGACACGCCGGAGGAACCGCTCATGCCCGTGCAGCACACATACGCCGTCTATGCGGGAACGGTGACGGTCAATCCCGGACTGTCCGTCTACCTGCCGATATCGCTTGAGAACACCGGTGACATCGACAATCTGGAATTCACATTACGCATGCCCCGGACGTTCACAGTGGAGAAATCCAAAACGCAGACGACTACGCGTACTCAGGGATTTGTCACGACGACGGAGTGTCACGTTGCGGGTGACAGCACGGAGGTGGACGTTAGGATAACGGGCGACAAACCGTTTGCCTATAACAACGGTGCCGTTGTCAATCTCTATCTGACCGCGGCCGACACGACTTCGTTGGGCACTTACGGGGTCAACTTCGTTTCAGCTACGGGATATGACGGGACGAGCATACGCCATCCGTCCACCCATGGCGGCACAATAATCGTTGAGCGGGCACTGCCGACCGACATGCTTGGCGATGTCAACGGCGACGGACGTATCAACATTCAGGATGTGGCAATGCTGACGGGATATATCAACGGCCGGCGTTACGACAGTTTCATAAAGAAAAATGCTGATATCAACGGTGACGGACGCATCAATATCGCGGATGTGGCGTTGTTGGTTGAATTGGTTATAATATATAATATGTAAGAAGACAAAATCAAGATGAAAAGACTGATGACAATGATGATTGGCGTTATGGCTGTTGTGGCGGCATGGGCCGGCAACAGCAGGATGACGCTGTCTGACATATACTATAGTGACACGTACGGCGGATGGGTGGTTGAGCTCGGACTTGACAATCCCGATGAGACGGTGAATGCGTTCCAGTGTGACATCGCCATACCTTCGCCGTTTGTGTTTGATGTGGGTTCGTATGCTTTTACGGAACGTGCTCTTGAACTGAAGATGGGAAAATATGTCGACACCCATACATGTTCATCGGCAGTCCGGAGCAACGGCTGTCTGCGCGTTCTTGTCTACTCGTCCGAGAACAAAGCCATAAAGGGCACGGACGGAACGGTGTTGGTGCTGGCCTTGAAAGACGCCTCGCAATATTTCGCTATACCGCATGACCATCGTGGCAATGCCAACATGACTAACATCGCGCTGACGCGTTCGGTTGACGGTCAGATAGTGGAGGAGGCGGAATATCCGGAGGCCGTTGTGAATGACAGCACGTTGCAATGCTACAACTGCATGGACAACGCCGCTTTCGTCATTGGTGGCGTGACGGCCGGCGAGCTGGAGGAGATAAACGTCAATCTGTCCACGAATGACCGTTTGGTGACGGTGGACCTGACGCGTTGCAGTGACGCCACGCTCGGCACGCTGGACGTCAAGAACGGCAACACCATCATCATGGCGGCAGGAGAAAAGCAGGTGGACAACGAGCATAATGTGTTTTGGAAAGAGAACGGCGAATGGATGTGCAACAGCTTTTGGCTGACGGATGAAGGCCTGTCGTTGTCGCTCCCGTTCAGTGCGCGGGCCAAAAAGTTCACGTACGACCGCAGCTATACAGGTGGAATATGGAACACGGTCTGTCTGCCGGTGGCGCTGACGCAGGAGCAATATGGCATGCTGAAAGAACGGAATGTCGTTGTCAGGCAGATGACGTCGTTTGATTCGGAGCATGCAACGGTGACATTCTCTGACGTTACGGACTTTCTGCCGAACGTGCCTTACGTTATACGTCCGGAGGAAGACGGAATCGTTTTCAGCGCTATTGAGAATGTCATGCTTGTGCCGTCGGAGCGCGTGAACATTGTTTCGGATGACCTCGTTATGTCCGGCAACTACGACTATATGGTCATCAACTCCACGTCGGAGCAGGCCAGATATGGCTATGAGGAAGGAACGGGCGATTTCGTCAAGTTGGGACAGAACTGCATTCTGAAACCGTTCCGCTGTTTCCTCGAACTGGAAGCCGGACTTTCTTCGGCAAAACCGCGCATCTATATCTTGCAACAGGGAACTGACGGCATTTCCGGGGTTACCTCGGACGGCTTCCTTCGCGGGGCTTTTGGTGATACGTTTGCCGATCTCGAGGTCTATTCGGCCGACGGCCGGCGTGTGGCGGTATGTAGAGACGGTGATACCGGACGCCTCTTTCTGCCCGCCGGTGTCTACGTGATTGGCGGCAGGAAGGTCGTGATAAAGTGACATGGGAATTATTATAAAGTAATAAGAGAGATTCATCATCAAGTATTAATAAGCTGACATAGACAGTCCGTCCGGAGCAAGAACGTCTGAGAAAACGGACTAGAACATAGTGAATCCAAGGGCGGGATGATAAAATGCTGATACGGTGTTTTGTCATCCCGCCCGTTTTTGTCGCCTTTTCTCACCGCATCAAGATGGCGTCATTTTAAATTTATGCCGGCTAAGACTGCATATATCAGAGTTTTTGTGTACTTTTGTAACGATAATATTAAAACAAATGTAATAGAAATGAAAAGGATAGCATTTATGTGTGCGGCATTACTGATGGCGGCATCCCAGATGTTTGCCGGCAACATGCTCAGCCTGAAGAGCATCACCTCCGGAGAATTTGCCGGTGAAAGGCTGGCGGCAGTGAAGCCTTTGGCTGACGGCGAGACATACGCCCAGATCAGCGCCGACGGTAAGCAGATTGTGAAATATTCGTTCAAGACAGGACGTCAGACCGGTGTACTCTTTGATGTCAATACCGTCCGTGGTGCAAAGATAAAGTCCGTTGACGGCTATATCATGAGTCCTGACGGCCGGCGGATGCTGATACAGACAGACACCAAGGCCATCTATCGGCGTTCGTTCACTGCAGCATATTATATATACGACATAAGGAACAACAAGATGGAGCCCCTTTCTGCCGGCGGCCCGCAGCAGACACCGCTCTTCTCGCCCGACGGCAATCAGATTGCCTTTGTCCGCGACAATAATATCTTCCTCGTGAAGCTGCTTTATGACAACGCCGAGAGCCAGGTGACCAAGGACGGCCGGCGCAACGAAATCATCAACGGCATACCCGATTGGGTCAACGAAGAAGAGTTCGGCATGTCCCGCAGCATGGTCTTTACGGCCGACGGACGTCAGATCTGCTGGATACGCTATGACGAGACTGCTGTCAGGGAGTATTCGTTTCCGCTCTTCCGTGGTTCCACTCCGGCAATGGACGAATATGGAGAATACCCCGGAGCATATACATACAAATATCCTGTGGCCGGGTCGGCAAACTCCAAGGTGGCCGTCTACAGCTATGACATCAAATCTCATCAGACGCGCCGTATAGACGTTCCGTTGGACGCCGACGGCTATATCCCCCGTATCGTCATGACGTCAGACTCATCGAAGGTCGCGGTGTACACCATGAACCGCCATCAGGACTGCCTGTCCATTTACATGGCCAACCCGCTGTCCACCGTCTGCCAGCTCGTCATTCAGGACAAGGTCGACAAATACATGCGCGAGGAGTCAATGGACGGTATCCAGATAACCGACCGCCACATTATTGTTCCCAGCGAACGCGACGGCTACACCCACTTGTACGTCTATTCGCTTACAGGCCAGCTGCAGCGTCAGATTGTGAAAGACAACTACGAAGTGACAGACCTCTACGGCATGGATGAGAAAACTGGCGACGTCTATTTCGCTGCCGCGCAGCTCGGACCGCAGGACCGTCAGATTCTTGTCGCCCGCAAAGACGGGAAGATTGAGCGTTTGACCAATCGTGAAGGCTTCAACCGCGCTATCTTCAGTTCCGACTTCAAATACTTCATCAATATTTGGAGCGATATCAATACCCCCAATGAATATTCTATTTTCAGCAATACCGGAAAACGTCTCGTGACTCTTATCGACAACAAGGCGCTTGCGTCAAAGATGGCTTCGTATGACATGGGACGCCGTGAGATGTTCAGCCTGACCACGTCAGAGGGCATACAGCTCAACGGATGGATGGTCAAGCCGGCAGACTTCAACGCGTCGAAGCGCTATCCCGTCATCATGTATCAGTATGGCGGTCCGGGCAGCCAGCAGGTTCTCAACCGCTGGGACATCGGAATGTGCGGTCAGGGTGCCGTCCTGGAACAGTATATGGCCCAGCAGGGCTATATTGTGGTCTGTGTGGACAACCGTGGAACGGGTGCGCGCGGAGCCGAGTTTGAGAAGTGTACATATCTTCATCTCGGTGAGCTGGAGGCCCGCGACCAGGTTGAGACAGCCCTGTGGCTCGGCCGTCAGTCGTATGTTGACAAAGACCGCATCGGAATATGGGGATGGAGCTATGGCGGCTGGAACACGCTGATGAGCATGAGCGAGGGCCGTCCTGTCTTCCGGGCCGGTGTAGCTGTCGCCCCGCCGACGGACTGGCGCTATTATGACACGGTATATACTGAGCGCTACATGCGCACACCGAAGGAAAATCCGGCCGGATATGCCGACAATCCCATCAGCCGCGCCGACAAGCTTAGCGGCGCGTTGCTCATCTGCCACGGCATGGCTGACGATAACGTCCACTTCCGCAATACCGCCGAATACACCGAGGCGCTCGTCCAGGCGGACAAGGACTTCCGTGAGAACATCTACACCAACCGCAATCACGGAATCTACGGCGGCAACACGCGCAACCATCTGTTCCGTCAGATAATGAACTTCTTTAACGCAGAAATGAAGAAATAAACAAATCAAAAACTTTAGAGGAATATGAAACTATTGACAACTGGTCTTGCTTTGGCGATGATGGCGATTCCGTCGTCCGTGGACGCCAAGGCAAAGAAGAAGCAGGCAGCCAAGCCGCTGACTGCAATGGAGATTGTGACGAAGGTCAACAACCAATGGCAGGAAACCCACAAGCCTGAGGTGAAGGCGTTCTGGGACGATGCCGTCTATTTCACGGGCAACATGGAAGCCTACCGTCTGACCGGAAAGGCTGCCTATCTGGAGTACAGCGACAAGTGGGCGCGCCACAACCGGTGGAGTGGGGCGACGGAGACCGATGCCTCGAAGTGGCAGTATAAGACCTACGGCGAGGGCCAGCAGCACGTCCTTTTCGGCGACTGGCAGATATGTTTCCAGACTTATCTCGACATGTACGCCATGAATCCGGACCCGTATAAGATTGCCCGTGCGACCGAGGTAATGAACCATGAGTGCTCCATGAGCGCCACCGACTTCTGGTGGTGGGCCGACGCCCTCTATATGGCCATGCCGGTGATGAGCAAGATGTATGTGGCAACGGGTGACACGAAGTATCTGGACAAGATGTACGCCAACTTCAAGTATGCCGACGAACTGATGTTCGACAAGGAGGACAATCTCTACTTCCGCGACGGAAAATACATCTATCCCAAGCATAAGACCGCCGACGGCAAGAAAGACTTCTGGGCACGCGGCAACGGATGGGTGCTGGCCGGACTGGCCAAAGTCCTCACGGACATGCCTGCATCATATGCGAACCGTGCCATCTTTGCCGAGCGCTTCCGTCAGCTGGCCGATGCTGCGGCCCGCTGCCAGCAGAAAGACGGCTATTGGACACGTTCCATGCTTGACGCCAAGCAGGCCGAAGGTCCGGAGACCAGCGGAACAGCCCTGCTTACCTACGGTATGTTGTGGGGAGTGAACAACGGCATGCTTGACCGTGCTACATACGAGCCCGTGATATTCAAGGCGTGGCAGTATCTCACGACTGTTGCCCTTCAGGCCGACGGCACCGTGGGCTATGTCCAGCCGATTGGTGAGAAGGCCGTAAAGGGCCAGCAGCTGACAGCCCAAAATGTCACCAACTTCGGAACGGGAGCTTTCCTTCTTGCCGCCTGTGAGAAGGTACGCTATGATGACGGCAGTGTCCGTCCGGCTGACGACAAGGCTTTCACGGTAAAAGTGACGAACAACGATAATCATTTCCGTCAGGAAGTGGTCGAGCTTTGCGCCAAGACTGTCAATGAGAAGCTGGGTATCAGCGGCGGACGTCAGTTCCGCGTGTTCAATGCCGTGGGGCAGGAGGTTGCTTATCAGCTGACATTCGACGGCAAAGTGCTCATTGACGCGTCTGTCCGTCCCTGCGGAACAGCTGTCTATACGATAAGGAAAGGCACGCCCAAGACATTCGTGAATACCTGCTACGGCCGTATGTATCCCGAGCGTGTTGACGACATCGCGTGGGAGAACGACCGTGCGGCATACCGCTGCTATGGTCCCGCGCTGCAGCGCTCAGGCGAGGACGCCTTCGGAAACGACGTGTGGGTGAAGAATACTCCCGACCTCGTTGTCGAGCAGCGCTACTATCTTGAAGACGTCATGAAGCCCGTCATTGCCGGACTGAAGAAGACGGACAAGGCTGCTGCCGACTCTCTCAACATGGTGACGAGCTATCATTTTGACCAGGGCCACGGTCTCGACTGCTATAAGGTAGGCCCGACCCTCGGCTGCGGAACTCCGGCACTGCTGGACGGTGACAATCTGGTGTTCCCTTATTGCTATAAGGACTATGAGATACTGGACAACGGTCCGCTGCGCTTCACGGTTCGTCTGGTCTACAATCCGGCTACGGTCAAGGACGATGCCAATGTTGTTGAAAACCGTCTGCTCAGCCTCGACAAGGGTTCAAACTTCAACCGCATGACTGTATGGTATGATGGTCTGACACAGCCGATGGACGTCGCTTCCGGCGTTGTCATCCACACGGAAGACACGGAGAGTGTCGTTCTTGGCAAGGACTACGTCCAGTATGCCGATCCGACGGACAATCCTAATGGACAGAACTTCCAGATTTTTGTGGCAGCGCTTTTCCCCGAGGGAATCTCCGGAACGCGAAAGCTCATGTATGAGAATCCCACACGTGGAAATGCCGGCCATGCTCTTGGCGTGAAGAAAGGCTATAAGAGCGGCGAGAAGTTCACTTATTATTTCGGTTCGGCATGGAGCAAGTATGACTGCCGCACACAGCAGGAGTGGCAGCTGCGCGTAGAGTCGTTCCTTGAAGGTCTGCGCAATCCGTTCACGGTGACGCTGGAATAATATTGTTTGATATCGTATATATGTGCCATTGCGTGGCAGTGGCGCAGTCGTGATAAACAGCGGCGGACAACGCATCCAAGTGGTTGTCCGCCGTTTTTGTTTTTGATGTAATCTCCGAACAATCCGCCGTATGAATCGGTTTTACAAAATCACCGTCGTCGGAACTTTCGTTTTAGCTCGTTTCAGAGGCTTTTATGGCATGTTTTGAGCACTTTCACATCTGAAAACCCCATCGTTATGTGGACATTTCTGCGGTCAATCATCACCGGGAGGGCCTTACGGCGTTTCCCGAACGGGAAAAACCGCTGGTTTTTGCTTGCGGTTTTTGTCCGGAAAAGTTCCTGTTTTTCTGCCGTAAGGGCCTTATTGGTCTGCAACGGAGTCGTCGTCAGAGTGCAACGGCGGCCCCGTTGCATCGTCGTAAGGGCCCCGTTGGAGAGCCGGGAGGGCCTTATGGCAGGACTGATTCGGTTCTCGGAGAAAACGGCGGACGCCATGCTGTTTGTAAGTGACTGTGAAAGAGGGCGTTGGAGTAATGTGTAAATAAAACCTCACGATTGCCCTTTGTTTTTGATACGCGCATGCTTGCGATATTTTCACTCACGTCTGCAATTTTTTGAAAAGTCCCCATTCCTGTGGCCTTAAAAACCGGAATTTTGAGGACAAACAGTTTCGGTCGAAAGCCCTGCCTACATAATTCAAACCAATATTACACAACATGTCGGAAGACCCTTAAGCAATGTCCCTACGGAGGAGCATGCAGCATATATTCATCTGGTGAACCCATATCACTCATAGTGTCGGATAAGCCTGATGTATCAACATTCATTTACCCTCGCTCACGTAAATACTCCTCCCGGCCTACATTCTCAATTAAAACTTCCCGGTCGTGGCGCGTTCAATGTCGGATTAATGTTGTAACTTTGTAGCGCAGGAGCATGCTGCCGACAGCGACCGGGCGTATGGCCGCAAGTGAAAAACAGATGAGAGGCGGCAAGACGGCCGGTGAGTAATCTGGGAAACAACCATATTGCAAAGATAAGACAAACTATAACAAAACTGATAATTATGAAACGGACAATGATGTTTCTGACCGCAATGGTCATGGCTCTGAGCGTAGCGGCACAGGGCGTTTATACCCGTGAGTGTAACGACAAGGCACAGCAGAAGAAAGCTGTCAAGTGGATGAAGAAAGGAAAGTGGCGCAACGGATTCACGGCGGCCGCCCCTCACGAGAGTGTCAACGCGGTGGACTTCTACGAGCAGTACACGAAGAACACGGCGCAGTGGGAAGCCATGTTCCGATGGCTGGCCGAGACAGACCTGCTGGCCATACCCAAGGGCAAGCATCCGATAGGCGACACGGGGCTTGTGGCCAGCGTAGAGGACAGTGAGAACGGCCCGTTGGCAAAGCGCCGCAGCGAGAGCCACTACCATCACATAGACTTCCAATATGTTGTCAAGGGGACGGAGCGCTTCGGAATCATTGACCATGAGACGAGCAAGCCCAACAGCAAATACCGCCCTGACGTCATCCACTATGAATATGACGCCGCCAAAGCCCGGTTCTACGACTCAACACCGGACAAATTTTTCATATTCTTCCCATCCGACTGGCACATAGCCAAGATAAACAATGACGGCGATGACCAGACAATACGTGTGATAGTGGTCAAGCTGGACTATATAGAATGAACGACAAAAGCCATAAGACAGACATAACCTCGTCTCCCATACTGGCACTGCAACGGCAGCGTCAGCTTCTTGAGACGGAATATAACTCCGACAAGGAGGAATTTCTGCGCCATACCGAGGCCATCGGCATCATGCGCCGTGTCAAGCGCGGCGATGCCTGGTGGCCTGTGAGGGTGGGACGCAGCTATTATAACTCGCTCAACCAGCTTGTCGTGGAGGTATTCCGGAACGGCGATAGTGACATTGAGCACAACTTTGAGTTCGGCCGTCCGGTCAGTTTCTTCGTCTTTGAGAAAACTCCGGAGGCCGGTAGCGGCATGTCATCTTTCACACCGCTTCACCCGAAGCTGAAAGCGGCGGTCAGCTATGTTGACGGTGACCGTATGGTCGTCGCCCTGCCTGACGGTTTCGGCGTTGCCGACCTGCAGGACCGCGAGAACATTGGCTTGCAGCTTTCGTTCGATGAAACGAGCTATCGTCTTATGTTTGAGGCTCTTGACCGCACGATGCGCGCAAAGGGAAGGCTGGCCTATCTGCGTGATCTTTTCTATTCGCGTCAGAAGGCCGAGACCTTCACTTTCAGCCCGTTGCGCTTCCCTTATCTCAACGCCACACAGGAGCGGGCTGTCAACGAGGTGCTGCGCGCCAAGGACGTGGCTGTTGTCCACGGTCCTCCTGGAACGGGAAAGACGACAACCCTTGTTGAGGCAATTTATGAGACGTTGCGCCGTGAGAGTCAGGTGCTGGTCTGCGCGCAGAGCAATATGGCCGTTGACTGGATCAGCGAGCAGCTTGTTGACCGTGGTGTCAATGTCCTGCGTATCGGCAATCCGACGAAGGTCAACGACAAGATGCTCTCTTTCACGTATGAACGGCGCTTCGAGGCCCATCCAGACTATCCGCAGCTGTGGAGCATACGCAAGGCCATACGTGACTTG
Organism: uncultured Prevotella sp.; assembly: GCA_947177775.1. Taxonomy (GTDB): domain Bacteria; phylum Bacteroidota; class Bacteroidia; order Bacteroidales; family Bacteroidaceae; genus Prevotella. The sequence continues at coordinate 13,308 of CAMWVS010000024.1, forward strand.
CGTGCCCGCCGGCGTCGTAGCGACGAGCGCTGGCATCAGAAGATGGAGAGTCTGAAGAGCCGCGCCACAGAGCTGGAACTGCGTATCAACAATGAGCTTTTCGGCGAGGCCCGCGTGATTGCGTCGACGCTGACTGGCAGCGCCAACCGCCTGTTGGACGGCATGAAGTTCGCCACGTTGTTCATCGACGAGGCCGCCCAGGCTCTTGAAGCTGCTTGCTGGATTGCCATCCGGAGGGCGTCGCGTGTGATTCTGGCCGGTGACCATTGTCAGTTGCCGCCCACGGTGAAGAGCCTTGAAGCCATGCGGGGCGGGCTGGCCACAACGCTCATGGAGCGCATAGTGGATCTGAAGCCGGAGGTGGTGACGCTGTTGAAAGTGCAGTATCGCATGAATGAGGACATAATGCGCTTCTCCAGTGACTGGTTTTATGGCGGAATGGTAGAATCGGCACCGGAAATCAGATACCGCGGCATATTGGACTATGATATCCCGATGGAGTGGGTGAGTCCCGGTGAAGCAGCGCCGGAACTTTCACGGTCGGATGGCAGCGAGACTGCGACGTCCGGCATTGCTTCGGGCATGGGCGTTGATGATGCCGGTGTTACAGCAGTGGCTTCGGATATTGGCGTTGATGGTGCTGATGGTACGCCCGCCGGACATGCACCGGTCCGCGACTATGTGGAGGAATTCGTGGGCGAGAGTTTCGGCCGCATCAACAAGGCTGAGGCGGAACTGACGCTCAGCACGCTTGAGGCTTATTTCACCCGCATAGGAAAGCAGCGCATCCTCGACGAACGCCTCGACGTGGGCATTATCTCGCCCTATCGGGCACAGGTTCAGTATCTGCGGCGGCTGTTGATGAAGCGCGAGTTCTTCAAACCGTTCCGCCGCTATATCTCTGTCAATACGGTCGACGGCTTTCAGGGACAGGAACGCGACATAATCCTGATTTCGATGGTGCGTGCCAACGACAGCGGCGACATCGGTTTCCTGCGCGACCTGCGCCGCATGAACGTGGCGATAACGCGCGCCCGGATGAAGCTCATCATTCTCGGTGATGCCTCGACGATGACCCGTCACCGTTTCTACCGCTGTCTGTGGCAGTACATCCGCGGCTTGCATGAAGCATAGTAGGGGCGGAATGATGATGTTGTGAGACGTTGATAATAAAGAAATTAGATAAAAGGTGTTCGATTATTTGCGAATATCCACAAAAAGGAGTAAAGTTACAGTCTGCCGCCTGTTGGATATTAGTAATCATTACAAATAATAGGGATATGGAAACGAAAAGAACTTACGCTCCACACGAACTACAACCGTCCACGCCCATCCATCCGGGCGAAATATTAAAAGACGAGTTAGATGCACGGGGTATATCGCAAAGGAAATTTGCCGCCATTATCGGTATTTCTTATTCCGTGCTTAACGAGGTTGTAAATGGGAAACGTCCAATAACGACAGATACCGCACTGAAAATTGAAGCAGCAACAGATATACCGGCCTATATTTGGGTAAATATGCAGTCTGCCTACAATATGCAGACGGCACGTCATGACAACAAGTTATCAGTCATTCTCGAACATATACGGAAATCCGTTGCCGTATTATAACAATAAAGCTCCCTGTCGCTCGTGCATATCCAGCGGCAGGGAGTTTTTCATGCAACGCTTGGATTTCCGATTGATACTCCACACCAACTGTTTCTATTCACTTAAACCATTTAAAATAATATAACCGGTGGCGTCGTGACGTGACGGTTTCATATTTTATCCGTACTTTTGCAGTAGTGAGAACAGCATTTTTTTGCAAGAGTATGAATAGGATATACGTTACTTTGATTGCGTTCATGGCGTTTGTCGTGACGGCTGTGTCACAGGAACGCTGTTATGTCTTTCCGGAGGAGGTCGCTCCGATTCTGACTTCGGAGTGGGGACAGGAATATCCATATAATAGGATGTGTCTGACGATAACGGTTGACTCTGTGGAGAAGCACCTATATGCAGGGTGCGGTCCGTTGGTCATGTCGCAGGTTATACGCCGTTACGGACGTCCGTCGCAGAGTCGGGTGCTCGGTCATCGCTATCAGTGGCAGTTGATGGCCGACCGTGTCACGGATACCGTGTCCATTGCCATACAGGATGCAGTGGCACGTCTCATTCGTGATTGCGGGACGGCGGCGGAGACAAACTATAGGGCGAGCTCCAGCTCGACGAAACTGAACAGTGTCGTGACTGGGCTGAAAAGCCATTTCGGATATAACCGTTACATGCATATCGCGGATCGTGAATTCTATCCCGGTGAGGCAGGAAGCCGGGAGTGGAAGACTATTATATACAACGAACTGAAGGCGGGTCGCCCTGTGATAATACGGGGAGAGAAAAGCGCATACAATGCCCATGTCTTCATCATCGACGGATGTCGTGATTCGCTTGTGCATGTCAACTGGGGATGGGGTGGCCGGCGCAACGGATATTATCATCCGGATACGCTATATGGCTACCGCAGCCGTCAGCGTATGGTGGTTGGTGTTGCCCCGGAGAATATACGTCCGGCAACAAAGCGTGTGGACTTGGACCGGCCGGGACGGTTGGCCGCCAACATAACGGAAACGGACTGGCTCACGATGGAAAGCATCAAGGTAACCGGACCCATCGGTCGCGAGGATATCGCCATGTTGAGGCGGCTTGCCGGGGGGATTGACGCCGGGAAACCGTCACGCCGCGGAAATCTTAGTTTCATAGACTTGAGCGAAAGTGTCATACTAACCCTGCCGGACTCGGCCTTTTTCGGCTGCGACCAATTGACGTACATCTCGCTTCCCATAACGCTGCCGGAGATAGGCAATTACGCTTTTGCCGGTTGTTCCCATCTCAACGAAATAACCATCCACACTCTGGTCTATTCCATCGGTCAAAGGGCTTTCTCGGGATGTTTCAACCTTATCGGCATAAATCTGCCGCGGTCGTTGCATGTCATCGGCGCCAACGCCTTTAATTCGTGCAACAGTCTGACGGCCGTTACCTTGCCTTCCGGCGTCGTCCGTGTGGGTAATGGCGCATTTGCATACGCCAAAAATCTCCGCAAGCTCATCATCCCGAAGACCGTCAGGGACATCGGGCAGAATGTTGTCAAAGGAACAAAGGTCACAAAAATAAATAGAATATGACATACAATATTGTTTTGGGATTGCTCATCCCTTTTCTTGGAACCGTGATAGGTTCGGCTTTGGTCTTCTTCATGAAGCATGACATGCCGCTGCGTGTGCGGAAGACTTTGCTCGGGTTCGCATCCGGTGTGATGGTCGCGGCTTCTGTATGGTCGCTGCTTCTGCCCAGTCTCGACTTCGTTCCGGAAGCTGAAGGTGTGGCGCGTGTGGTTCCGGCGGCTGTAGGTTTTCTGGCCGGCATGGGATTTCTCCTGCTCATTGACTACATTACTCCACATCTTCATCTCGGTACGGCAAACCCGGAAGGTCTTCCGGCTCATCTCTCCCGCACGACAATGTTGTCTTTGGCTGTGACAATCCATAACCTACCGGAAGGTATGGCGGTCGGTGTGGTTCTGGCCGGTGCAATATCGGGTGACGCAGGTATAAGTGCGGCCGGTGCGTTGGCCATGTCCGTGGGCATCGCTATACAGAATATACCGGAAGGTGCCATAATCTCCATGCCTATGCGTGCTGAAGGCAACAGCCGATGGCGCTCGTTCATGATAGGCAGTCTGAGCGGTGCGGTGGAGCCGATAGGCGGTCTGGCCGTAATCCTGCTGACCGCTGTCCTTACGCCAGTCATGCCTTATATGCTGGCTTTTGCGGCCGGCGCAATGATATATGTCGTAATCGAAGAGCTTATTCCTGAGGCCAGCGGTGAACCTCATTCAAACCTGAGTACAATCGGTTTCGCCGTCGGTTTCACTCTGATGATGGTTCTTGATGTCGTCTTGGGATGAACGTGCGTTTTATGCTTGTTTGGTGACGCTTTCGGGCGATAAGGTACATTGAAATGCACTTATATGCGCTTCAAACAAACTTTTTTCACTATAAACGTGTTTTTTTGAGATAAAAATTTGGTAGTTACAGAAAAACTTACTACCTTTGCACCCGCAATCAAGAAACATAGCGATGCTTCTGAAAAGGAATTCAAATGGTGCGTTAGTTCAGTTGGTTAGAATACATGCCTGTCACGCATGGGGTCACGGGTTCGAGTCCCGTACGCACCGCCAACTTTAAGTAAAAATAAAAAATCCCGGAGTATTGAAGCTTCGGGATTTTTATTTTTACTATAGCCTCAACAAGGCTTGGTCAGGTTCAAACAATATTATAGTGGTATTAATTACGAAATAGGGCATATATAAATTATGTCTTAAACTTTAGTTACAATGAAAAAGTGAAATAGAATGGAATATATGTCGCAAGAAGGCTACGACAAGCTGGTAGCCGAATTACATCAGTTGGAGAGCGTAGAACTGCCACGGGTAAGGGAAGCTATTGCTGAGGCGCGGGCGCAAGGAGACCTCAGCGAGAATTTTGAATATCATGCCGCCAAGCGTGAGCAGGGACGTCTGCTCGGCAGGATACGCTTCAAGCAAAGAGTTCTGGAGTTTGCAAGGGTTATAGACACGAAGCGGCTCGGCTCGGATGTCGTAGGGTTGCTGACAAAGGTGGAGATGACCAACATGGTGAATGATAGCAGAATGACATATACGATTGTCAGTCCACACGAGGCCAATCTGCGGGAAAGGAAAATATCGATAAAGTCGCCTGTTGCAGAGGCTTTACTGGGTAAGAAGGTCGGTGATATGGTGGAAGTGCGTGTTCCTGCCGGTGTCCAGAAACTGCGCATTGAGAGCATAGAACTGATGGGAGATTGACTATCTTGTGTATTGATATGCCAGTCGTTCGCTGCCATCCCGGCAGCTGATGATTCCACAATACCTGAACCCTTCCTTGATGATAATATTCTGCATTACTCTGTTGTCTCGGTGGGTATCTATGCGTATGTTGCTATAGTGGCGTAGGGCGAACTGCATGGCTGTGTGAAATATGCCATTCACTTCACCATTGCCGGCTATGCGGTGAATGGTTGCGTATGGAGTGTCATTAAGCCATTTGCCATCATATATAATGTTGTATGTAGGGTCGACACCGCCGCGAAGTAGAAAAGTGGCCACAATCCTGTTGTCTTTTAGAACGACGTGGCTGTCGCCGCTTTCGATGTCTTCGTGCAGCAGGGCTTCACTTGGGTAGTCTGCTTTCCATTGATTAGGATTGCCGGTCTCAGTCATGAATTTACGGGCGATGGTGAAGATTGTCTGCATCTTTGGTATGTCTTCTAAAGCAGACCGGCGGATGATGAGATTGTCCTGACCGATACATACACTTTCGCCTTCCTTGCTGATGCGCCAGAACGGGATGTTCTTTTCGTTGCAGAACGGTTCCATGCGCCATGTGCTCTCAAAACCACTCATCACGAAGTGCATGGGAATGAAAAGTCTTATTTTGAACCGTTCTATAAATTGGCGTGCGCCCAATGTATAGCCGTTGCCGATACGCCCGTCGACGGGAAACATAGCAATATCGAATGTGTCGGTAATCTTCAGTATATCTTTCAGTTCTCCAAGGAACCGCTTTTCTTCCGAAACGGGATTGATGTATGCGCTGAACTCCTTGCTGTATATTGTTTCTTCTGGTGTGTTTTCTGTGAGAAAGCGTGCATACCAGTTGCACAGGTCTCCGGCATGGAATATTTTTTTGCCGTCCGTCTCTATAATCCAACTTACTCCGCTATCGTTGCTGCCAGTAGCCGTCACCTTGACGTTGTCGTCTTCCCAAACGCCGCCTTTTGCGAGCCATACGTCGGCGTCTTCCTTTCCGGCCCGGCGATGTCTCAGTATGTCTTTGGAGAGGATATATCTATAATGTGCAGAAGGGTTTTCGTCCGTCCACCTCAATATCTCACTGTTGAAATGGTCTTCATGGAAATGGCTTGCAAATACGTAAATGCGTTTGCTGCCGCTTCGTTTGATGGATTGCCGTATTGCATCCGATGGGTCCATCCAATAGTCGAATATCAGTATGCACTTTTCTGTTTCCAATACGAAGCAGCTATGAAATATGTAGGTCAGTTCAATCATCCTTGTCTTAGATGTGGGTATGGTGTTTTGTTCTGTTGTCGTTTTTCTTACTTTAATTCACGTTGGAATCATCTGTCTGACAACGGTCTTTTCTTTTATGCCAATCAATAGGTGCCGATAATATTTTTATCTAAGGAACGGGGCGATTGTTGCTAACAATTCGGCTTTTTGCATTGCTCCGCTTGTTCTCCAAAGCGCTTTGCCGTTGTGGAACAGCATAAGTGTCGGAACTGATTGTACATTATATTGTCCAGCAGTGACACCATACTTGTCTACATCAACCTTGATGATGCGTATTTTGTCGCCCAGAACATTCTTTACTTGTTCCAAAACTGGGTGCATCATCTTGCATGGCTGGCACCATGTGGCAAAGAAGTCAACCAATACAAGTTTGTCACTAGATATTACGTCGTTAAATGATTCCATTATTAATGTATATATTTCTTTCGTTCGTTCAGAAACGGTTATAGCCTTGTTGTTATTCTTCTTTATTATTAATTTATCAATGCAGAAAGGCTATTTTCCGATGCAGAAACTCAGTTTATCTCTATAACTATTTGATATTTAATTTGTTATCTTGATTTTATGGGTCTCTCAGCAACAGAATAGCAACAAATTGACGACAACTCCTGAAAAAGCCGATTTTTAGGCTTACTTTCCCACGCAGAAATGTTTAAAGATGTTTCCTAATACCTCATTCGTTGTAATCTGTCCGCCGGTAACTTCGGCAAGATAGTTTAGGCAGAGACGGAGGTCTTCGCTGAGCAGATCGTTGCTTAGATTCATTTTAAATCCGTTGATTACGCGGGTGATGCTTTCATGGGCACGTATCAATGAGTCGTAATGGCGGGCAGAGGTCAGTATTACATCGTTTTCGCTGATGTCAGGCAGGTCGGCAAGCCTGTGGATGGTACTGCGCAAGTTATCTATGTTGATGGATTCGCGGGCACTGATACCGATAATCACGGAAGTGGGAATGTAATGATGGAGTAGTGTGGAAAGTTGTGATGTCAGGTCCTGCCGATCTGTCTTATTGTTTACGATTATCAATCTTTTGTCGTAACAAAGTTCTTTCATCTCCTCACATTCGTCACCAGAAGGTATGGCATCTACAAGCCACAGCACTATAGTTGCGCTGTTTAGTTTGCTGTATGTACGTTCAATGCCTATGCGTTCAATCTCATCGTCTGTTTTACGCATGCCGGCTGTGTCGATAAACCGGAAGGTCACGCCGTTGATGTCAGTAGTATCCTCGATGACGTCGCGTGTAGTGCCGTGAATGTTACTGACGATAGCCTTTTCCTCACCGACGAGAAGATTCAGCAGTGTGCTCTTGCCTACATTTGTTTTGCCGACGATAGCTACGGGGATGCCCTGTTTTATGGCCATTCCGGAGGAGAAGGAGGATGCGAGGCGCATGATATTGGCGTCGATGGTCTGTGCGAGGTTGAACAGTTCGGAGCGATCGGCAAATTCGAGTTCTTCGTGGTCGCTGAAGTCTAGTTCCAACTCCATGAGTGACGTCATTTTCAGCAGTCGGTCGCGCAGTCGTGACATTTCGGTGCTGATGTTTCCGCGCAGCTGACCGATAGCCAGACGGTGGGTAGCACTGTTAGTGGACGCAATGAGGTCGGCTACAGCCTCAGCCTGACTCAAATCCATTTTGCCGTTGAGGAAGGCGCGCTGAGTGTACTCTCCCGGATTGGCCTGTCGGCAACCGGCATTGATGAGCAGCTGCAACACCTTGTTTAATATGTAGCGCGAGCCGTGACATGATATTTCGGCGCAATTCTCGCCTGTGTATGAGTGCGGCGCGCGGAACACACTCACAAGCACATCGTCAACTGTGTTTCCGTCGCAATCCGTGATTGTTCCATATGTCACGGTCTGTGTCCGTGCGTCATGGAGCGTCCTGCCTTGGCGGGCTGGACAGAAGATGTTGTCAGTTATCTCCAATGCCTTTTCTCCGGAGATGCGGATTATGCCGATGGCACCACCTGCCGGTGTGGCCAATGCGCATATAGTGTCATTTGTCATTTGCTTTATTCTTTGTCGCAGTCAATATATATATCAAATAGGCTTTAAAGCCAAATTTATTGCAGTGCAAAATTACAATATAAATCTCAAAGTATCACGAAAAGGCGTTCTTTTTCTTTTGGAAACAATTCCGTGATATTATGATTACATGAAAAAGTCGCAATAAAATCAGAGCAAGAAGTGGCGGGAGCGATATAAGGAAGCCTTTGTGTCTTTGTCTGAGCTGAATAAAAACTGCATGTCCCGTTGCTGTAACAGAGACATGCAGCCCGTTTTATTGTAGTGAACGTCCTGTTCGGTGCGTTCCGTTTTCCTTGCATCAAATTCTTTCGAGAACCTTTTCGATGAGTCCGTCGATAGTGTTTTTGTATCCTGTATTGGCCTGTTTCTCCAGTCTGTTGGCTATCACCATACAACAGGTCGTCGCCTTGTGCCCCATCAGAGCTGCTAATCCGGAAACGGCTGAGCTTTCCATCTCGAAGTTGGTTATGCGGTGACCGTTATATTCAAAGTTTTCGATTTTTGTATTCTGATTCGGGTCAGCGAGTGGGATTCTAAGTTCGCGTCCCTGTGGTCCGAAGAAACCTCCGCAGGCTATTGTCACTCCACGCACCATGTCGTCACCGGCGATACGGTCTGTAAGCTCTTTGTCTGCGTCAATCACGTAGGGCGCACATAGTTGCGGGTTCCAGTTCATGTGCTGTTTGAAATACTCTTCAAAATCAAGATCACACACTTCGTTGCGTCCGGCGTAGAAGTTGAGCAACCCGTCAAATCCGATGCTCTTTTGGCTTATGATGTATGTTCCTGTCGGGGTGTAAGGCTGAAGCCCTCCGCATGTTCCTATGCGTACGAAGGTGAGCTGTCTGTGGGCGTCGTTCTCTGTCCGCGTGGCGAAGTCGATGTTGGCCAATGCATCCATTTCGTTTACGACAATGTCAATGTTGTCGCAGCCGATTCCGGTGCTCTGAACGGTGATACGTTTGCCACGGAATGTGCCTGTGATGGTGCGGAACTCGCGGTTTGTCACTTCACATTCGCGTGTATCGAAGTGCGACGCTACGGTTTCTACACGTCCCGGGTCGCCCACGAGGATTATTTTATCTGCCATCTGTTCTGGCTTCAGGTGCAGATGGAATATGCTTCCGTCCTGATTGATGATCAGTTCGGATTCTGCGAAGTACTTTTTCATATCATTATTATTTTAGAAGGTTATTTTCAGAGTTGCGTATGGCTTTCTCTATGTTTTTAGCCTGAATGTCCAAAGTTTCCATCTGCTGCTCGCTTTTGAGGATTTCTCCTTTCAGTTCGTTGCGTTCGTGGATAGCGGCTGTTGAATAATAGCTGCGTGCCTTTTCTATAGCTTTGTCAAGGGCTTTGAGCTTTGATTTTACAGCCATCAGTTCGTTGTATTTGTTTACGTTCTCCTGTGAACGGAAGTCAGACAGAGAGTGGTAGATTGTATTATCGTTGATGACGAATGAGAAGTCGCCTTTTTTTGTGTGCTTGTTTCTGTTGTCAATGATGTTTTGCAGACGGCTGATAGCTTTTTTGCGTTCGCTTCCGTCTTTCCATGTATCAGCAATGCGTGATATGCGTGCAAAATTTTTAATCTGTTCGCTTGTATATTCGTCCGATGTGTAGGTTTGTCGGCTGTCTGACGGAATGAATGTGTAGATACAGACCTTGCCTTCCGGCTGGTTTCTGTCTGTAACAAACCAGCCGATGCTGTCCAGTTCGTCTATGGCATACATATAGTCATTGCCCGTAGAATTGAAAGGCATGCCGATATTTTCCGGTTTCAGGTATTGTCCGCTTTCGATGTCGAATCTCGTGACAAAAATGTCATAGCCTCCTATACTCTCTTTTCCTTTGGCTGCAAAATAAAGAGTCGTACCGTCAGCCATCATGAAAGGATAGTTTGCTGCTGTGATTTTTTCACCGTCTATGATTCCTTCCAGTTTGGAAGCTTTTGTCCATTTGTTGTCAAGTAGATCGCTGGTGTAGAGCTTCATGTTTTCGGCGGAATCTCCCTGTGAATAGTAGCATTTGTTCCCCATCTCATTTATGTAGACGTATGAGTCTGTCATCTTTTTGTCGTTGAAGAAATCGTTATACCTATATATCTTGCCGGACTCGGGATTGAGTGTATATCGGCCGACGAAACCGTCTTTATCAACCACGATACTGTCAATAAAAATGATGTCTTGAGTGGCAGAAACCATTCTTTCTATTCTTGGGTCGACATTTTCCGTCTTGACAGCGGCTTTCCTTACGGTGCGTGCTTTCTTTTGCGCTGATGCGGACAGGCTCGGCACCATAAGAGCCATGATGGTGATATACGTGTAGATTCTTATTTTCATGATGTAGTTACTTTATCTAAACAAAGATACGGAAAAGATTTGTTATTTAATAATGTATTAACAACTTTTAAAAAGTTACTCAATCATCTTGCCGGCCGTTTCCAGCGCATTCCATATAGAAAATCTTACCTCGGGATTGATTCTTTCGGCTTCTTCGTATATTTTCCGTATGTCGGAGCGATGAGAAGCCGTTTCAAATGGACATAGCTTGACTTGCTTCTCATATCCCCTCGTTTTGGCATACTGGGCGATGTCTGATTCTATCTCCATGCACAGCGGGCGGATGATGGTCAGCGGCATTTTCTTCATGGTCAGCCTGGCCGGCATCGTGGAGAACTGGCCTTGAAAGAATTGGTTCATAAGGGCTGTGTGGATGATGTCGTCCATGTGGTGGCCCAATGCAATTTTGTTGCATCCGAGCTCCTGCGCGAGATTGAACATCTCCTTGCGCCTATGCCATGAACAGAGAAAACAGGCCGGCTTGCGGCTGTTCTCCCGTTGTTCAAATCCGGTAGTGATGATGTGCATGGGAACGCCACATTCTTCAGCAAATTTCTGAAGATATGACGTGCTTGTCTCATACTGGATGTTTGACATGCGTATGTGTACGGCTTCGACAGCAAATGACGGACGCTGGATTCTCATCCGTCTTGCCAGCATTTCCAGCAGACACAGTGAGTCTTTGCCGCCGGAGACGCCGACGAGAATTTTGTCGCCGTCGCTGATGAGGTTGTAGCGGGTGAGGGCTTTCTGGAACCGGCTGATGATTCGCTGTTCGAGTTTTCTCTCTTCGTTTTGTTGTGGCATGCGAGGGGGCGTTACTTCATAAAAACAAGATAGACGGCAAATATGATCATGAGAAACGCCAGGGCGTGATTCCAGTGGAGGCTTTGGCCCTGAAACATGATGTTGGCAAGAACTGCAAATACGATAAGGCTGATGCACTCCTGTATAACCTTCAGCTGTACGAGGCTGAACGGACCTCCGTTACCATCGAAGCCGATGCGGTTGGCCGGCACCTGACAGCAGTATTCAAAGAAAGCGATTGCCCACGAAAAGGCTATCACGCCCAGCAGAGGCCATCCGGCTGACGTGCCGTTCTGCTGCAGGCGCAGATGACCGTACCAGGCGAGTGTCATGAAGATGTTGCTCATCACGAGCAGTAGTATTGTGTATGTTCCGTTCATCGGTTTTGGTGTTGATAAAAGCCCGCCCATGCGCGTGACGCACTTAACAAAAGATGTATGCGTCAGCGGCGGGCGGGCTTTGTTTCTATGACTTATTTTCCTCTGAGTTGTTTGTCCATGTTCTCGGCAGCGCGTCGTCCGTCGCCCATGGCAAGGATTACTGTCGCGCCTCCGCGCACGATGTCACCTCCGGCAAATAGGTCATGACGTGACGAGCGCATCTCTTCGTTGACAGCAATAGTGTTTTTGCGTCCCAGTTCCAGACCTTCTACGGATTTCGGCACGAGAGGGTTTGGGGATACGCCGATGGCCACGATTACCTGATCGACGTCGATAATCTTCGTCTCTCCTGTGGGTTCGGGGCGGCGGCGTCCGCTCGCGTCAGGCTCGCCGAGGCGCATCACCTCCAGAATGGCCTGCTTTACGGCGCCGTTTTCATCGGATATATATTCAACGGGATTGTGGAGTGTAAGGAATTCGATGCCTTCCTCCTTTGCGTGTTTCACTTCCTCGAGGCGTGCTGGCATTTCAGCTTCCGAACGGCGGTAGACGATTGTTACGTCGGCGCCAAGGCGTTTGGCCGTGCGGCATGAGTCCATCGCAGTGTTTCCTCCGCCGACAACCATTACGTGTTTTCCGAAGTTCATCGGCGTGTCTGTAGTGGGGTTGGCAGCGTCCATCAGATTGACGCGGGTCAGATATTCGTTTGACGACATGATGTTGATAAGGTTTTCACCCGGTATGTCCATGAAGTTGGGCAGTCCGGCGCCCGAACCGACAAAAATTCCTTTGAAGCCATCGGCCTCCAGCTGCTCTATGGATATGGTCTTGCCCACGATGCAGTCGGTCTCGAAGTGAACGCCCATCTTGCGCAGGTTGTCAATCTCGACGTCGACGATGCGGTTGGGCAGGCGGAACTCGGGAATACCGTATTTCAGCACGCCGCCAATCTCGTGGAGCGCTTCGAACACATACACCTCATAACCGCGCTTCACCATGTCGCCGGCAAAGCTCAGTCCTGACGGGCCGGAACCTACGACGGCTATCTTCATGCCGTTGGCCGGGGCAATTTCAGGAATGGAAATGTTGCCGCTCTCGCGCTCGTAGTCGGCGGCGAAGCGCTCCAGATAACCGATGGCGACGGCCGGTTCGTTCATCTTCAGATGTATGCAGCGGCTCTCGCACTGCTTCTCCTGCGGGCAGACGCGGCCGCAGACGGCGGGCAGGGCAGATGTCTGTTTCAGCACCTTGGCGGCTGAAAGGAAATCGCCACGCTCTATGTTCTTTATGAACGACGGTATGTTGATGTTCACGGGGCATCCCTCAACGCAGCTCGGCTTGGCGCAGTCGAGACAGCGTTTTGCTTCCGTCATGGCCATCTCGGGAGTCAGTCCGATGTTCACCTCTTCCGTGCGTGTCGTAGCACGGTAGGCTGGGTCAAGCTCCGGCATCTTTACACGCTCTATGGCTGTGCGCTCCTTTGGTTTAACGGCCGAGCGTAAGTCCTTGCGCCACTGTGTGTCGCGTGATGTCAGTTCATCCAATGATACACCGGTGTCGCTCTTATCAGTGAGTATGTCCTCTGCTTTGTTCTTTTTTCCGTTATTTCCCTCGGCAACCGCAGTCTTGTCTCCATTCTTGGCCTCAGAATATTCGGAGGTATTATCGTCAGAAGCACCTGGCTTCACTCCTTTGGAGGAGGTGGTGGAGGCCGGAGAGACCAGATGAACTTCTAAATGTTCCAGCTCCTCCTGCTCGGCGCGCTTGAAAGTTCCCATGCGCTTGAACATCTCGTCCCAGTCAACAAGAGCACCGTCGAATTCAGGACCGTCAATGCAGACGAACTTCGTCTTTCCGCCGATAGTCAGACGGCAGGCACCGCACATTCCCGTGCCGTCAACCATGATGGTGTTGAGTGACACGTCCGTCGGTATTCCGTATTTCTGGGTGAGCAGACAGCAGAACTTCATCATCACGGGCGGGCCGATGGCGAAAGCCTTGTCCACGTGGCCTTCCTGTTTGATGAACTTCTCGATGCCGACAGTCACCACGCCTTTCTCGCCATACGAACCGTCGTCGGTCATGATGATAAGCTCGTCGCTGCTCGCGCGCACTTCGTCCTCTAATATAATAAGGTCTTTGTTGCGTCCGGCGATTACCGACAGTACGCGGTTACCCGCAGCTTTCAGCGCGCGTATGATGGGTAGCATCGGGGCTACGCCCACACCGCCGCCGGCACATATCACGGTGCCGAACTTCTCAATATGCGTGGGATTGCCGAGCGGACCGACAACATCGGCCACGCAGTCGCCTTCGTTCATCCGGCACAGTTTTATCGACGACAGTCCGACTTCCTGCACAACGAGTGTTATAGTCCCCTTGTCAACATCGGCATCGGCTATTGTCAATGGCATGCGTTCGCCCTTATCGTCGACGCGCACAATCACGAAGTTTCCTGCTTTACGGCTCTTCGCTATCAGCGGAGCCTCAATCTCGAAAAGGAAAACCTTTTCAGAGAAACGATGTTTCTTTACTATCTTGAACATAAATATATGTATTAACGGTGTTGGAAATATAAAGAATACAGGGACATATAGCCATGTAGAGCAGTGTCGCCGGTATTGTTTTAGGTTTTAAGAGTTTGATGATGCTATAAGCAGAACACGGAGGCTCACAATCTTATGGCGTATAGCCGACGATTGCGTGTCTCCGTGTTCCGATATTCAGCATTATCGTATTGTCATTTGCAGCTAAAGTGTTCTCTTCCAGTCGAGAATGTTGCAAAATCATGAAATTATAGGGAGTGCTTTTGGCGCGTTGACGTAATCGGTTGCTACTCACTAAACACCGCAAAGCGATGCCCCTACAAGTTGGGGAATTATATGATTTGCAATACTCTCTATAGTGGGCCGGATTGACTTTTAAAAGTTCTTGTCGTCCAGTATCTCAAATCCGCAATAAGGCACGAGGCACTTCGGAACGCGGATGCCTTCCGGCGTCTGGTTGTTCTCGATGATGGTGGCCACGATGCGGGGCAGGGCGAGGGCAGAGCCGTTGAGGGTGTGGCACAGCTCAGTCTTCTTCGTCTCGGCGTTGCGGTAGCGGCACTTCAGGCGGTTGGCCTGATAGCTCTCGAAGTTTGATACTGACGAAACTTCGAGCCAGCGCTTCTGTGCTGCACTGTACACTTCGAAGTCGTAGCAGATGGCCGATGTGAAGCTCATGTCACCGCCGCACAGACGCAGTATGCGGTAGGGCAGTTCCAGCTTCTTCACCAATCCCTCCACGTGCTCCAGCATCTCGTCGAGGCTCTTGTAAGAGTGCTCCGGCTTGTCGATGCGCACGATTTCAACCTTGTCGAACTGGTGCAGGCGGTTCAGACCGCGCACATCCTTACCGTAGCTGCCGGCCTCGCGGCGGAAGCATCCCGAGTAGGCGCAGCGCTTGATGGGCAGTTCCTTCTCGTCAAGGATTACGTCGCGGAAAATGTTCGTCACGGGCACCTCGGCCGTCGGAATGAGATAGAGGTTGTCCTCGTTACAGTGGTACATCTGTCCCTCCTTATCGGGCAGCTGGCCTGTGCCGTAGCCGGAAGCCTCGTTGACAACGTACGGTGGCTGCACCTCCAGATATCCGCTCTTGCGTGCCTCTTCGAGGAAGAAAGCCTCAAGGGCGCGCTGCAGGCGTGCCATCTTGCCGATATACACAGGGAAGCCAGCGCCGGTGATTTTCACACCGAGGTCGAAGTCAATGAGATTATACTTCTTGCAGAGATCCCAGTGACACTGAGCTTCGTCTCCAAGTTCGGGCATATTTCCGCCGGTTCTTACAACAACGTTGTCTTCGGCTCCGGCACCTTCAGGTACGTCTTCGTTTGGTATGTTCGGTATGGCGCATAGCAGTGTTGTCAGTTCGTTCTCGGCTGCGGTCATCTCTTCCTCCAGCACCTTGTCAGCCTGTTTCAGCTCAGCTACTTTGGCCTTGATTTCTTCAACTTCATCTTTCTTGCCTTGTTTCATCAGCGCGCCTATCTGCGCTGCCATCTGCTTGGCCTCTTGTTTGTTCTTGTCCGACTTTGCCTGTGCTTCTTTGCGTCGTTTGTCTGCTTCGAGCACATTGTCGATGGCTTCTTTGGCACCTTTGAAGTGCTTTTTCTCCAAGCCTTTTATCACACGTTCTGTTTCCTCACTAATGAGTTTGAGTGTAAGCATAATATAATTAATTTAGATGTTATCACATATTATAGCTGCAAAGTTAATACAATTCGTTGGAATAAACGAAATAAATATGAAAGAATGACAATGTTGAGGTTGAAGATTGGATGTTGAAAGCCCGAAAAAAGGGAATGACAAAGACTTTGATGTAGAATGTTGCTGTTTCTCAGAATATTTGAGTAACTTTGTTGCCATAGAACATTGTGACACTATTTTTTTATGTTCAGTCTGATATTCTTCTTTGATTCGCCCGTTACGCTGACCAATATGTTGCTTGTTGGCGCGGACGTTCTGTTTGGGGCGGTCTTCTTTGGCTTATCACCAAGGAAAGGATGTAGGCGATGAAGCTGATTAACGGTTGAAGATTTCAAGATGGACTAAAGTTTAATGTAAAAATATAAAGAGAATAGAAATATGACAATACCTGCAAGCATCAGATATATAACGCCATCGGAACGGAGTGGGTGGTTTTTGAACAGGCTGGCGACGCTTTGGGAGGCGTCCGTGCGTGCCACTCATCATTTCCTGTGTGAGGCGGACATCGAGAACCTGAAACCATACGTGACGGAAGGACTGGCAAACATCAGTCATCTTTATGTAGTTTCTGATTTCGATGATCCGACGGCCTTTATCGGCATACAGGACGAGAAGATTGAGATGCTTTTTGTCTCGCCGCAGCATTTGCGCAAAGGCATTGGCAAACGGCTGGTGGACATAGCGGTAAGGAACCACGGGACCATATTTGTCGATGTGAACGAGCAGAACCCTGAGGCAAGGGCTTTTTATGAGAGCTTAGGCTTCGTGGAGTTTGGCAGGACGGAGACGGACGGGCAAGGCAATCCGTTCCCGATAATTGAAATGAGACGAAAGGATTTTCATATATAGACAAGGGATTTATCGACAAAACAAAATTGAAGAGTTGACTAATCTATTTTAGAAAATGTAGATATTTGCAAAAAACAAATTTATGTCATACATATTAATAGAAACAGACAGGTTGCTATTGAGGGAAATGAGCCTTTCGGACATGGAGGCATTATCCTCGATATTGCAGGACGAGAATGTGATGTATGCCTATAACGGGGCTTTCAGTGATGAGGAAACGCTTGTCTGGATGCAAAAGCAGCTGCAACGGTACAAGGATCATGGTTTCGGCTTGTGGGGTATGTTCCTTAAAGGCACAGGCGAGATGATAGGACAATGCGGCATCACGATGCAGGAATACAGGGGAGGACAAGTTCCTGAAATCGGCTATCTGTTGGCTCATAAGTACTGGCACAAAGGCTATGCTACGGAAGCCGCAACCGCATGTCGTGAGTATGGATTTAATGTGTTGCGTTTTGAAGCTTTGTATTCCATTATCCGGGATACTAATATCGCCTCGCAAAATGTCGCGCTCCGCAACGGCATGACCTTAACAGATACTTTTGTCAAGCATTATCGTGGAGTGGATATGCCCCACATGGTATTTTGCGTCAGGAAAGATGATGCGAAAACGAAAGTAATGATATTGGAACCGAATAAGAATACAAAAGAAGCGGAAATGCGACCGAATCCTGATACGATTTTTCCCGTAAGGGGCTGCGAGACCGTCACATACGTCAAACCGACCGTGAAGAGCCCGAACATAATCGTGGGGGACTTCACCTATTTCAGCGATACCGACTTTGAGCGGCACGTGCTGCATCATTATGACTTCAACGGCGACCGGCTGGTTATCGGCAAGTTCTGTCAGATAGCATCGGGTGTGACATTCATAATGAACGGCGCGAACCATCAGATGAACGCGGCGTCGACTTATCCTTTCTACATCATGGAGGGGTGGACCGAAACGCCACCGGCGGCAGAGGACCTTCCAATGAAAGGTGATACGGTTGTAGGCAATGACGTGTGGATTGGTCAGAACGCGACCATACTGCCCGGTGTCCATATCGGCGACGGAGCCATCATCGGGCTCGGTAGCATTGTAGGTCACGACGTAGAGCCGTACACGATAGTAGCGGGCAATCCCGCCAAGGTAATCAGAAAGCGCTTTGACGACGAGTTGATAGACTTATTGAAGAAATTGCGATGGTGGGACAGAAGCGTTGAAGAAATCCAGCAACTGATTCCATTATTGACTGATAGTGACCTGACGAGAGTGAAGAAGAGTATCATCAGGATACTTGAGCAGAATGGATAAAACCTCCAATCAAGATGAATTGGCTCTTGAATTAAATGTATAAACTCTAATCAAAACAAATAGATTCTAAAAATCAGAATGGACAGCCGTAAGATTTACCCACGCACGGGCGACACGCAGACCGTCTACCTCAAGTCGGTTGTCACCCGAAAGACAATAGAGGTAGGCGACTTCACCATCTACAACGACTTCGTGAATGATCCGCGCGACTTCGAGATGAACAACGTGCTCTATCATTATCCCATAAACGGCGATCGCCTCATCATCGGCAAGTTTTGCTCAATAGCCTGCGGCGCGAAGTTCATCTTCAACTGTGCCAACCATGCGCTTCGTTCGCGCTCCACATACACCTTCCCGCTGTTCTTCGAGGAATGGGACCTGCCCAAGTCGGAGGTTGCCTCGGCGTGGGACAATAAGGGCGATATCGTCATCGGTAACGACGTGTGGATTGGCTATGACGCCGTTATCATGGCGGGAGTGACCATCGGCGACGGCGCCATTATTGGCACGCGCGCCGTCGTACCTAAAGACGTCGCGCCGTATTCTATCGTTGGAGGTGTTCCGGCGCGCGAAATCCGCAAGCGCTTTGAGCCCGAGGTTGTGGATCGGCTGAGGGAACTGAAATGGTGGGACTGGCCGGAGGAGAAGATACGCAAAGCAATACCGGCTATACAGGCTGGTGATGTGGAGGCATTGGAGAAAACTAATTCTATAGTAATATGAGAAATCGCAGAATAATCATGATGTGGCTTGCAGCTACGGTCGCGGTGATGTTTGTATTGCCGTTTTGCGTGGCACGGTTTGCCCCAGCCGATGCCGGAATGGCATTGTGCATGATGCTGTTCTTAATTGTCAATCCGATTTATTCCGCCATACTTGGATTCCGCTGCGGCAGGGATGTCCGTCAGATGTGGAGCTTGCCATTAATCTCATCTATAGCATTTCTCGCCGGAACATGGTTGTCCTTCGACATCAGGGAGGTGTGGTTTATCATATATGCCACAACTTATCTGGCTATAGGATGGGTGGCTATGGGGATAAACAGATATCTGAAAAGCAAACGTTAATAGACACAACCATAAATCATGAGCAAAGTTCAATATATCAGCATACATAGTGATGCGCTGGATAAGCTGATGGACCTTTCCATTTACTTGCCCGACGGATATGACGGAGAACAAAGATGGCCTGTTCTCTATTTTCTTCACGGAAGGAGCGGAAACGAAAATATAATTGACGGGCTTGATATTAAATCCGCCGCAGATGAGCTTATGGCTGCCGGACGGATAAGTCCGATGATGATAGTTTGTCCGAGAATGGATAACAGCCGGGGACTGAACACGGCCGTCACTCCGCATCAGGCAGTTGTAGATGGGATGAGGATAGATACAGGCCAATACGAAGACTATTTCATTCATGAGGTCATCCCGTATATCGACAGCCATTTTATGACCATTCCCCAAAGGGAACATCGGTTTGTCGGAGGTGCTTCGGCTGGTGGTTTTGCTGCTGCACATTACGGATTGCAATATCCCGGATTGTTCTCGCGCGTAGGAGGACACATGCCGGCCATCGAAATGGAACTTGACGCATCGGACATGCCGTATTACGGGGATGAAGACAGCTTTCATAAAAACAATCCGCTGGAATTTGACAGCTTTGAAGAACAACATAGGACGCAGATGTGGTATCTTGATGCTGGCGACGAAGACGAAGGAGGGTTCTACAACGCCGTCAAATCCTTATCCGGAAGATTGAAGGCACACGGAATCGGTGTTGAGCATCATATTTTCCTGGGACATCACAATATTCAATATATCAAAGACAACATCCGGAAATACTTAAGATTTTACGGAAACAGTATGTTATATGGCAAACTTAGAAGTAAGAATAGAGTCTCTTGAGAAGAGAACCGTATATGGGTTGTGGAAGAAGTCGAATGACAGGACAATAAGGAAAGACATAGCCTCTCTTTCCCGTATGTATCATGAGATTATTGCAGTTCCGAAAGGCAGGGTATTGCCATACTTTGTTTTGTCGCAAAATTATAATGTGGAGAACAGAGACTTTGAATTGTTTGTCGGCGGAAATATTGCTAATGACAACTTGGAATGTTACACAATATCGTCGGGCAACTATGCGATAATTACAGTCAGACCAAAGATGGGCTTCTTATGGGGACTTTCCATCGGCGAGGCAAAACGATATTTCTACACCAAATGGCTTTTGGGAAATCCTTACGAAGCTCTGAATATGGAATATGAGTTCCATACAGAAAAAGCTATAGGAAAATCTCCGTCGGTTGACATCGTTTTTGCAATACGTATGAAAGCATTGTTATAAACACAAAATAACTTATTGATATGACACCCAAAAACATTCTCAACATAACAAACCGCGCCGACTTCCGCGAATGGCTGGCAGCGAACAGCGCCACGGAGAAGGAGTGCTGGATAGAAGCAAAGCGTGGCAAGACGCCGCCGGAGGATGCCCTATGGTATCTTGATGCCGTGGAAGAGGCTTTGTGCTTCGGATGGATTGACTCGACGGTGAAGACTGTCGGCGGCGTGACGCTCCAGCGTTTCGGGCCGCGGAGCAGAAAAGGGATGTGGACAGAACTGAACAAGGAGCGTTGTCGTCGGCTCGAACGGCTCGGCCTGATGACCGAGGCGGGACGTGCGGCTTGTCCCGACCTCAATGCGGAGTTTGTCGTCATGCCCGAAATCATCGCTGCCTTCAAGGCCAACTCGACGGCATGGCAGAACTTCATGACCTTCCCCGCGCTCTATCAGCGCGTCCGTATCGACAACATACAGCGAAAGAAGGCATGCAAAGAGCTGTTTGACAGCCGTCTGCAAAAACTCATCGAATCAAGCGGCCGCGGCGAGATGATTGGCGACTGGCACGACTGCGGCCGTCTGCTGGACTATTCCTTGTAAAATAACGATATTGACAGGCAAAATATGTTTGTTTTAGGGATAGAGCATAGCTAAAAAAGCCTGTTTCCCACCATATCATTGCAGATTTTCATCTATTTGCATGAAAGTCTGCAATTATTTTTGCACCTTTGTAGGTGGAAATTCGACAAACTTAAATGACAAGAAACTGGGGGTAACGGGAAATCCACCTTACATTGACAGAACAATGGATAACCTCAGAAAAACGTTACGGCGACAGACAAATAATATTCTAAAAAAACAGCATGGACAATTTATCGCATTTTCACTCGTTAGAAGAACTGATACGTGCTCTTGACAGGGAGCGCAGACTGATTCATGCGCTTTTTCAAGACAGGAAGAAGTTGTCGTTCCGCTATGAGCTTGCACGCGAATTGGCAAGCAAGAAAGATGAAAGTATTGAGTTCTTGAAGCGTTATGGCATTATACGCGAAAATGCGGACTTCGTGGAGTTGGAAGATGTGTATCTGAAGTTCTTTGAGGATGTGCTGGAGGTGAACGAGGAAATCAATGTTGCCAGCGTAAAGGAAAGCATCGGAAATATAAACAATGCCATAGAGTATTATCTCAGCGAAAACAACCCTAACAGGAAATATGGCTATCTGCGCGATGTGAAGCGAATTCTCCGTAGCATAGCTCTCACTACCCTGAGAAATGTTATTGACCTGAAACGCAATATTGACAATACGTACAAGAACGAACCGACTTTTGCCATCAAGAAAAAGAAACTTGTTCATTTGGACGAAAAGCGTAAGGACATTGCCGCACTTATCAACGAATGTGAGAGAGTTATTGACGAGAAACAGACAACGTTCTTTATGGTGGCTATGGACGTGCAGTTGAAGGATATCGTGACAGATGTGAAACTGCAGTTGCGTGAGGTGTACCATAATCTGCTTGAACTTGACCGTCAGATTATCAACTATCTGAACCTAATAGAGTATCAGAACCGTCTGTTTCAGAAAGTGCAGAAACTGAAATATCTGCGCGACCAAATGCTGCTTGAGACGAATACAGACATACAGGCAAAACTACAAACAAGAAATCCTGTATGGATGGAACCTCGTCCGAGATATACGCTTAAAGTATCACTATCCATGCTACGTAATACGGAAGAAGGACTGAAGGTGTTGCAAGATGTTGCTAAAGGAAAAGGCAACAGCCGCCTGAAGAAAGGAAATCTTGCAGAGTCACTGACCGCGGACGAACTTACAGAACAGCAGCAGATGCTGCCGATGGTGGATGTAGGCGAGGTAAAGAACGCGTTTATGGCGTCCGGCGACAATCTGTTTCACTTCGTAATGAACTACTCCGGCTATAGAATCCCAATGGATGATGAAGCTAAACTGGTACTGTTCTGCCAAATTGCCACGCAATATTTAGACGAGCTGCATGTCAATGAGGAATACCGCCAATATGGCGAAATAGAATATCCTATAATCTATCCAAATTCAATAAACATCTAAAACAAAGACTCACCATGCGTTATACAAAAGAAATATTCGACATATTGAGCAAGGGAGGCTTTATTTCCCAAAACTCCATCTCCCAACAACGTTCACACCTGTACGATGCCATTGAGGATGACTTTCAAGACTATCAGGACTACTATCGCGGCATAGGTTTCACGCTTGAGGGCGGCAATGGTTACTACTATTTCTCCAGGACAGAGAGTAAGGTGGATTTGGCAGACAAAGTGCAACGTCTTGCCCAATGGATAGACCGTGTTGACTTCCTCAAGACCTTCAACAACACGTTTGGCTCTGGGTTTACATTCCGCAAGTCAAACATATTGGAGAAATTCTCAAGCGACATTGAACTTAAGGAGAAGGCACGTAATCTTTACACTGACATGAAGACAAACGAAGAGAAAATAGAGAAACTTACAGGCGACTTGGAGCGCCAAGGTTTCATTGAACTTGAAAATGAGCTTGACGGAACATACAAGGTGACAGCCGCCTTCCACTACATAGAAGAACTTATAGATTGTCTCACCATCATTGAAACTGAAGAAGCATGAGAGCCTTACGGAAAATAGTATTTGTGAACAGCGCCAACATACGCTATGCCGAGGTAAAACTGGACGGCAATGTACACTTCATAGGTACACAGGGCGTTGGTAAGAGCACCTTGCTCAGAGCCATTCTGTTTTTCTATAATGCAGACAAACTCCACTTGGGCATTCCAAAGGAAATGAAGTCATTTGACGAGTTTTATCTGTCTCATGCCAATTCATATATGATATATGAGGTAGAACATGAACATGGTCCGTTTTCCATCATTGTGTTCCGTTCCTCAGGCAGGGCATGCTACAGAATTGTTGACGCTGCCTACCGGAAAGAATGGTTGGTGGACGAACATGGTGAGGTCACTGCCGAAGGTAAGGTGATACGCGAACGGCTGAACGGTGCCTTTATGAGCAAAATCATTGACCGATATGAGCAATACCGGGATATTATCTATGGTAACAGGCGGGCAGTAGGCAAGGAGTTTGCCCGATTCCAACTATTGGAGACAAACCGATACCAGAACATTCCGCGCAGCATACAGAACGTATTTCTAAATTCCAGACTCGACGCCAACTTTATCAAGGATATTATCATCCGTTCGATGAGCGAAGATGAGGCAAATATTGACTTGGGCTATTTCCGCCGCCAGGTGTCTGACTTTGAGCAGGAATATAAAGACATCTCTTGCTGGTACAGATTAAACCAGAAAGGTGAATCAACAGTCAGGAAGCAGGCAGAGACGGTTGTGAAAGTGTATCATGAACTCCTGTACATGAAGCAGCAGATTGCTGATTTGTGCGGAGAATTAAAATACTCAGAAAGGATTTCGCGAGAGAAACTTCCTCTCATGGAAGCCAAGATAGCAGAACTGCTCCAGGAGCAGGAAAGGCAGAAACGTCTGCTTTCTGAAGTCCAGCAGAAATATGATGACGAGAAAGCCAGTCTCAATCAAAAACAAGGTGTAATAAACGACAAACTTAAACGTCTGAAAGAACGTCAGGATTTCTATGCCAACGAACGGATAGAAGAGGTAATCAAGCGTTGTGACAAGGAACAGGGCGTAAAAACAGAGCTTGACAGTCTTAAAGACAAACTCTCCGACCTTACGGCAAAGTTCAATGACATCACTACGAAATATAAGGCTTTGTGCCAAAACGTCACCAATCAATTGGAAAACTTCCGGCACGCCCAGCAACAGCGTATTCTTACAGAATGTCAGGAAAAGCAAAAAACAGATGAGCGGCTTCTGCACGAATATGACTCTGCCAAAATGGAAGTTGAACGGTCTTTTGCCGAGAAGATTGCAACAGCAACGGATGTTATTGACACAATCAAGTCAGAACAGAATGACTGCGACAAGGAACTACTGAAACTTCAGTATCTCGCCCCATTCAAAAAAGAGCAGGAAGCCCTAAGCCAGCAAGTAAATGAACTCTGCCTGAAAGAGAAGGAACTTGAAGGAAAGATAGCTTCTCTTACCTCAGAGATAAACCGTATTATGACCGAATACGATAAGAATGAGACTGAGACAACTGCCGATTACCAGCGGCAGGCGAATGATAAGCAGGGACAAATAGACTCGCTCTCTGAGAAAATATCTTCTATTGATAAAATCCTTGACCGCATAAAAGGCTCTCTGTATGAATGGCTTGAAGACAACAAAAGCGACTGGGAACAGAACATCGGCAAAGTGATAAACGATGAGAATGTTCTCTATCAGACAGGATTGCACCCACAGAAAACAGACGGAACATCTTTGTTTGGCGTGAAACTGGATCTGACCGACCTTCCGCTTAATGTAAGAAAGCCCAAGCAGCTTCAGGAAGAAAAAGCAGGGTTGGAAAAGGCATTGAAGCAGACAAAAGCCGAGTATGCTGAAATTATGGATAAGCAGACAAAGGCCATTGAAGAGCTGAAACGCCAGTTTACTCCAAAGGTAAAGGAACTGCGCCTGCAAAAGTTGCTTTCAGAAACCGAGCTTAATATGATTCCTCAAAAGCGCAAGGCTATTCGTGTAAAGATGGAGGACTATGACGCACAGGCAAAGCAGATAATTGAGCAGCGACAGAAAGAGCTTAATGACCGTCAGCATGAATTGGCTCACGATTTGACTGCTACACACGCCAATCACGACAAACTCAATACAGACAAACAAAAACAACTGAAAGGCGTAGAGAAAAAATATAAGGAAGCCAAGGCTGACAACGAAAACAATCATGCCGGACGTGTGGCTGTTATCAATGCGGAAACTAAAATCCGTGAGCAAGAAGCGGACGCAGAATTGCAGAAACTTAGAAAACAGGAGATTGACGAACTGAAAGGTCACAGTGTCGATACGGTTTTAGTGGAAGAATGCAAAACAAAGATAAAGGCAGCTGAAGATGAACTTAACTATATAGAGCGGCATCGCAAACTGGTGTTCGATTATTGGCGTGACAAGGAAGAACTTTTTGACCAAGAAGATAATTTCAAGAATCAGAAGAAAAGTATTGCCGACAAGATTCTGCAATTGAATGACAAATACAGTCAGCGCAAGCAAAAGCACGAACATCAGTTGGGCTGCATCGGCAAGAAATTGAATGAACATAGAGACGAGCAGAAGCGGTTTGAAGAAGACCTGCAAAAAGCAGAGCGTTTTGCCCATGATGAGAATCTATGCCCACTAATGTTTGCAGAAGCAAAGGAGAAACAGACACTGCGCACTCCCGGACAGACAGTCGACGAGCTGACTGGTATCATTGTGTCGCGTCAGTCACGCCAGAATCAGTTCAAACAGAGCATAAATGTGTTCAAGAATAATTTCTCTACCAAGAACACGTTCTGTTTCAAAACAGAACTGACCACTGACGAGGACTATCTTGATTTTGCCAACAATCTTGATGACTTCCTCATCAACAATAAATTGGAGGAATACCGCAGAAGGACAAGTGAACGTTATGTGGACATCCTCTCCCGTGTGTCAAAGGAGATGGGCGAGCTGACACGTCATGAGTCAGATGTGGACAAGATAATCCATGATATAAACAATGACTTCAAGGAGCGCAACTTTGTTGGTGTAATAAAGTTGATAGCCTTGCAGTCTGTACCGTCGGCAGACAAGATGATGCAGCTGATGAAACGCATAAAAGAGTTCAATGACGAGAATATGTTTGCCATGGGCGAGATGAACCTTTTCTCCACAGCCAGCCGCAATGAGGTGAACCAGAAGGCTGTCAATCATCTTCTTGACTTTATGAAATCATTGACTGACAATCCTTCACGCCAGTACCTTACATTGTCTGATTTGTTCCAATTGCAGTTCCGTATCATTGAGAACGACAACGATACCGGCTGGGCAGACAAATTGTCGCATGTGGGCAGCGAGGGAACAGATACGCTTGTGAAGGCAATGATAAACATTATGCTCATCAATGTGTTCAAGGAAAAAGTTAGCCGCAAATTTGGCGATTTCCGCATACACTGTATGATGGATGAGATTGGAAAGCTTCACCCACAGAATGTCAAGGGCATTCTTGATTTTGCAAACGCACGCAATATTCTGCTCATCAACTCATCGCCGACCACATATAACGTTTCCGACTACCGCTATACCTACCTTCTGCAAAAGGACGGCAAGTCGAAGACTGTCATTCATCCGTTAATATCACAGAAATGAAGATTACCGTTGCTCTCATAGACAAACTGATACGTCTGCGTGATGGCGATTCATTACCGGCAAGCCAGCTACGTGGCGAGTGGGTGGATGAGCTGATACGTGACGGTGTTCTCATAAGCACATCACATGGCAGCCGCAGAACGCTTCATGTTCCCCAATCCGAGACATTATGCAAAGCATTATCCGCTGTTGACGAAAGGCTGAGCGACTTGGAACAGATGAGAGACGCACTGCTGTCAGATGATTTATCACGCTCTGTTCAAGCGTCAGCTACAGGCAACTCAAAACTTGTACCAGCTCGTTCATGTCCTGGTTTCCCAATCAACTCATACGAGCCGATTGCCTGTATGCTGAGCGGCCAAGAGTTCATGGTGAATCCACAAGAAGGCAGTTTTCTCTTTATTGCCGATTGGCAAACGTTTTCCATTCCTTCCGATGTTATTGTCGTTGGCATAGAGAATATGGAAAACTTCCGAATGATACGTCAGCAACGCCAGTTGTTCACACAAGTCATAGGTTCCCAACGTTTGTTGTTCGTTTCGCGTTATCCCCAGTCCAAAGACCTTGCATCATGGTTGCAGAAGATACCTAACAGATATGTACATTTCGGAGATTTCGATCTCGCCGGCATCAATATCTTCCTCACCGAATTTCATGCTCACCTTGAAGCACGTTCATCATTCCTTATTCCTTACGACGTTGAAGCAAGATTGCGCAATGGCTCAAAAGAAAGATATAATGAACAATACCAGCTTTTCCATAATTTGCGGACAGACATACAACCTCTGCAAGCCTTAATTGACCTGATCAACAAATTTCACCGTTGTTATGATCAGGAAGGATATATAAATAATTATGATTGAGCATTTGATAAATTCATGAAAATCATCCTGCCGAGAGAGGAGTTGCGCCCGTATGTGCGCTATTATTGGATGATGGAGAGCGAAGAGCCTTTCTGCGTCCTGACATTCCCCATCGGTTGTCCGCAGATTATATTCCACCGCAAGTCGCCGCTGTACATTCCCGAACTCAAAAGTTTCCAAAAAACTTTTACCATCAGCGGACAGGTGAACTTCCCTGCACACATCCGGTCTGACGGTAATCTGGACATGATAGTGGCGGTGTTCTATCCGCATACCGTCGGGATGTTCATCGGCACGCCGCCCTCGGCTTTCTACAATCAGGAGATTTCGGGTTATGACATAGCGAACCGGCAACTTAACGACATTGCCGCAAGAATTTTCGACAGTCTGAGCGGCGGCGAGTCTGTTGACATACTTGAGCGGTGGCTGCTAACAAGAATAAATCCAACTTTGAATATTCGGAGAATAGACTGTTCGATTGGAGAGCTTATGCGCACTCCGTCGGTCTCGGTCAATGTCCTTTCAGACAATGCTTGCCTAAGCAGGAAACAATATGAGCGGGTTTTTCGCGACCAGGTGGGTATGAATCCGAAAGAATATGCCCGTGTGGTAAGGTTTTAGAAGGCAATGTGGATGCAACAATGCGGTTCGCGTGACTATGCCTACATAGCCCATCATTGCGGCTATTCCGACCAGTCACACCTTATCCGCGACTTCAAGGCGATGAGCGGGCATACACCCAAGTCGCTGTTGGAACATTGTGCGCCATACTCCGACTTGTTCAACAGTCCTGTGTGAATGTCCCTTTTCTTCTATCACGCACAGAAACTATCGTGTAATTTTGCACGCAAAAAAGATGATGCAAGAAGTTAATCCTGCGGAAACAACACGCGCCTACGCCTTTGAGATGTGGATGAAAGCCCCGATGCCGATGGTGACGCTGTTTCGAACCATAGATGTGAGCAATCTGCGGAAAGTAAGCCGGCGCAGCGGCTTGAAGTTCAATATGCTGATGTGTTGGTGCATAGGCAGGGCAGCCTGTCAGGTGAAAGAGTTTTATATGCTGCCCGTCGGCGACAGACTTGTCCGCTATGATTCGATAGCCGTTAATACCATTGTTGCCAACAAAAAGGGGGAAGTCAGCTCGTGTGACATTCCTTTTTGCGACGGCTTGGCAGAGTTTAACCGCAGTTATCTACGCTTTGCACGACAGGTGGCCGATTCATGCGAGAACCACGACATCACCGACAGTATGGTGATCGGTACGTCGGCATTGGTTCAATATTATTGCTGTCCGATAAAACTTGAAGATGGCAAAAATGTATGGCTCGAACGCT
>CAMWVS010000025.1 GCA_947177775.1 uncultured Prevotella sp.
TGACACATTATTATATATATTACATAGAGCTATATGATAAAGGAATATCAGGTGAGGGTGATGCCGCAGGTGGCCGCCTCCGAAGACAACATAAGGGACTATGTGGCGCGTGAAAATGGTTTCGATGCGCGCACGGTGAAGGCGGTGAGAGTGCTTAAACGCAGCATTGACGCTCGCCATCGGACAATCTTTGTCAACTTGAAGATACGTGTCTATATCAACGAACAGCCGACGGACGAAGCTTTCGTGCGTACGGAATATAGCGACGTTAGCAACGGTCGCCGGGTGATTGTCGTCGGCGAAGGCCCCGGAGGTCTCTTTGCCGCCCTGCGGTTGATAGAACTGGGGCTGCGTCCGGTGGTGATTGAGCGTGGAAAGGACGTTCATGAGCGCAAAAAAGACCTGTCGCGGATAACGAAGATACAGCAGGTTGACCCCGAGAGCAACTACTGTTTTGGTGAAGGTGGGGCTGGAGCCTACTCTGACGGAAAGCTATATACGCGCAGCAAGAAGCGCGGAAACACGGAGAAGATTCTCAATGTATTCTGCCAGCATGGTGCTTCGACGGCCATATTAGCCGATGCCCATCCCCACATAGGCACCGATAGACTGCCGCGGGTGATAGAGAACATGAGGAACACGATATTGAAGTCGGGCGGAGAGGTTCATCATGAGACCCTTATGAAGCGTATCATTGTCAGTGGCGACGAGGTTGTCGGGGTTGAGGCCGTTCACCTTCCCACGGGCTGTCAGCTCACGTTTTGCGGTCCGGTCATTCTCGCTACAGGTCACTCAGCCAGAGATGTTTATCGCTATCTTGATGAAGAAAAGGTCGAAATGGAAGCCAAGGGTATTGCCGTCGGTGTTCGTCTTGAGCATCCAGCCGAACTGATAGATTGCATACAGTATCACAGCAAGCAGGGTCGTGGCCAGTATCTTCCGGCTGCGGAATATTCGTTTGTGACCCAGGTTGAAGGGCGCGGTGTCTACTCATTCTGCATGTGCCCCGGTGGTTTTGTCATACCGGCAGCCACAGATCACCGCCAGATTGTCGTCAACGGAATGAGCCCAAGCTCACGTGGCGGACGCTGGTCGAACAGCGGCATGGTCGTCGAGACGCGGCCGGAAGATGTCGATGGCGACAGTCCGCTGCGGATGATGCTCTGGCAGGAGCAGATGGAGCGCGATTGCTGGCAGCAAGGAAACATGAAACAGACAGCGCCGTCGCAGCGTATGGCCGATTTCGTGAACGGACAGCTTAGTTACGATCTTCCGAAGAGTTCCTATGCACCTGGGCTTATCTCGTCGCCGCTTCACTTCTGGCTGCCGAAGACAGTCAGCTCACGCCTTCAGCAAGGCTTCCGCACTTTTGGTCGGATGAGTCACGGTTTCCTGACAAACGAGGCTGTTATGATTGCCGTCGAGACCCGCACGTCGGCTCCGGTGCGTATTCTTCGCTCGCCTGAAACACTGATGCATATCCGTTTGCGCGGACTCTTCCCCTGCGGCGAAGGTGCCGGATATGCCGGAGGAATCGTCTCCGCCGGTGTAGATGGTGAGCGCTGTGCGGAAATGTGCGCAGAGTATATGCAGTCAGAGGTATGATTAGTCCATAGGTATGATTATCTTTGGGTGATTGATATAGGACGACAACGTATTCTATCTATGATAAGGTAATCGTACCTATTCACTCATAACTCTGACCTCAGAGCTAATTATACCTCTTGGCTTGTCATAATAATGTGCTAAAACTTGCGTATCTGATGAATTTGTTGTACTTTTGCACGGCATTTTTATACGTATAATAAAAACTCATTATAATGAATATTTCCTATAAATGGTTAAAGGAATATGTTGACTTTGAGCTTACTCCTCAGGAGGTCTGTGACGCTCTTACGTCAACAGGACTGGAAGTTGGTGCTCTTGAAGAGGTGCAGAGCATCCGGGGCGGACTGAAAGGGCTCTATGTGGGCAAGGTGCTCACTTGCGACATCCACCCCAATTCGGACCATCTTCATGTGACGACGGTTGACCTCGGTCACGAGAATCCGTCGCAGATTGTCTGCGGGGCGCCGAACGTGGCTGCGGGCCAGAAGGTCATTGTGGCCGACCTCGGATGTGTGCTCTACGACGGTGACAAGGAGTTTGTCATCAAGAAGTCAAAACTGCGCGGCGTGGAGAGCTGCGGAATGATTTGTGCCGAAGATGAAATCGGCGTAGGAACGAGTCATGACGGTATAATCGTTCTGCCGGAGGATGCTCCCGTAGGACAGCCTGCAGCCGAATACTATAATTTGGAAAGCGACTGGCTCATCGAGGTTGATATCACGGCCAATCGTGCCGACGCACTGTCGCATTGGGGTGTTGCCCGCGACCTATATGCGTGGCTGAAGCAGAACGGATATGAAACGTCGTTGCATCGTCCCGACTGCAGTGCCTTTGCTGTTGACAACACGGATCTGCCGATTGACGTGACTATAGAGAATACAGAGGCATGTCGGCGCTATGCCTGTCTGAGCATCACGGGATGTGAGGTGAAGGAGAGTCCGAAGTGGTTGCAGGACAAACTTTCCGTGATAGGTCTGCGTCCGATAAACAATATTGTCGACATAACCAATTATATAATGATGGCCTACGGTCAGCCGATGCACTGCTTCGACGCAGACATGGTCACTGGCCGTCATATTGTCGTACGCACCCAGCCTGAGGGAACGAAGTTCGTGACACTCGATGGCGTAGAGCATACGCTTGGCGAGCACGACCTGAGCATCTGCAACGCTGAGGAACCGATGTGTATCGCGGGTATATTCGGCGGTAAGGGAAGCGGAACGTATGAAACGACATGCAATGTGGTTTTGGAGAGTGCATATTTTCATCCGACATGGATTCGCAAGAGCGCACGCCGTCATGGTCTCAGCACGGATGCGTCGTTCCGTTTCGAGCGTGGTATCGATCCTAACGGCGTGATATATGCCCTGAAGCAGGCTGCTATACTCTGCAAGGAGCTGGCCGGTGGCAAGGTGTCGATGGAGATTCGCGACGCCTATCCGACGCCGATGGAGAATGTGAAGGTTTCTCTCAGCTTTGACTATGTGAAGACGCTGATAGGCAAGGAGATTGCCAATGAGACAATAAAGAGTATCTGCGAAAGCCTCGAAATGAAGGTGCTTGGCGAGACGGCCGAGGCGTTGGAGATAGAGGTGCCGGCATACAGGGTTGATGTGCAGCGCCCGTGTGACGTCGTAGAGGATATTCTCCGTATCTACGGCTATAACAATGTGGAAATCCCGACGCAGTTAAAGAGCTGTCTTGTGGTGAAAGGCGACGAGGATATGAAGCACCGTCAGGCCGACACCGTGAGCGAGCAGCTTGTGGGCTGCGGCTTCAACGAGATATTGAACAACTCGCTGACCAGGGCCGCCTACTATGAAGGTCACAATATTTTTAAACCCGAGAACTGCGTGAATATTATGAATCCGCTCAGTACGGATCTCAACGTGATGCGTCAGACGCTGTTGTTCGGTGGTTTGGAGAGCATTGAACATAACATCAAGCGCAAGAATGCGAATCTGCGTTTCTTCGAGTTCGGCAATGTTTATACCTTTGATTCGGAACGAAAGAACGCTGACAATCCGATGGCAGCATACCATGAGGACAATCATTTGGCACTGTGGCTCGCCGGCAAGCGCGTTGAGGGCTCATGGGCACATCCCGACGAGGAAACTACGTTCTATGAACTTGAGGCGTATGTGGAGAATATTCTGCGTCGTATCGGCGTACAACCTGGAATGACGGTCCGCAAGAAGAGTGACAACGATATTTTCTCGACAGGTATGACGATAGAAAACCGTGGTGGAAAGAAACTCGTGGAGATGGGTGTGTTGAGCAAGAAATTGCTGAAAGCAGCAGATATTGCTACTCCTGTGTATTATGCGGAAATGAGTTGGACGGCACTAATGAAGGTTGTGCGCAAGAACAAGGTGCTCTACTCGGAGATAAGCAAGTATCCGGCTGTAAGCCGCGACTTGGCACTGCTGCTTGACAATGGTGTGGAGTTTGCCGCCATTGAGGAGATAGCACGTCAGACGGAGAAGAAACTTCTGAAAAGGGTAGAACTGTTTGATGTGTATGAAGGAAAGAACCTTCCGGATGGCAAGAAGAGTTATGCTGTTAACTTCATTCTGCAAGATGAGACAAAGACTCTCAATGACAAGCAGATTGATGCCATAATGAACAAGCTGATAATAAATCTAAAGAATAAACTGGGAGCAGAGCTCCGCTAAAAACAATTATTCCAATGGGAAGAGCATTTGAATATCGTAAAGCTGCAAAGCTGAAGAGATGGGGACACATGGCCCGCACATTCACAAAGATTGGTAAGCAGATTGCTATTGCGGTGAAGGCCGGAGGACCTGAACCGGAAAACAATCCGACCCTGCGCGCTATCATAGCGAATGCCAAGCGCGAGAACATGCCGAAGGATAATATTGAGCGTGCCATCAAGAACGCGATGGGCAAGGATCAGAGCGACTACAAGGAGGTTACGTACGAGGGATATGGTCCTCATGGTGTGGCTGTATTTGTAGAGACGCTGACTGACAACACCACACGTACAGTTGGTGATGTTCGTTCTGTCTTCAACAAGTTCAACGGTAATCTCGGTACGCAGGGAAGCCTTTCGTTCCTTTTCGACCACAAGAGCGTTTTTACGTTCAAGAAGAAGGATGGATTGGATATGGACGAGATGATTCTCGATTTGATTGACTATGGCGTGGAAGATGAGTTCGACGAGGACGAAGAGTCCGGAGAAATTACAATCTATGGTGACCCGAAGAGCTTCAGCGAAATCCAGAAACATCTTGAAAGTGAAGGATTTGAAGTGACAGGAGCCGAGTTTACACGTATTCCTAACGACCAGAAAGAAGTAACAGCTGAAGAGCGTGAAACTATCGAAAAGATGGTTGAGAAGCTTGAGGATTTTGACGACGTACAGACTGTCTATACGAATATGAAGCCGGAGGAATAATGGCCGAAGGTCGCAAATGGACACGACAATAAGGATAAGCCCCGCTGAAAAAGTTTAGATTTTCAGCGGGGCTTTTTGTTGTTCCGGTAGAGTGATTGTTCTTTTGAGACCATTTTCCGGAAATCGTCTGGTCTACTTGTATTCTTTTTCTGTGAATGTCTTTTCAAACAGAATGTGGCCTTTTTTGCTTGCAGAATGATATGTATATGCGAAGTTATAGCCGGCATCCTTGTATGTTTTTAGAGATGTTGAGTTTTTTATCTGTTCGAGTAAAACATTTCCTGCATTTATCTTTTCCACTATTTCCGGGTTATCGGCATTTCCGCTAAGTGTATAATAATAATGCATGGTGTGTGTTGACCGTTCGAAGACGAGGCTGTCTATTGTAGTGTTATCTCCAATTTTGGCAGGACAATTCCTTTTGTTGTAGTTTTCTACTTCTTGAGCACATCTCTCTTCCAGAGACTGCTGGCATGCGGAAAGCATGGCGGTGGCAATGGATATATATATGTTTTTTTTCATAAAAAATGATTGATTTTATATGTCAAGACAAAGAAGATGGACTATTTTTCTCTTTTGTTCAGGCAATCGTTGTCAGCATCCGGTTCCATTTATGTTGCACGCAGGAGCATGGTCTGAGTTGTCGCTGTCAGATGTGAGTCCGGCTTCTTTGGGAGAAAACGTGACCGTTCCATCTTCGAGTACGAAGCAGGGAATGCCAATAGCACCGTTCTGTCTGAAGGGGTCGAAAGCAGGGGAACTGTCGCGGAGGGTTAGGAACTGTTTGAGATTTCTGACATGTTCGCCGATGTCAATGAGTTCAAAACGAGGATCTCCGGCTGCTTGAGATTTCACCTGATTGCAATCCGGACAGGTTTTCATGACGAATATTCTGATCATTTCTGTTTGTTGTTTGATGGTTTGACAATCATGTTATAAAAGTTTCAGGGCGATAACTGCACATGCTTCGGCGTCAGCCAAGGCATGGTGATGGGCCCTCAGATCATAGCCGCAATATTGGGCAACGGTGTGAAGCTGATGGTTGGCCAAATTATTGCCGAGCTGTTTTCGGGCAGCGCGGCATGTGCATAGAAAATGATAATTTTCGGGATAGTCCATTCTGTATTCTTTAAATACGGCTTTAAGGCATCTTTCGTCGAACGGGCTGTTGTGGGCAACGAACGGCAGTCCTTCGATAAGTGGAACTATCTGTGCCCAGACATCGGGAAAGGACGGGGCGTCTTCTACGTCTCTCATGGTCAGTCCGTGGATGCGGGTGGTCCAGATGGTGAAGAAATCAGGGCGTGGATAGATGAGGCTGTAGAATTTTTCGACAATCTGTCTGTTGCGCACGATGACCAGTCCAACGCTACACACGCTTGACGGATGTTGGTTGGCTGTCTCGAAATCTATTGCTGCAAAGTCTTTCATCATGGTTTGTATATGGCACAAAATTAGGAGTTTTGTGTCGGATGACCAACGTTTTATGAATATTTCTTTTGTTTTCCTGAAAGAAAATATTCTTTGCTCGGTAGAAATAAAAAATATCGGAGTTTTTTGCTTAATTTTGTATGCGCCCGGACAAATCCGGGTAAGAAGATAACGACAATAAATATGTCATCATACGAATATATGGATTTGTTCTTTTCTCTGATACAGGTCTCTCTCGGCCGGCGCGACAGCCTCCCGCTGGCCCCGTCGCGCAACCAGTGGGCGGATATGTTCGATGCTGCTGTCAGGCAGTCGCTCATCGGTGTGTGCGGAAGTGGTGTCGAACGGCTTCCGGAAGAACAGCGGCCTCCGCGTGACATAGCCGTGAAATGGGCTTTCTTCGTCAACAGCATTGAAGAGCGCAACAGATGGATGAATGTCAAGTGCGGTGAAATCACCGAACTGATGGCTGCTGACGGTTTTTCCTCGTGTGTACTGAAAGGGCAGGGTATGGCTACACTCTACCCGAATCCTTTGCGCCGTCAGTCGGGGGACATTGACTTGTTGTGTTGGCCTAAGGATGCCGGACCAAAGGACTGTGGAATGAAGGAAGTTGTGGCGTATGTGAGGCTTCATGACAGGAAGGGGCAGGTGGTCTATCATCATGCCGAAATGCACACCGCTTTTTGCCGGGCGGCCGACGGATGTGTATCTTTTGTTCCTACGGGAGGTGTCGATGACATAGAAATAGAGGTTCACTATCGTCCGTCGTGGTTTTATTCGCCGTTGCGTAACCGTTGTTTTCAGCGTTGGGCACTTCGCCATCGCAGTGAAATGAGGTTTGCTCCGGATGGTGGATTTTTCTTTCCGCAACCGTCATATAACGCTCTTTATATCCTCGTGCATATCTACCGCCATCTCTTTGACGAGGGAATAGGTTTGCGCCAACTGCTTGATTACTATTATGTTCTGAAAGAGATTCGTCATGATACTGTCGCTGTGGAATCGTTGCGCATGATGCTACGGAAGTTGGGAATGATGAAATTCGCACGGGCAGTGATGTATGTGTTGCGCGAAGTGTTTGGTATGGAGGAGAGCGACATGCCCGTTGAGGTGGATGTTCGTGAGGGACGCTTCCTTCTTAGCGAAATCATTCAGGCCGGAAACTTCGGGCAGTATGACGAGCGTTCACAGGCACGGCAGGGTGAAAGTCTCATCGCGCGTTTCACAAGAAGGCAGAAGCGCGTGTCCCGTTTCCTTATCCACTATCCGGAGGAGACTGTCTGTGCTCCGCTGTGGACTCTATGGCAACGGATGTGGCGGAGGAAGAACGGATATATCGTCAGTAAATAAGGTCACAGTCGAGGGTGGCGGTATTGTCCCTGTTGTCCGTGGCGGTGAATTTAAGGTGCCGCGTGCGTCCCTCTTTCTTTATAGGAGTGTTTTTCAGACGGCATGTAACGACAGCGCTTCGACTTTCCTGCTCAAAGAGGACAAACCGGCCGTCAATGTATCCGCGAAATGATTTCACACCACTTTTGTCGTCCGACAGCGTGAGACGTATGGTGCTGTTGGTGGTCCACGACTGCTGGTTGAGCGGGCAGATGACCGGCGGGCGGTCGTCGTATTCCAGTTCGTAGGATGCCCCGAGCTCACGTATGTCTGCCGTCACCCAGCCATCGGAGTATCTGCCTCCTATGAAACGGTCACGGTCATAGTGGCTGACGATGTAGAATTTTTCAGGGTTGTCCATCTTCCGGCATACGGCGAGGCTTAGCTCGGCCTGCCTTAAGAGCGGGAGAGAACGTTTAGAGAATGAATAGACGGCGGAATATCGGCCGTCGGCAGGTTCTTTTACGGTCGGCAGGATGAATGTGTCGTCAGGCAGATTTCCGGAGGGGAGGACAAGCTGCATGCCTGGAAGCGAAATCATTCCGGTTTTGTCCCATTTCATCGGTGAAGCGCCGGACGCTTCGGGTTTTGCTGCGGGAATGTAGCTCCGCTCTCCGCGGATGACGAATGAATAGCTGGAAGTGTTGCCGTGAATATCGCGCAGGGTATAACAGATGTTATAATTGCGCTCCTCACAGATGTCGATGAAGCCTTTGGCATCATCTGTTCTCAGTATGGACAGACGTGTTCCCGGATTCAGGAACGACTTCATGAACCACACTCCGGTACGGAAATAATGGTTATAATCACCCCATGAGTTGACCATGCTGTTGCGTTGTACAGGTATATTATCGACGTTGCTGTGGAAAATCTCCCGGCCATCAACTGTCAGTACTGTCTCCCTGACACCGTAGTGATTATATGTCGTTTCCGAATAGTCGTTAGCCCAGATGGCCAGTCCGATTTTTCCCCATGCCGTGAACGTTCCTGTCAAGGCGTGGGAAGAGAACGGAAACGACTGTTTCTCACTGCTTCCGCAGAACACTCCCTCCCCTGCTACGGGACAGGCCATGAAGGCGTGGGCCATCGGAGGCAGGCTGTCGCGGACGAACGGCGCAAGGACGTCAAGCGGGTCGATCATGTTCCACGTCCGTGTTTCGTGAAGTTCAAGGTGAAGATGAGGAGCCGTGCTTGACCCGGTGTTGCCGCTGATGGCTATGAGCTGGCCGCGGGCGACTGGATATTCTGTTGCTCTGAGGCGTATGTCAGCTTCCGCTGAGGCATTTTTGTACTGCCATCGGCGCAGCAACCGCTGTAGCGATGGGGAAAAAGAACGGAGATGGCAATATACGGAGGTATGGCCGTCGGGGTGGGTTACATATACGGCATTGCCGAAACCGTATAGTCCTGTGGTTATCCGGCTGACATAACCGTCACTGATGGAATAAATAGGTTTACCCTCGACACCGCCCGTCTTTACGTCAATTCCACCGTGGAAGTGGTTTGGCCGTGGCTCACCGAAATTCCCCGCCAGTGTCATTTCGTAGTCAACCGGCGGGGAATAGGAACTTGCCGCTATCAGAAGGAATAGTCCGGCAAATATGTTCAGCATGCCTTGAAGCTCATGTCGAGACCTTTGACAGAGTGGGTGAGGGCACCAACGGAGATGAAGTCGACGCCACATTCGGCATAATCGCGTATGGTGTCGAAGGTTATTCCACCGCTTGATTCGGTCTCATAACGGCCAGCAACGATTTCTACAGCTTTGCGCGTATCCTCAACAGAGAAGTTGTCGAGCATGATACGGTCGACTCCTCCGCAGTCAATCACCTGCTGGAGTTCGTCGAAACTGCGCACTTCAATCTCAATCTTCAGGTCAAGTCCTTTCTTCTTCAGATACTCGTGACATCTGTTAATGGCATTTGCGATGCCTCCCGAGAAGTCAACGTGATTGTCTTTCAGGAGAATCATGTCAAAAAGACCAATACGGTGGTTGCTTCCTCCTCCGATTTTCACAGCCTGTTTCTCCAGCATACGCATACCGGGAGTGGTCTTGCGGGTGTCAAGAACACGTGTGTTCGTTCCTTCCAAACGACGTACATACTTGTCTGTCATTGTGGCTATGCCGCTCATGCGCTGCATGATGTTGAGCATGAGGCGCTCCGTTTGGAGCAGTGAGCGTATGCGGCCGGTGACAACCATAGCCACGTCGCCCTTCTTTACCCTCGTACCGTCTTGCATGAGGACCTCAATCCGCATTTCCGGGTCGAAGCGTCTGAACACTTCCTTGGCCACTTCTACGCCGGCCAGAATACCGTCTTCCTTGATGAGAAGGCGCGACTTGCCCATCGCATCTTCTGGTATGCAACACAAAGTGGTGTGATCTCCATCGCCGATATCCTCTGCGAACGAGAGGTCTATCAGCCTGTCTGTCAATTCGTCTACGCTTAACATAATGATAATTTAGTCCTTCGCCCATGCCTTGGAGGCTTGGCGGAGGATTGTGGATTTTATTGTTTGCTTTTGGACCGCTATTCCTGTTGGGCGGCCTGATGATTGTTTACTTTTTCCGTTCTGTGGCCGGCCTGTTGCGTGTCGGATAAAACATCTTCGCAAGCCGGCGTCTTCTCTTTTACAGATAGATGCCAAAGCCAATGCGAAGCCCAATTGTGCTGTAGTCGCTGTGGCTCTTAAACGAGTGGTTGTAGTAGATCTCCGGTTCAATCGTCACCGTGTGGCTGAGGAAGAAGGCATAGCCTATCTGTACACTCGGCATGAGGTCGTCGTAATTGCTTCCTTGATGAAGATAGCTGGCTGATGCACCGAGGTAGAGGCCGTTCTGGACGATATAGTAGCGTGCGCCTACACCGATTGACAGTGCTGCCGGAATGTCCGTCTTCTTGTCGTAACCAATTTGTCCTGTCACCATCCAGTCATCGGTGAAGAAATAGCCAGCCTTGGCATCCAGACCGAAGTGGCTCTTCTCAGAACCGTTGTAACTCATATTCAGACCCGACAGTGAGGCGCCGATATACTTCTTTCCTTTCTCGAACTGAGCGTTGGCTGAGACGGCCATTATCAGACCGACGAGCACAAGTGTTAGTTTTATTTTCATAATTTATATATTTTGGTTTAAAGTTGAACTTCTTTGTTTCTTCAGCCATACAGCGAACCATATGGCAGTGGCCATACATGCGCATCCTCCAGCGGTGTAGCTTATGCCGGCAGGCAGATTGAAAGCCTGACGTGAGACGAGGAGGAACGTCGTGCATACAGTCGTCATGAACAGAGCGGGTATAAGTGTTACGACGTAAGGCTTGTGCTCACGGGCAAGAAAAACCGTGATTGTCCATAGTGTGAATACGGACAGCGCCTGATTGGCCCATCCGAAATATTGCCAGATGATGTTGAAACCATCGGGATTTTCAATCTGCCAATAGAGCATGAGTATGGAAATCACAAACAGCGGGATGCTTATGAGAAGCCTTCTGGTGATTGCTTTTTGGTCAATATGGACAAATTCGGAGATAATCAGGCGTGCAGAGCGGAACGCCGTATCGCCGCTCGTGATGGGCGCAGCCACAACTCCGAGCAATGCAAGAATGCCACCGGCCACTCCAAGCCAGTCGTTGCAGATGATGTTCACAACAGCTGGTGCGGACGTGTGGAAGCCCGTTTCGCGTGCAGCATCAATAAGCTGATATCCGGGGGAGGGTTCGCCATAGAAAAAATAGGCTGAAACGGTGGCCCAGATAAGCGCGACAGCTCCTTCGGTTATCATTGCACCATAGAAAATGGGGCGCCCCATCCGTTCGCTTTTGATGCAACGTGCCATCAGCGGGCTTTGTGTCGCGTGGAATCCGCTGATGGCTCCACAGGCGATAGTGATGAACAGACAAGGGAATATCTGGTCAGTCCACGCCGGGTCAGCCTTCATACCCATGTTGTCGAGACCATCCCACAACTCGGGTATGGCCGGCATCTTGACAAACAGCATGACCATCAAGGCGAAAGCCATGAACAGCAACGAGAAAGCAAAAAGCGGATAAATCTTTCCTATAATCTTGTCGATTGGCAACATCGTTGCTATGATATAATATATGAAAATGATACTAATCCACATCATGGACGAGCCGCCGATGGAATGGAGGATTTCTGCTGGGCTATAGACAAAGACTGTGCCTACCATGACAAGCAGGAGCACCGTGAAGACCAACATGCAACGTTTAGCGGTTGGTCCAAGGTATTTGCCGATGAGATGTGGCAGCCCGGCGCCATCGTTGCGAATTGAGAGCATACCACTAAGGTAGTCGTGTGTCGCACCTGCGAAAATACATCCTAAAACAATCCACAGATAGGCTGCCGGTCCGAACTTTGCGCCCATAATGGCGCCGAAAATAGGTCCGGTTCCGGCGATATTGAGAAACTGTATCATGAAGATTTTCCAGTTCGGAAGGGCGATGTAATCAATGCCATCGGCTTTTGCTACGGCAGGCGTCAGGCGGTCGTCCGGAGAGAACACCCGCTCAATGAACCGTCCGTAGAAGACGTAGCCGGCTATCAGAGCCAAAAGACTCAATGTAAAAGAAATCATTCTCGAAAGGCTGTTGATTAAATAAATTCTTTACTGCAAAAGTAACCATTTAATTTGAAATATGGAAAAATAATCATAACTTTGCGTTCAAATATTCAAAATATGAAAGTTTTTTGCCAATTAAAGCGATATACAGCAATTCTAATAATCTCATTTTGTGCCATCTGTCACACTGTCACAGCCCAGCTTCCTGTCCCCAAGCATGAAGTCCGGGCCGTTTGGCTTACAACGATCGGTGGGCTTGACTGGCCGCACACATATGCACGCTCCGCTGCGTCAGTGTCAGTACAGCAGCGTGAACTATGTGACATGCTCGACAAGCTGAAAGCAGCCAACGTCAATACTATTCTTTTGCAGACGCGGGTTCGCGGAACGGTCATCTATCCGTCCGAATATGAACCGTGGGACGGATGCTTGTCCGGCGTTCCGGGGCTTGCTCCGGGATATGACGCGCTCGGATTTGCTGTGGAAGAGTGCCACAAACGTGGTATCGAACTCCATGCCTGGGTGGTCACGCTGCCGTTGGGGAAGTGGCAGAAGGAAGGCTGCCAGCGTCTGAGAAAGAAATATCCTTCTATGGTCAAGCGCATTGGTGACGAGGGATATATGAATCCGGAAAGTGCTGGAACGGCGGACTATCTCGCGCGTATATGCCGTGAGATAACGTCGAACTATGACATTGACGGCATCCACCTTGATTACATACGTTATCCCGAGACTTGGCCCGGACGACTCGACCGTGAGCGCGGCCGCCAAAACATAACCTCAATAGTCAGCCGTATCAACAGCGCGGTGAAGAGCATCAAACCGTGGGTCAAAATGAGCTGTTCGCCAGTAGGGAAATATGATGATCTGACGCGTTATTCGAGTCGTGGATGGAATGCCCGGACGAAAGTCTGTCAGGATGCTCAGGGATGGCTACGGGATGGACTGATGGACGAACTCTTCCCGATGATGTATTTTCGAGGAGACCAGTTCTATCCTTTCGCGCTCGACTGGAAAGAAAATTCCTACGGACGTATAATATCCATAGGGTTAGGTATTTATTTTATGTCGCCTAAAGAAAAAAACTGGCCAGGAGATATTGTTGAACGCCAGATGAACGTTCTCCGCCGCCACGGTTTGGGACACGCATATTTCCGTTCACGTTTCTTTACGGACAATCTTAAAGGCATCTACGACATAGCCGCTTCCGTGATAGATAGTCATCCTGCATTGATTCCACCCATGACATGGCAGTGGGCGACGGCCCCGTTGCCACCTTTGTCGCTCACTGTCCGGCATACTCACGACGGTACGCTCCTGACATGGGACGGAGCTGCAGACAGATCGGACGCTCCATATCTATTATATAATGTATATGCGTCTGACACCTATCCCGTGAACACGGACGACGCTCGCAATCTCATAGCCACGCGCCTTGTTTCCAGAACCATTTTTCTGTCTCGAGGCCCCGGCGAGCGGCCACTCCATTTTGCCATTACCGCTATGGACCGTTACGGAAACGAGAGTTCCCCGATATTGAGTGACGCCCCTGATGAGGAATATACGTCGACACACTATCTGTTCAATGACGGTCGCCGTCTTACGCTTCCCGCGAAAGGACAAGCTTTAGACGCTGAATTCGTTGTGGTAGAAACGTTGCAGGGGAACATCGTCGCCATGCTTCCATACCGTGGAAGTCACGCCGACATATCGTCTCTTCCGCCAGGCGCGTATGTATTGAAATCCCTTGGACGCAAAGGCGTGTCCCATCGCATCGGTTATTTCATGAAGAATTATAAATAATAAAAAAACAGTGGCGAGTTTCATAAGGACGATCGTATGAAACAATCCGGCGTGAACCGAAAGGCATAAACATGACGACGACCGTCTCCTCAGATAGGGGACGGTCGCCATTCAGTTTTGTTTTATAGTATCATGATTCGGTTTCTTATCAATAATTCTCAGGCTTGAGCTGGAAGTATGCTTGCTCATGGTCGCAGACGGGACAGATCTTCGGAGCCTTTTTGCCGATGATGATGTGGCCGCAGTTTGAGCATTGCCATACAGCTTCGCCGTCTTTTGAGAAAACTTTCTTGTCACGTACGTTTTTCAGCAGTCTGAGGTAGCGTTCCTCATGGGCTTTCTCTACTGCTGCGACACCGTCAAATTTCTGGGCAATTTCGGTGAATCCTTCTTCGCGAGCTTCCTCAGCCATACGATGGTACATGTCCTGCCACTCGTAGTTCTCACCGGCAGCTGCATCCTCAAGATTCCAC
The DNA here is from genome assembly GCA_947177775.1 of uncultured Prevotella sp. Taxonomy (GTDB): domain Bacteria; phylum Bacteroidota; class Bacteroidia; order Bacteroidales; family Bacteroidaceae; genus Prevotella. The sequence goes on from CAMWVS010000025.1 coordinate 14,705, forward strand.
TCCGTATCGTTCACTTTGCCGCCATGCAGGTACTTATACCATAGCTCGGCATGCTCTTTTTCGTTGGCGGCTGTTTCTTCAAACAGTGCTGCAATCTGCATGTATCCGTCTTTTCTTGCTTTTGACGCAAAATAAGTGTATTTGTTGCGTGCCATCGACTCTCCTGCGAATGCTTCGAGGAGGTTCTTCTCTGTCTTTGTTCCTTTCAAATCTTTCATAACTACATATATTTTAATTAGTGGATAAATGATTATTACGCTGCAAATATAATCACAAAATCGGAATAACGTGCTATTTCTACTGCGTTATTCCGATTTATTCAAGTATTTTAAAATCCGTTTGATAAGGCCTCTTCTGCCAGTTAATTAAACTGAAATCTCCCCGCGTATGCTCCTTGTCATATAAGCTCTCACTGTCTCCGGATCGTCGTATCTGGCCTGCAGATACATTAGTTTTGTGACTGCGCTTTCCACTGTACTGTCGTATCCGCTGATGACACCGGCCGATTTCAGTTGGTAGCCTGTGTCATAACGTCCCATCTCCACTTTTCCTGCCATACATTGGCTGATGTTAATGATGGTTTTTCCCAATGCTGTCGCTTCACGCAGTGCATTGAGTAACCACGGTTTCTGCGGGGCATTGCCGCTGCCGTATGTACGCATGACGATGGCGCGGAGATTCGGGGTTGCGATGACATGACGAACGAGATCCTCTCGTATGCCAGGAAAGATTGTGAATACTATGACATTGTTGTCCAAACGGAAGTGAGGAATCATGGGGCGTGAAAGGTCCGGTTGTAGGATTCGCTCCTCCTGATAGGTTATGTTCACTCCTGCCTCGACAAGATGGGGATAGTTGAAACTTTCAAAGGCGTCAAATTCGTCGGCACTTTGTTTCGTTGTACGGTTTCCGCGCAGGAGATGGCCGTTGAAATAGATTCCCACTTCAGGCACCATTGCCGTGCCGTCAGAACGCTTTGCCGATGCAATTTCTATGCTGGTGATGAGGTTTTCCTTGCCGTCAGTTCGCAATTGCCCTATGGGCAACTGACTTCCTGTGAGGATTACCGGTTTTGTCAGATTCTCCAGCATGTAGCTCAGGGCAGAAGCAGTATATGCCATTGTGTCTGTACCGTGAAGAATAACAAAACCATCATACCGGTCATAGTTCTCGGCAATGATGTGGGCCAAATCAACCCAAAGGGCCGGCGACATGTCGCTGCTGTCTATGGGCGGGTCAAACTGATAGGTGGCAATGTGGGTTGAAAACTGTTTGAGTTCCGGGACATTGTTCAGAAGATGCTCGAAGTTGAACGGTTCAAGTGCTCCTGTTTGTGGATTCCGGTTCATACCGATGGTTCCACCGGTGTAAATCAGAAGGACATTATTCTCGTACGTCATCGTTTACGTAATATTTTTGTGCAAAAATACGTAAACTTTTCGAGAATACGGAATTTATTTGTTAATTTTGTGGCGATAGATGTTCGTTTGCTGCCGCATTAGGGCGGTTGGGCTGCGATATTAATAAGATAAGGATAAAATCAGCGTTTTCTGTAAGCCTGAAGAACCAAGGTCGGAGTTCATTTCGATTTTGGCTGGCGAGAAAAGGTGTGTTAATATAAACCTAGTAAAATATAAAGCTAATTATGAAACAATTCAATGATGCGAACTTCCTGCTCGACACCCAGGTGGCACAGGACCTGTTCCACAATCACGCGGCCAAGATGCCGATTATCGATTATCATTGCCATTTGATACCTGAAATGGTGGCAAATGACCATAAATTCAAGAGCATCACGGAGCTTTGGCTCGGTGGCGACCACTACAAATGGCGTGCCATGCGTACCAACGGCGTTGATGAGCGCTTCTGCACAGGAAAAGACACTAGCGACTGGGAGAAGTTTGAGAAGTGGGCCGAAACCGTGCCTTACACATTCCGCAATCCTCTCTATCATTGGACTCACCTTGAGCTCAAAACCGCTTTCGGTATCGAAAAGCAGCTCAGCCCGAAGACCGCACGTGAGATTTTCGACGAGTGTAACGAGAAGCTGAAGCAACCGGAGTTCTCTGCACGTGGCCTGATGCGCCACTACAACGTGGAGTGCGTATGTACGACGGACGACCCCGTTGACGATTTGCGCTACCACAAGCAGACACGTGAGGACGGATTTGAGATTAAGATGATTCCGGCATGGCGTCCTGACAAGGCCATGAACATTGAGAAGCCCGAATTCCCTGCATACGTAAATCAGCTGGGAGAGGTTGCCGGAGTGACTATCACGACATTCAAGGATATGCTTGATGCCCTGCAGAAGCGTCACGATTTCTTCACGGAGAACGGATGCCGTCTGTCAGACCACGGAATCGAGGAGTTCTATGACGAGCCTTACACAGATGCACAGATAGAGGAAATCTTTGCAAAGGCCATGAGCGGCAAGGAACTTTCTGTATATGAGACACGTCAGTATAAGCACTGTTTCTTGAAGGAAATGGCCATCATGGACGCAGAGGCAGACTGGACACAGCAGTTCCACTATGGCGCTATTCGTGACAATAACACGGCCATGTACAACCAGCTTGGCCCCGACACAGGTTTTGACTCTATCGGCGAGTTCACCACAGCCAAGGCTATGAGCAAGTTCTTGAACGAGCTCAACATGGAGGGCAAGCTCACACGTACCATTCTCTACACACTGAACCCTTGTGCTAATGAGGTGATTGCAACCATGCTTGGTAACTTCCAGGGAGGCTGTCCCGGCAAGATTCAGTTCGGTTCCGGCTGGTGGTTCAACGATCAGCTTGACGGTATGACACGCCAGATGAATGCTCTCTCCGTGCTTGGTCTGCTGAGTCGCTTTGTAGGTATGCTCACCGACTCACGCTCTTTCCTGAGCTATCCGCGTCATGAATATTTCCGCCGTCTGCTCTGCAATATCCTCGGCAACGACGTCGAGAAGGGACTCCTGCCCAACGACCACGAGATTTTGAGCCGCATGGTAGAGGATATCTCTTACAACAACGCACGTAACTACTTCAAGTTCTATTGATTTGAAGTAGTGTATATAGCGGTCTCACTGTACTCATAAAGGACACCCGGGCCCAGAGTCTTTTAAAATCTCTGCTCCGGGTGTCTTTGTATTTTTATTTATTGTTGTTATGGTATGTTCATTTTTGTCGTTCATAGGTGATGCGGGTGTGAATGTATCAGTCGGGTTATTGAAATGAAGAAAAAATATATTATTGCAGTTCTATTTGCGTTGTGTATGCAGCTGGCTATACACGCCGAGAATTATCCCTATCGTTCTGATTATTTGTGGGTGACACGCCCCGATCATGCCGATTGGCTTTATGATGTTGGTGAAAAGGCTGTTGTGGATGTGGAATTTTATAGATACGGTATGCCTGTCGATGGTGTGGTTGACTATAAACTGGCTGACGATATGCTCGCTCCGGACGACGGAGGTAGTGTAAAACTGAAAGATGGTAAGTGCAGGATTGTTGTAGGAACACGCCGTGTGCCTGGATTCCGTGACGTGCGGCTCTCGCTGACCATAGACGGACATACATATCGGCATCATGTCAAGATTGGATTCGCACCAGAGAAGATACGGCCATATACAGAGGAACCATCCAATTTTGTCAGCTATTGGCGAACGGCTATAGCTGATATGCGTAAGAAGACGTTGAAATATACCTGCGAACCGGCGGATGAATACACAACAGACAAGATGGATTGCCGGTTGCTGAAGATTGATATAGATGGTGCCGGTCATACTATGTATGGCTATTTGTTTGTTCCTAAGTATGCCAAACCGGCTTCGTGTCCGGTGATGCTGTGTCCCCCTGGGGCGGGTATAAAGACAATAAAGGAACCTTTGCGTCACAAATATTATTCCGAAAACGGATTTGTGCGTCTCGAAATCGAAATACATGGCCTTGATCCTCGTCTGCCGCAGACGGCCTTTGATGAGATGAGCCGTGCTTTCAATGGTCGTGACGGTGGTTATCTTGCTGTTGGCATTGAAAGTCGTGATCGTTATTACATGCGTCATGTCTATCTTGGACTTGTGCGTTGCATAGATCTGCTGACGTCACTCCCGGAATGGGACGGCCGCAATGTGGCAGTGCAAGGCGGCAGTCAGGGTGGGGCGCTGGCTCTTGTTGCAGCCGGTCTCGATGAACGTGTCACACAGTGTGTTGTAAACCATCCGGCGTTGAGCGATATGGCAGCCTATATCGAACCGGGACGTACTGGCGGCTATCCTCATTTCTGCCGTATAGCAGGGTTGCTTGACAGCCGGACGGCCACAACCTTGGCTTATTATGATGTGGTGAATTTCTCACGTCACGTGAAGGCACCTGTATATATGACATGGGGATATAATGATGACGTGTGTCCTCCAACGACGAGCTATGCAGTCTGGAATACGCTGACTTGTCCGAAAGAGAGTCTTATCACACCCATCAATGAACATTGGACATCTGACAATACGGAATACGGGCAGATGCTTTGGATTAAGGATCATCTGAAGTGATATTGTGAGGACAGAATGGCTGATGAGTATGTGGTTGGTCTGTGGAATCTTTGAATTGGAATAGTTGAGACGCCTCATATGTCGAAAAAAGGCATCAATAGTCGCGTATTTCACTTTTTATTCCTAACTTTGTCACATAAACAGACAAACATACAGAATGACAAGGGAGCTGACATGCAAACAGATATCTATATTGCTGCCGGTGTACAATCATGTGTGCATCAGTCTTGTGCGAGAGTTGCATCAGCAGGCGGAGGCTTGTGGTGTGGTTCATGAGATTATTGTGGCTGATGACGGTTCTACGGATACTACTAAAATAGAGGCCAATCGGGATATCGGAGATATACCGTGTTGTACCTATATCGTTCGTGAAACCAATGCTGGACGTGCGGCGATAAGGAACTTTCTTGCCCGAAGTGCTGTATCGGAATGGTTGCTGTTTCTCGACTGTGATGTTGATTTGCCGGATGCGGACTTTATTCGTCGTTACGTTGATGCAGCTGGTGACGATGTAATAGACGGAGGGGTATGTACAGATAGAGATACCGTGCGCTGGCAGGGCAATCTCAGGTTTGCATACGAACGTGCCTCGGAGCCACGGCATGTGGCCATAGAGAGGGCAGCGATGCCATATCGCTGTTTCAGAACAACCAATTTCATGGTAAGACGGGCGGTAATATTGGCTTATCCGTTTGATGAAAGGTTCAGATTTTATGGCTACGAGGATGTTCTTTTTGGTAAACGGCTGAAAGAGGAGCGGTGCACAATAAGGCACATTGACAATCCAGTTGTTATTGGAGAAATGGAACCGAATGGCATTTTTCTTGAAAAGACGGAGGAAGCGTTGCGCACGTTGTATATGTTCAGGGATGAGTTGCGCGGATATTCGGACCTCCTTGATTTGGCAGAACGTCTTTGCCGTTTTATTCCTGGATGGTTGTTGCACATGTTCTATAGTTTGGTTGGACCTTTATTGCGCCGTAATCTGATTGGAGGGCATCCGAATTTGACTGCATTTGGACTTTATAGACTTGGATATTACTTATCATTAACTAATAAAACCTAAAACAAATGAGAAGATTTGCATTTAAAATGATTTTGAAGAAAGGCTGTGAAGAAGAATATGAGAAACGTCACGCAGCCATTTGGCCTGAACTTAAACAGATGATAAAAGAACAGGGCGTGAGTGATTACAGTATATTTTGGGATCGCGAAACAAACCTGCTGTTTGCCGTGCAGAAATGCGATAAGGAGACCAATAGTCAGGATACTACAGATGTAGACCCTATAACTCAGCGCTGGTGGGATATGATGGCTGACATCATGGAGGTCAATCCGGATAACTCTCCTGTAAGTATTCCGCTGAAAGAGGTGTTTCATCTTGATTGATAAGATAATAGCCATGTGACTTCATGATAATTGAAGTCTGATAATGAAAGTGCCATAATGTGGAAATACGGCATCAGTTTGGATGACGTCTCCTCATTATGGCATTTTCTTATTTCCTAATTATGGTACGACTTATATATGGGAAAAGACTCTTATTATGCAACTCCGTTCCGTCGTCATTTATATATGTATCTTTTGATACTTTTCTTCGGGGTTTTCTCAAATTCCTCTTTGTGGATTTCTACATCTGAGAGCTTCGCATACGATGGAAGAACCTCATTGAGGCTTTTACGATTCTGTTCCATCGTGTTTTTAATTTCCATTTCGTTTATTCCGATGGTCTTTGCTTCCTCATAGTCTGGATAAACTAAGGCTACAAGTTTTTCTCCGCGTTGCACTACGATGCTTTCTATAACCATTGGCATGGAGTTCAGTTTGTCTTCGATTTCCTCTGGATAGATGTTTTGTCCGTTAGAGCCAAGCAGCATGTTCTTTGAGCGTCCCTTGATGAAGACGTTGCCAAGACGATCCATCGTGCCGAGGTCTCCTGTATGATACCATCCGTTTTTGTCTATAGCCTGTTCCGTAGCTTCTTCGTTTTTATAGTAACCGAGCATGACGTTTGTTCCACGTGCGAGAATTTCGCCAGGTATGTTCTCAGGATCGGGGCTGGCTATTTTAACTTCCATGTGGACTACGGGGCGTCCGCAGCTACCAGGTGCAAATGTTTTGTAGTCCGAGTAGCATATTATCGGGGCGCATTCTGTCGCTCCGTAGCCAACGGTGTAAGGAAAGTCAATGCGCTTTAGAAACGACTCGATTTCTTGATTGAACGCCGCTCCACCGATAATGATTTCATAGAACTGACCACCGAAGGCATTGACAACCTGCTCACGGATTTTTTGCTGTATCTTTTTACTTATAACCGGCATATTCATCAATAGACGTATGCGGTTGTTCTGTATTTTGGGGAATACCTTTTTGCGGATAATCTTTTCGATTATGAGTGGCACAGCAATAATTATTGCTGGTTTTATTTCAGAGAATGCTGTGGCAATGATAGCCGGACTCGGGATGCGTGTGAGGTAATAGATATGGCATCCGTACATAAATTCGAACAAAAATTCAAAAGCCATGCCATACATGTGGGCCATTGGCAGAATACTGATGACTTTGTCGCCAGACTTTATGACCTTTCCCAAAGCATTGAGGGCAAAATCATAGTTTCCCCACAAGGCCCGATATGGAATCATTACACCCTTTGAGAAACCAGTAGTTCCGCTGGTATAGTTAATCATTGCCAACTCCTCACCGCTTTCTTCCCTGTAGTAATGAACGTGTCCTTTTCTGAAATACTTGGGATATTTTTTACCGAACATCTCATTGAGATGCTCTCTTGCGTATGTCAGGCGCTCTGTTCTGGAAACGGCAAGCGAATAATCCGGAATATTGATGATGCCTTCCAACCTTGGCATTTTAGTCGCATCTATGATTGTAGCCACCACATCACCGACAAACAACAATTTTGCCTCACTATGATTGACTATGTTATGAATTTGGTCTGCTGTGAATTCATGAAGCACTGGAACAGCAACAGCTCCATATGTGAGTGTTGCTAGAAATGCCACAGCCCAATTGGCACAGTTGCGACCGCAGAGAGCAATCTTGTCACCGTGTTCTACACCACTGCTTTCAAACATGATGTGCAATTTCTCTATTTTCCTTGCCACGTCATGATATTGTAGAGTAGCACCTTTATAGTCAGTCAGTGCATCCCGTTCCCAATTGTCCGTGATACTCTTTTCTATTATAGCGTTGAAACTTGGTATTGCTCCCATTGGTCACTTAGCTGTTAATGTTGTTATAAAGATACCTCTTGATGCTCTTTTTCGGAGTCTTGGCAAATTCTTCCTCGTGTATTTTTATGGCCGAAAGTTTACAGTAGGCAGGCAGTGTAAGGTTGATTTCCTTCCGGTTTTGCTCCATTATTTGCAAGAGATCGTCATTTGTGAATCCCATAGATTGTGCCTCGTCATAATCAGGATGAACCAAGGCAACGAGTTTGTTGCCGTTTTGTATGATAATGCTTTCGCTTATCATTGTCATGGAATTCAGTTTATCTTCAATTTCTTCCGGATAGACATTCTGTCCGTTGGCACCGAGCAACATGTTTTTTATGCGTCCTCTGATGAATACATGCCCATCGGCACTCATCGTTCCAAGATCTCCGGTATGATACCATCCGTCCTCATCAATGACTTTTTTAGTCTCTTCTTCATTTTTATAGTAGCCGAGCATTACGTTTGTTCCGCGTGTGATAATTTCACCGGGAATGTTTTCCGGATCGTCGCTGACAATTCTGACTTCCATGTGGTCGACTGGTGTACCGCAACTTCCCGGCACAAAATCTGTATAGTCACTGAATGTTATGAGGGGAGCGCATTCCGTAGCACCATATCCTACGGTTATTGGGAACTCGATGCTCTTTAGGAATGTTTCTATTTCCTGATTGAGCGGAGCTCCTCCGACTATAACTTCGTAGGCATTGCCACCAAAAGCCATATAAACCTGTTCACATATCTTCTGCTTCACTTTCCTGCTTATCACCGGCATATTCAGAAGCAGTCTTATCATATTGTTCTGTACCCGTGGAAATACGTTCTTGCGTATGATTTTTTCAACGATAAGCGGTACGGAGATGACTATAGCAGGCTTAACATCAGAAAAGGCCTGTGCTATTACAGCCGGAGACGGCAACCGCGTAAGGAAATAGAGGTGGCATCCATGGCAGAACGGAAAAATGAATTCCATGGCCATTCCGTACATGTGGGCCATAGGCAGGATACTCAGTGTGCTGCTGCCTGGCTTGATGTGCGTACCGATGGATTTCATGCAGATATCTAAATTGCCCCACAATGCTCGATATGGGAGCATGACTCCTTTGGAAAATCCTGTTGTTCCGCTTGTATAATTGATCAGAGCAAGCTCTTCGCTGTTATCTTCATGATAGTGTACGTGCTCGGCTCTGAAAGCTCTCGGATATTTTTTCCCAAACAGTTCGTTGAGATGTTCCCTTGCGAAGGAGAGTTTCTCCGAACGGGATATCATAAGTGAATAGTCTGGTAGATACAAGATTCCCTCTAGGCCAGGCATCATGTCCGCGGCAATTGTCTTTGCCACGACATCTCCTACGAAAAGAAGTTTGGAATCACTATGGTTGACGATGTTGTGTATCTGTTCCGCATTGAATTCATGCTGTATTGGAACCGCTACAGCTCCGTATGTCAGTATGGCGAAGAAAGCTACAGCCCAATGGGCACTGTTTCTTCCGCAAATTGAAATCTTGTCGCCATGTTCCACACCGCTGTTTTCAAACATAATGTGTAGCTTTTCTATTTTTCTTGCTACATCGTGATACTGTAAAGTGATGCCTTGATAGTCTGTAAGAGCGTCAAGATGCCAATTTTCCTTAATACTTTTTTCTATGAAGGAATTAAAACTATTGTTCGCGTTCATTGCACAAAAATCAAAATATTGTGCAAAGATACGCCATTATCTGCACATTCCCAAATAAAATGTGCAGATTTTTATTCATATTTCATTGATTTAGCTGGATGGATGTGTGTGATGAGACAACTCGGACCGATTAGCACGAGTACGCTTATCAGTAATGTGGCGACATTTATGAGTGCAATCAATGGAATGTTAAGCTCCATTGGTGCAGTGCTGACATAATAAATGCTTGGGTCAAGACTGATTAGTCCTGTGTGTGTCTGCAGAAGCACGAGTCCGATTGCGATTATGTTCCCCCAAAGCATACCACGTCCGATAATGAATACTGCAAACCATAAGAATGTTTTGCGTACACTTCCGTTGGATGCGCCAAGTGCCTTAAGAATTCCAATCATGCGTGTGCGTTCGAGGATAATTATGAGCAGTCCCGAGGTCATTGTAAAACCGGCAACGCACATCATTAAAGCCAAAATAATCCAGACGTTTATGTCGAGTAGTTCGAGCCATGAGAAAATCTGTGGATAAGCCTCATATATTGTCATCGACGTGAACGTCTCTCCATATCTGTCTGTAGTTCTGTTTATTTTGTTTGTCACGTTGGTTGCGGTTTCGCTCAAGCGATTAAAATCTTTTACCAATAGTTCAGCTCCGCTACACTGTCCTTTATTCCAACTGTTCAGTTTGATGGTTGTGTTCAAGTCTGTGAAACACAGGTTGCGGTCAAACTGCGTCATGTTGGTTTCATAAATACCACTGATTGTGAATTTTCTTGCCCTTACACCGTCTTCCGAGATGAAATAAGCGAAAATCCTGTCGCCTGTTTTTAGGTCCAGTTTATTTGCCACTATTCGTGAAATAAGCAGTTTATTGCTGCTCTTGTTGTCGCTGAACGATGGGATTTCGCCTTCTTGAAGGTTTTCCATTATGAACGTCATGTCATATTCAGGTCCCACTCCTTTGAAGACTATTCCAAGGAAATCGGAGTCTGTCTTTAGTATACCCTGCGTGGTGACAAACCGTTGTGCGTGTTCTATTCCGTCTATACGATCTAACACGTTCATCGTGCTATCATCAATATAGATTGGTGATGGATCTGGACTTTGCATTGTTAGCAGGTTTTCCACTTTTATATGGCTTCCAAAACCAATGACCTTATCCCTTATGGTATGCTTGAAGCCTAATACGACAGCCACAGTGACAATCATCACTGCCAGTCCAGTGGCGACGCCTATTGTGGCTATGCGTATTGCCGGTCGGCTGACCTTGCCGCTGCCACCGTTTTCCCTATATATCCTTTTCGCTAAAAATAGTGGTAGGTTCATGCTTTCCTGCCTTTCTTATTCTTCTTTGCGTCCTGGATAAGCATCCAGCGCTTTTCTCAATACGGTCAAAGCTCGTGTCAGGTCTTCTTTTTTCAGTACATATGCTATGCGAACCTCGTTGATACCGGCCCCCGGTGTTGTGTAGAAACCTGCTGCGGGAGCCATCATTATAGTCTCACCTTCATAATTGAAGTCTGACAGACACCAGCGACAGAATTTTTCAGAATCGTCTACCGGCAGTTTCGCAACAGTATAGAATGCACCCATCGGTATTGGTGAGTAGACACCTGGTATTCGGTTGAGGCCGTCTATCAGACATTTGCGCCGCTCTACATATTCATCGTAGACGTCGCGATAGTATTCTTCCGGTGCGTCGAGTGAAGCCTCGGCCACAATCTGTCCGATGAGAGGCGGAGACAGACGTGCTTGACAGAACTTCATGACAGCCCGTCTTACGTTCTCGTTTTTCGTGATCAGTGCGCCGATACGTATGCCGCATTCTGAATAGCGTTTCGATACAGAGTCAATCAGGATTACGTTCTGCTCGATTCCTTCCAGATGGCAGGCGCTGATATATGGAGAGCCGGTATAGATATATTCCCGGTAAACCTCATCTGAAAAGAGGTAGAGATCATACTTCTTCACCAAGTCGCGTATCTGGTTCATTTCCCGACGCGTGTAAAGATAACCAGTCGGATTGTTTGGATTGCATATCATGATGGCGCGTGTGCGCTCATTGATGAGTTCTTCAAACTTTTCGACTTTTGGCAGTGAGAAACCTTCTTCTATTGTAGTAGTGATAGTGCGTATCTTCGCGCCAGCAGAAATCGCAAAAGCCATGTAGTTGGCGTATGCCGGTTCGGGTACAATTATTTCGTCTCCGGGATTGAGACATGACATGAAAGCAAAAAGCACAGCTTCACTTCCTCCAGAAGTGATTATTATGTCGTCTGGAGTTACGTTGATGTTGAATTTCTTGTAGTATCCTACCAACTTCTCCCGATAGCTCAGATAACCTTGCGACGGCGAATACTCCAGTATCTTACGGTCTATATGCTTCAGAGCATCGAGGCCGACCTGCGGTGTGAGCAGATCCGGCTGTCCTATATTGAGGTGATATACCTTTATTCCTTTTTTCTTTGCTGCGGCTGCCAAAGGAGCGAGTTTCCTGATAGGTGACTCTGGCATCTCAAGGCCGCGGACTGATATTTCCGGCATCTTGATTGTCGATTATTGTTTTTTGAATTGCAAACTTACATAAAATTATTCACATTCAGGTCTATTTGGATTAAAAAGATGACAGTTTTAACAGAAAGAAAGGTGAATAAAACCAATCTTTCAATATGTAGGTAAAGAAAGTCCAATAATGTTTCTTACATTATTTAATAAATATGGGAGAACAGAACGGAAACAGGTTTGATTTGAGCCCGAGGTATAAATGTATTCCATGTGGAAGCTCAATTTTCGCAATTATTCTTCTGTAGAGTATATTGTTAGATATATGCAATTCGCTTTATTTGGAATAGTGAGCATGCTCGGAAACCATTTTGTATCCATGCCCTTAACAAATTTTTAAACTCTCCATGCTTCATTTACAATTAAATAGACTACTTTTGCGCAACGAAATAAAAACAATCCGCAGATGAACTACGAAGAACTTGTGAATTCCAACGGACATACGGCCGGGTTGGCAGCTAAGTTGCCGTTGGGATTTTTTCGTCGGACAGTGGTTGACGGCAAAGCCGTCAATAGAGTCCAGATTAGGAGAGAGTTACTTGACAGTATCGGATTCGTGGGCGGATTGAATAAAGAGCTTGAGCGTAATGGGGCTTTAAATGACAACAGTCAGCTTCATTTCCATATCATAGAAGACGGCGTTCTGGAAGTCGGAACGGGAAGCTATCGTTCGCTCGGTTGGGTGTTGGCTGAAAGCCCTGCGGTTGTGGCCCATTCAGGATTTGTCGACTCAATAGTCGGAGAGTTACTGCGGATAGCTGACTATCTCCATTCAAAGGGTATATATCATATATGTTTCGCTCCTGAAAATGTTTTTGTCCGTAGCGGTGACAATAAGGTAATGCTCCTTTCCCATGGAAGCTTCTATTTCCATGCTGTAGACCCTTTGGTCCTTTATAAGGGATTTGAGGAATATGTCGCTCCGGAGGTGCTGAACAGTGGAACGGTGGACGAACGTTGTGATATTTATTCTATAGGTAAATTCCTTGAATATCTATTCACCGTGGCCGAGATGCCATACGAGTATAAGGCGGTGGTAGCTAAAGCTACACGTGAGATGCCTGAAGATCGTTATTCTTCCGTTGCCGACATGCGGAAGGCCCTGAGCCGTCGTCGTGCAGGAAAGTCAATGCTACGGACATTTGCCATAGCCTCGGTCATTGTGGTTGCCATTGTTGGCGGCATCTTTGGGCTGATGTCCAATGACATCCCGGTTGAGTTCGTTCAGCCCGTAGCAACACAAGACAGTCCGGCGGAAATTCTCGATGAGGGATTTGACCATACCCCCGAACCCGGTGCGGCTATAGGAGACACCATGTATGGAGGCATGTCGCCTGAACAGCAAGAGCAGATGAAGGAATACGAGGCTAAATGCGAAAAGATATTCCGGAAAATGTATGCGGCGGAAGCCGAACGTATTCTTTCCAAAATATATAATAGCACATATATGGGGAGCAACGAGAAGAAATTCATGGCTGGAAGCAAGAGTATCATGAACGAACTTATTAAAGCTCAGGAAGAGCTGGCCGGAAGGACCCATCTGAGCGAGGCGCGCAGCCAGCGTATAGCTTCTGAAATAATAGATGAAGTGAGCGAAAGGAAAAAAGCCGCTCTCACACAGCATGGTATACAAAAAGTTGCGACGGAATGAACAAAGCAACTAATGAAAACAGCAATCAAATTACATTAAAGTAGTATTATATTAAAAGTAAACGATGAGAAGTAGAACAGCAGAATGGTTTGAGTGTAAAATCCGTTACGAGAAGGTTCTTGAAGACGGAATGCAGAAAAAAGTGACAGAGGCATACACAGTCGATGCTCTCAGTTTCACGGAGGCCGAACAGCGTATTATGGAAGAGATGTCGGCATACATAAGTGGTGAGTTTGATGTGGCTGATATAAAGAAAGCCGCCTATAAGGAAATATTTTTCAGTGATGACGATACGGCTGACCGCTGGTATAAGGCCAAGTTGCAGTTTATCACGGTCGACGAGAAGAGCGGCAAGGAGAAGCGCTCCAGCGTCAACTATCTTGTCAACGCCGGAACGCTCAACGGAGCGGTGAAGAACATCATGGACGTGATGAACGGAACGATGATTGACTATGCCATAGCATCGGTAGCCGAGACCCAGCTGATGGACGTCTTCGAGTATAAGAAGAAGGAAGCCGACGACAAACCGGAATACGAACAATAAGCAGTCTGATCATGGATTATGACGTAAAGGGAAATCTTCGCGATGTTCTTGCGACACTGCCAGGCACAGCCCGGCTTGTGGCTATCAGCAAGTACCATCCTGCAGAATACATCATGGAAGCCTATGGAGAAGGACAACGGATCTTCGGAGAGAGTCATGAACGGGAACTTACTGCCAAGACTGGCGAGTTGCCTGACGATATAGAATGGCATTTCATAGGTCATCTGCAAACGAACAAAGTGAAGTATATTGCGCCGTACATATCTATGATTGAGTCAGTGGACTCTATGCGTCTTTTGCGCGAGATAAACAAACATGCTTCCCGTCATGACCGTGTGATAGACGTTCTTTTGGAGTTGCGTGTGGCAGAGGAGGAAACAAAGTTTGGTCTGACTCCTGACGAGTGTCGTCAGTTATTGGACGATGGAGAGTGGCGTACGTTGGATCATGTTCGTATATGTGGTCTGATGACCATGGCGTCTTATGTTGATGACGAAGAGCAGATTCGTTCTGAATTCATGGAGGCCTCACGTTTGTTTGACGAGGTCAAGGCCCGCCACTTCGCCGACGCCGGATGGTTCTGCGAACGCTCGTGGGGCATGAGCCATGACTATCGCATCGCGCTTGAATGCAACAGTACGATGGTGCGCGTCGGTACGAAGATATTCGGTCCGAGAGTCTATTGAAAAGGGTTTGGCCTGCCGTCTGAAACGGAAAACCGGAGGTGAATGGACGCTCACCTCCGGTTTTCCGTTTTTTTTGTTTCCTTTTGATGTAGTTATGCCTTGCCGTACGGAAGTCAGAGACATACTTTCTTGCCTCCGACTATGTAGATACCTTTCTTCAGCAGGTTGATGTCAGTTCCGAGGTAGCGCCCGTCCAAAGCGTATATATGCTGTTTGGTGGTTGCGGTCTTTACGTTTCTTATGCCAGCTTCGGAACCTCCCATAAATTTGAAACTGATGGTTTGGGTTTCCGTATTTTCCACGATGTCTGTTATTGGCTTGCCCATGAAGCCTCCGTTATATACCCATGCCGCAGCCGGTGTGGTTTCGTCGGTAAGCGCTGTCGCTCCGCCTGTTCCAGGATAGAGGTCTCCGGCAAGCTCGGCGAGATAGATTTGCGACGTGATTTGGATTCCTGCATATTTGTCAACGAGATCGGCGTTGAGTTCCTTTTCTATTTCCGTAGCCCCTTCCTTAATTGTCTCGGACACGAAATATTCAGGCATGAAGATACCGTCGGCCGCAATGATGGACATGCGTGGATGGCCGGCCGTATTGTTGACACGGCATCCGCCGACGCTGAACATATAGTCGTCGTAGTCAATATGATAGACCTTCATTCCATGACCTGGCAGCGATTTGTTCCACCCAGTCTTTTGGACATTTTCCACGATGTAGTATTCCTTGCCGCTCTCGTCCTTGTCGTTGAGTATGCGGTAGGCTTTGCCGCCGGCAGACAGCGCGGCAAGTGTCACGTCACACGGGCTTTTGAGCGTGTCGATGGTCATCCAGCCGAAGCGCTCGCGCTCCCATCCGGAATATTCTGTAGGCCGGTAGCCGTTGTATGTGTATTCTCCGGCGTCCATCAGGTCCCAGTAGTCGAGGTTCTGATTGATGCATCTTTCTGCAATGGTGCCAGGCGCCGGATAGAGGTCGGGCAGTCCCATACAGTGTGAGAACTCGTGACAGAAGAGACCGATGCCGTTGATGAGCACCCCGTTTGCCTCCTGGTCTGCCGGAGTGCCGTTAAGCTCATTGTTCACGCCGTAGCGGCAGAGTGTTTTTCCGTCAAATGTCATGCCGCCGGACAGCGTTCCCGATTTAGGATAGATGCAGTCGGAGGAATTTCCGGCGAAGCTCTCTGAATATCCGGCATAGATGATATAGACAAGGTCGATGTTGCCGTCGTTGTTGCTGTCATACTGCGAGAAATCAGTGTCGGCGTCTATCGCGCTGCATGCGTCGCGGAAGAGCTCGTTCATTTTCTCCGACGAAGAGCTTCCGGCGCCGTAATATTTCAGCGTGTTCGGCAGGCTGACAGGTCCGTAGACCTCGAAGTCGGGGCTGAAATGTCCAAAACTCATATCTGTGAAATAGCGTTTCACGCTACCGTAGTTCATTCCCATTTCCGGGTCTGTGGTTTTGTTGAACAGCTCCATGCCGTTCAGATATTTGCTGAAGACCGCTTTAGGGTCGCTCACGGTGAATTTCTCGTCACTGAATTCCACCAGAATGACTGGAACCTTCGGGTTTCCTGTGTGGGGCAGGAGAGTGGTGTTGGCACCTAAGGGTTCGCGGAGCGCCTTCGCTCTTTCGGCATTTCTATTTATGTATTCGTTGAATCTGGAACTTTTTTGGGTTCTGACGGCTTCCAGTTCCGCTGCCGTGCGTGTTCCTGTTTCGTGAGCCAGAATCTCAGTCGGTTTCAGCGTGCCATCTTCGGTCACCTCTGCTACATAGAAATCTGTGCCTTGCCGGAAAAGCAGTACACCGTCAGTAGTGGTGAAATAATAGAAATCATGATAGCCCAATCCTCTCACTGTCAGATAGGTCCCGTCGCTCTGTTTCACTTTGCAGGCCGCAGGGTGCATCTTCACAGCGTGGCTCACTGTCGCGAAAACGATAAATAATAATGATAGTAAGTGTCTCATATAATGTCGGATATGTTGTTTATTTATAGTTTCTCTTTATTGAAATAATACTGTCCGCGCCGCTTTGTTATGCTTCCGTAGTTGATGGCATGGCGTGGACAATAGTGATAGCATGCCAGACAGCAAGTGCAGTCGCTTTCATGCCGCCACTGCGGCAAACCTTTTTCATTCATAACGATATTGGCGGTGGGGCATACCTTGGCGCAAAGTCCGCAACTGACGCAGTTGTCTTCCACCCGGAAAGGCCGGTCGGTTATCATCTGACTATTGAAAAAACCGCCGATGACATAAGAATACAATCTTGGTGTCGGGCCTTTCTTGAGATGTTCCACGCCTTTGGCACGGTTGGCTATTTCTTTGCAGAACTCTTCCAGCTGTTCTTTTGCGATGCTGATTTTCTCGCGCTCGCGCTTTTCAGAATCGGTGTACATGAATGGGAGACAGACGTATGATTCCGGCATGACAAGCGAGAAAGCGGCGGTCACGTGAAGTCCGCGTTTCCGCAAATCCTTATTCAATATGCTGATAGTGTCTCCAACAGTGTCTCCGCATGTGCAAAGGGCGAAACAATAGTGATTGGTTGCGTTGGTTATGATAAGCCTGCGGATGAAGCGTCTTACAATGGCAGGAGGTTGCCACCCGTGAACGGGAAAGCAGAAACCGATGCGTTCGCCGTCTGCAAGCGTATATCGGCATTCTTTTTTAGGTTCACCGGCTATTGCTACAAGTCTTTCTCCGGTATGGGCCGCAATGTATTCGGCAGCCCATTTGGTATTGCCTGTTCCTGAAAAGTAAAATATCATGGCGCAAAGATAAATAAAATAATTGGGAAATACGTATCAGTGAGCATATTAATACGTGTGACATTGGTAAAAAACATATAAATATACCATCAAAGAGGCGCTTTAAAGTTTTTCTTTTTCTTCTTTTATTTGGAATTAATTTCTTATCCTGAACTCGCGTTAATCCTTTATGTCGAGCATCTCTGGGAAGGAGTTTCGGATTGCTTTGGGTAGCTTATTTACAACTTCATGATAACTGTGGCGTATGAGTGAAAGGATGAGAGCGTCGGAAAGACTGCCGCACAGGCTCAGCTGATTCCAGTATTTTTTGTTCCAGTGCCATGCCGGAGTGATTTCCGGATAATGCTCGCGAAGCTCTGTGGCGTAGTCGTGTGCGCATTTCACAACGAAATAGTCGGGGCGCTCAAGCCCGATGCAGGCAAAAATCTTGCCGCACACGCGCAGCAGAAGATATTCCTCGCCAAAGGCCATGTCCTCCGTTGTCTGCGGGAGTGACAGGCAATAGCCTCTGATTTCCTCGATGTTCATTTCTCTCTTGTTTTGTATTGTTTGCGTAATGGTATTTATGTTCAGTTTGCGGATGGCGGAAAAAACTATATACGCCCTTTACAAAAACAGCCGTTCACGTGGTCGTCAATGAAGCCGGTGGCTTGTAGGAATGAGTAACAGATGGTAGTGCCGAAAAATTTGAAGCCACGGCGTCTCATATCCTTGCTTATGGCGTCCGAAACGGGCGTCGAAACGGGTACATCGGCCATTGTCGGAATGTCGTTGACGATACGCCGTCCGCCGGGCATAAAGCTCATGATGTAGGCGTGGAACGAGCCGTACTCACCGACGATATCATCGAACAGCCGCGCGTTGACGATGGCGCTGTGTATCTTCAGGCGGTTTCTGATTATGCTCTTGTCCTGTCGCAGGCGCTCCTCATCTTCGGCTGTCATTTCCGCTACGGCCTTATAGTCGAAACCGCGGAACGCCCGCCTGTATCCCTCCCGCTTCTTCAGAATGGTTATCCACGAGAGTCCGGCCTGTGCACTCTCAAGGGTGAGAAACTCGAAGAGCGTCCTGTCGTCGGTGACGCGGCGTCCCCATTCCTCGTCGTGATACTTTATGTACAACGGGTCACCGTCCGCCCACTGACATCGCTTGTTGTTTGTCATGTTTGTAAGGTTAAGTTGAAAAATATATGTTGCGGATTGAATGTTTGTATGTAATTACGCCTTCCTGCATGGCTTTCCTTTCCATAGGGAATGTCAGGAGTGGCTGAAGCACCTTGTCACGAACGGTAAACAAGTGTAGAGCGCAGAGTGCCAGTATTCCCATGTGTGTCCTCCGTCGCGCACGCGGAACTCAACGGGTATTCCGGCACAGTGCATGGCCTGTATGAACTCGATGTTGCGGTCGAGCAGGAAGTCGTCGTCACCGCAATCTACGAACCAGCGCACCGTGCGCAGCTCGGCCTTGCGCGCTTCGTCTGCCTCGGTAACGTAGCGGACGCAGCTGTAGCGTTTCACGGCCTCGGTCAGTATCGACACTTTGTCCTTGCCGTCAGGGGCAGCTTTCGGTCGGCCCTTATCCGGAATGTCCATCAGCGCGCTCATGGCGTATGCTGCGCAGAACATGTCTGCGTGGCGCTGCGCATAGCTCGTCGCTCCGCCTCCGCCCATTGACAGACCGGCTATGGCGCGGTGACTGCGATCGGCAACAATGCGGTATGTCCGTTCGATGTGCGGCACGAATTCTGTGTAGAAAAAATCTTCGTACGCCCATCCCGGCATGTTGAAATATCCGTTCCAGTCGCCGGCATACACGTTTCCTCCCGCGTTTGGTGTCACGATAATCATATCTCCCGCCTCGCCTGAAGCTGTCAGTTGGTCCATCGCCTCCTTCAGGCGGCCGCGCATGGTCCATGCATGGTTGGTGTCCATCATTCCGTGTAGCAGATAGAGCACAGGATAGTTCCTGTTCTTGTCCGTGTCGTAACTATGCGGCAGTAAGATGTTATATGCGCGGTATGCCTTCAGTACATTGCTGTAGATACTGTCCGTCACTATCCTGCTCTGTGCAGGCAATCTGGTTGTCTGCGCCATGGTTATGACCGTGAAGCACAGAGTGAGTAAAGATAATATGAAACGTTTCATTTTAATATGGATTGTTTTGGTAAAGGTTCTCTGTATAATTCATATCTGGATAGTCACCGGCCGGAGCATAGTCGTCACATAGCTCTTGAACTCCTTTATCTCCGCAAGCTTTTCGTCCATAGATGATTTTTCTACAAAACTAACTGTTTATTCGTAATTTCAAGAATATTTTCGCGAAAAGTTTTGTGTCGGCAATATTTTTCATTTTATATACGGTGCAGCTTCCATTCCTCAACCTTTAACTTTGAATCTTTCACATTCAACATTCCATTCATCCGTCGGTAATGAATTTTGTATGATACATTTGGCTGCTTTGAATATTATTCTTACTTTTGCATTAAGATAGGCAACACTTCGGTAGTTTGAAACAAGTTTCATTGCGCTTGGCTTGCACTATCTTTGCTTGATATAAGTGACTGGAGGAGCATATATACATCTGACATTCAGAAAACGTTTTAATTATAAGCAAATCAATGATACATCATTTCATAACAGCAAAAATAGCATTTGCGACGATGCTGTTCATAGCATGTCCGACTATTGGTCATTCGGGGACAAGGAATATAACGTCAGAGACCATGGAAATAATGGCGGATACCGTTAAATCAGATACCTTCTGCGATATCGCTCAGGATCTCAACCGGCTCATACATGCTGATGACTATCTCCTGCTCGTTGGAGGCAAGGAGAAGGCGCTTGAGATTCTTGCCTGTCTCGGTGAAGATGCTTATGGCATAAGGGAGATGCCGATGGTCAGAAGTCTGCTGACAGGCAAGTCGCAGGCATTTTCTCCAAGTGAGCTGAAAGCCTACCGGCGTGTAAGATCGATACAAGTGAACAATATGGGCATATTTTCTTATCCTTATTTCGCGTGTCGGTTCAGGGAGAAAGAAGGAAAGTTGTTCTTTGAAAAGACAGCCGGAAGCCAGCGCAAATCGGGATTTCTATATGAAAACACGCCAACGACGATGGTGTTCCTTGGCGGATGGTCGGTGAACAATGACCCACAGACGACATATGACAGTCCGAACTCAGAAGCAGGAATAATTTATAAGATAGGTGATGGCAAAATCATAATGCTGTTCGTGAAGGCAAACCATACGTTTGAGATTTACGAACTGAAAAAGCAGTAATGTTTATGTAATAATATTCTGCACAGAGGAGTAAATCGTATATACTCTTCCGTGCAGAATATTTTGTTTCAGAAGAAGAATTCTTTATAGGATTTATGAATGCTATTTCGGCATAGATAAGGGGGCTTTCCTATTTTCTCAGGAACTGAAGATAGCGCAATGTGCAGACAGACTTGTCTTTCTCCGATGACGCAAAGACAAGATATAGAGGATGTTTGCCGCGCAGTTCTTCTATGTTTCTCAGGCGGGTATGGATTTTCCTCGGACTTTTGTCGCTGTTGGCTTTCAGTGAGAACTTGCCAATCGGACTTGGACGTCCTTTCCACGGCGCTTCCGCATAAACACTAATTGTTCCGTCCACATCTCCTGGAATGATGTCGATAAGAAGCTTGACCTTTGAAATGCCGGTGAGTTTGTCGAAATTGAAGTATTTATAGCCGAGGATGGAACTGTCGGTATTGTTCACTACTGGGTTCATGTTTATTTCTGGATCATACGGATTGGTTACGGCATGGTCGGTGATGTATGTCGGCTGGACGTACGGACCCGTGTAACAGATGTTAGGATATTTCTGTGTCACGGGCCTCGGACCAGTATAGTGGGAGGCTATCGCGGCGGGATATTTGCAAAGCGGATTAAGTCCTGCTGTCTCGAACCCTTCGGAAGTGTATTCTCCCTCGGATATTGTGACCTTACCGCCAGGACCGGGAATCACTGAGACTTCGATAGGAGCTACCATCGCCTGACGGGCAAACTCGTCCGTGCCGCTCTGACGGTGATAGAACACCCACCATTGGCCGTTTATGCAGAGTATGCTCCCGTGTGTGTTTCCCATTGGGGTGGCCGTCGGTATTGTTTGGCCGTCTGCATCGGTGTCGCGTCCGCGGGCATCGATTATTGTTCCTCCGTAGGTAAATGGTCCGAGCGGATTGTCGCTGTAGGCGTATGCGAGGGTATAGTTTGTCTGTGGAAGTCCCCATTCACCCTCCTCTGTCATGCGGCTGTAGATGAACACATACTTGTCTTCTATTTTACGTATAGAGGAAGCCTCGAAGAATCGGAATATGCCTTCTTGTTCGAAACCTGACACCATGTCGGCAACAGTCTCTGTCCCCGGCTTTACCGTGGCCATTGTCAACGGGTCCAGCTCTGCGGCATATGAGCGTCCGAAGCCCCAGTAGCCATACACCCGCCCGTCGTCGTCGATGAATACGGCCGGATCGAAGGCTAACACGCCTACAGTCTCGTCAGGCTTTTCCGTGTTCCAGTTTATAACCTTGAACGGTCCGTCAGGTCTTTCAGACTTGGCCACCATGCCGTTGCGACCACCGCCTTGATTGTTGGGATAAAGATAATATTCTTTTCTGCCGTCGGGCAAAATCCGTTCTGTCACGTCCGGAGCATACAGCACATCACCACGTCCGTCGCCATGCAGCGGTTTCCCGACACCGTTATTCCTCACTTCAAGTATGATTCCGTCGTAGCGCCAACTGTCGAGCGAATCTACAGACGCCGACCACACTACAAGGTCCGTTCCGCAATACATATTTCTGAGCATGTCATGAGAGCCGTAGATATATACTCTCTTCTTTCCTGGATTGTCCGGATCTTCGAATATATACGGTTCTCCATCGGGAATATGTTCCCAAAGAGGAAGGAAAGGATTCGTTCCGGATGCCGTCGCAGAGAGTATCAGCAGGACAATGACACATAAAAGGTGTTTGTTTTGTTTCATTTAAATATCGGGTTAATTTTGATTATTAATCGATAAGTTCGGTTCAAGCCTCAAAGTTATTCAAAAATTCTCTGAAATCAGCTTTTTATATGTTACAAATGCTTTTTTTATTTATTTTTTGAATAGTCAATTAGGGATATTCTTCCATGGGCAATCTGTCGTGTTTGTGGGTAGAATAAATATTCCGGAAAGCCGGCTTTCAGTCATGTCCGACAGAGCGGCATACAGCACGAGGGCTGTATGTAGCGTTAAATACAGGTAATTTCTGTCATATAATCTGTAATTTATATACAAACTTTTCAATGCAAATTACATATCTTTGCAGCGTAGAAATACACATCACATTATTTCAAGTATAGAAAATAAGAATATGTGTTCTGTCCATTAGAATAAAAAATAATGAAGAAAATATACTCAGAAATGAAATCATCAATCATCACAGCTGCCGTAATAATGTCGTCCGTTAGTGTTTCAGCGGCCAATCCTTCAATAGTCGATACCGTGAGAATTCTTGACGAACTGGTTGTTGAATCGGCTGTCAAGGCTCCTGTATCGCTCCTTCCTTTCAATGTTAAGATTATAGGGAGTGCGACAATAGACAACAGTGCTGAGACAAATGTACTGCCGGTTCTACAGAATCATATACCCGGAATGTTTGTTACAGAAAGAGGACTCGCAGGATATGGTGTGAGCGGCGGCGGAGCGGGTGCTGTCAGCATCCGTGGCGTTGGAGGCGGAAACAAAGTCCTATTTCTTATTGACGGTCAACCGCAGTGGGCTGGTGTTTTTGGCCATTCGCTTCCTGACACTTATGTCACAAACGATGTGCAACGTGTAGAGATTGTCAGCGGCCCGTCGTCTATGCTTTATGGTTCGGGAGCAATGGGTGGTTCGGTCAATCTCATCACGCGACAGGCTTCGAAGGAAGGATTGAGTGGTTCTGTCCGTATAATTGGTGGTAGCTATGGTACACAGAAATATGGTGCAAAAGCCGGCTACCGATATGACCGACTCAGAGTTTTTGCCGCTGCGAGCTACGAATCGTCAGACGGAAGTCGACAGGGAATGGATTATTGGCTGGCCAATCAGTACGCATCTGTCAGCTATGATTTCTCAAAGCACTGGGAGGCAGGAGCAAGCATGATGCTGACAGAGACAAAGGCAGACAATCCAGGTTCCGTCAATCGGGCCCAACCGCTCGGGATGTGGGCGAAACAGTTGAGGACAACAGCATCGGTCTTCGTGAAAAACCGCTATGATATTGCTTCCGGCGGTATTCAGGCTTACTACAATTGGGGTAAGCATGATATTGATGACGGACTTGACAGTAGGAACAGGCCACGCACTTATCTTTTTCATTCGAAGGACTTCAATATGGGTGTGACAATGTATCAGACAGTAAAGCCGTGGGCAGGCAATGATGTCAGTGTCGGGGTGGATTTCAAACATTGGGGAGGGCAGGCCTATAATACATCCAAGACAGATGGTGAGGAATCTCCGATTGTTGACCGTCATGTCAACGAAATTGCCGGATACGCCATGATGCAACAGGCTTTCCTCGACAATATTCTGAGCCTCAATGCCGGTATCCGTCTCGAACATTCGTCACAATTCGGCAACCAGTGGGTTCCTCAGGCTGGTCTTGTTCTCCGTCCGCTTTCTGAAAGCCGTGTAAAGTTCTGCTATGGCCGAGGGTTCCGGTCGCCCAACATCCGTGAACTTTACATGTATGGTCCGCGGAATCCGGAATTACAGCCGGAGGAGATGGACAGCTATGAAATAGAATTGCGGCAGTGGCTTCTTGAACGTCGTTTCAATGTGGGGGTATCGCTTTATCATATCAGCGGTAACAATCTGATACAGACGGTGATGGTGGATGGAACAGCCCGCAACGTTAATACTGGAAATTTCACGAATAAGGGATTTGAAATTGATGCAGCATACAGTATCAGTCGCGACTGGACCGTGACGGTCAACTATGCTTATCTTCATACAGATACTCAGATAGTTGGAGCTCCGAAGAACAAACTGTTCGGTGAAGTGGTATATACGCCAGGACGTTGGCAGTTTGTCGCCGATGCGACTGGTATATGGGGACTTCTGACAGAAGAATCCAAAGAAAACTATGCGCTCCTTGGTTTGAAGGCGGCATATACATTGGGCCAGAAAATGCCGGTCACATTATTTTTGAAAGGCGAGAATTTGACGGCGACATCATATCAGATAAACTACGGATTCCCCATGCCGCGTGCAACAATTATGGCTGGAGCAGAATGGAAATTCTGACATAGACCTATACGGAAGAACCTGAAAAGAGAATGGGGGGGAGAATATGTTTCAGCCGAGATATACAATATGACTGTGTGAACTTATCAGATATAATAAGGTTGTTACATATAGTTGGCAAACTGAAGGAAGAGGGTGGGGCTTGATTAACATTGGCCTATGTTTATTAAGCCACACCCTTTTTCTTTATTCTACATTAGGAATAATTCTTAAAAGCGAAATGTTAAAAACTCGGAATTATTCCGACAAATACCTCGAAATCCTTGCGATATTCAAAAATAAAAATCCCGCAGCCGGAAATTCGCGAAAATAGCGCGTGCATCTTTTATTGCCTGACGGACAGTATGTTACGATAGAAAAGTTGGAAGTGTGCAATGAATTGTCATGTTTTATTTTGCCGTAAGGGCCTCCCGGCATTGCAACGGGGCTTCCGTTGGGTTGCAACGAGCACGCCGTTGAAAGCTGAAAGCGGCCCCGCTGCAATGCAGCGGGGCCCTTACGGTTCGTGTATTGAGCGTTGGACAACCGAACTTGAGGACGGTTTGTCAATATTTCAGCTTTTTAGAACTCTATTTTGAGATTTTTCAAGTGTTAAAATCCGTGATATTTATATGACGAAAAAATGTGGTAATGTATTATCGGATATTACAGATGTATTTCTTCCGGAGTACACTAATCCCATAAAAAGGAATATTAATGGATTGTCTTTAATTCATACTTGATTGTATTTTTGTCTCGTGAATTTATCCATATTATCAATGTGTTCCGCCTCCAAGAGCATGATACAGATGAATGATGCTTTGTATTCGTGCCGTCCTGTCTTGTGCCAATGTCAGCCGGGCATTCAGTAGTGACTGTTGGGCGGTAAGGACTTCAAGGTAAGTGGCAGAAGTATAACGGAATAGAAGTTGTGTCTTCTCCGTGGCAGCTTCAAGGTCGCTTATTTGCTCCACATCAAGACGGATGCGTCCTTCGGCGGTCTGCCATTCGGTGAGGGCATCGTTCACCTCATTACCGGCATCGAGCAGAGCTTGCTCAAAGCGCAGTGCGGCTTCCTGCTGCCGTGCCTTTGTAATCTTCAGATTGGCGATGTTTGTGCCTTTATTGAATAAGGGGGCTGTGAGCGAGGCAATGGCGGACGACAGCCACTTGCCTGGATTGAGTATAGCCCCGCTACCGTTGTTTGTCCAGCCGAGCGAACCGGAGAGTGTCAGGCTCGGATAGAAGGCGGCGCGGGCTGCATTGACGGCATAGAAGGCTTCCGCAAGTGCAGCTTCCGACTGCCTCACATCCGGGCGGTTGGAAAGGAGCGAAAGCGGTACGCCTATGGATATTTCGTCAGGGAAGCATTGGTCGGCAAGTTTTCCACGCTCAATGGCGTGGGCAGGTTCTTTCAACAGGGCGGAAAGGGCGTTCTCCGTCTCGCTGATGCTCTTGCGGATGGTGAGTATGGAGGCATTGAGGGCTGTACGGTCGGCACGTGCCTGATGTACAGCCACATCGTTGGTCTTTCCAGCCTGCGCCAACGCTTCCAATGTGGCGATGGTCTCATCCCTGTTGGCAAGCGTCTCGTTGGAAATAGCAAGTTGCTCGTCAAGCATCAGCAACGTATAGTAGCTTTCGGCAATAGTTGCCACGATCTGCGTCTGCACCGCCTGCGCATAGGCGCGGCTTTGTCCGAGTGCGGCGTCAGCGCCCCGCTTTGCGTTGGTCACACGTCCGAAGATGTCCGCTTCCCAAGATGCGGTTGCCCCGATGTTGTAGGTCTTTTTCGTTTCACCATCATAATGGCTGACACCCGCTTGCGGTGCCAGATTGATTGCCGGCAGATATGACAGGCGGGCATTCGTCAGTATCGCCTGTGCCTCTTCCACTTGCAGGCGTGCAATTCCAAGATCAGTATTGCGCTCCAAACCTGTAGCGATGAGCGCCTGTAGATGTTGGTCGGTGAAAAAAGTGCTCCAAGGGATTGACGCGATCGTTATGGTATCATTCCCAATATCAGTTTCCCGATAGAGACTGTCCGTTTTGATATCCGAATAGGGACGTGAATAGCGGGTGTATATGCCACATCCGCCCAACAGCGGGAGGATAAGGGCGATGGCACAGCACCGCCAGAATTTATGCTTGTTTCTCATTATTGTATTCATTATATAATCAATCTGTTATACTCTGTTTTTCTTTCGCTATACTTCAGTTT
>CAMWVS010000026.1 GCA_947177775.1 uncultured Prevotella sp.
TCCTGCCAATATTTTCACATACAAATAATCGTTACATTATACCGAACTTGGGTAAAGGTAATACAATTATTCTTCATGTCCAAAGCCCAAAGAGATTACATGTATGCCCCAAATGCGGAAAACGCCATTTGGTCAAGAATGGAAACCGTATCAGAGACTTTCTCGGTCTTCCAATCGGGGCAAGAAAGTTGTTGTCCGTATAAAAGTACAACGATACAAGTGCAGGAATGAAGAATGTGACTACGAACCGCAGGAGAATATCCCCTTTGCTACAGGCTGTTGCTCATATATCCATCGATTTGCCAAGTATGTTGTAGATCTCCTCCGTGGGATGACATTGCAGGCTGTTGCAAACCATCTGAACATTTCTTGGGATACGGTAAAGGATATACATTCCACCTACCTGTTGCGGCACTATAGCCCGCCCTCCTTGAAAAGAGTCAAGAATATAGGAATTGATGAGTTTACTGTTAGAAAAGGTCATATATACAAAACTATTGTAGTTGATCTTGACTCGGGCAGGATACTCTATGTAGGTGATGGCAAGGGAATTGACGCTCTCGAAATGTTTGGGAAAAGGGTCAAACGGCATAAGGTGCAGATAGAGCATATAGCAACAGATCTGTCTGCAGCTTTCATTGCTTCTGTCCTTGAAAACTGTCTTGGTGCTGTGCATGTATTCGACCATTTCCATGTTGTAAAGCTGATGAATGAGCATCTCGACGACATAAGAAGAAAGGTTTATAGCATGGAGAAAGAGGTCAATAAACACAAGGTCCTTGAAGGTACAAGATATCTGCTCCTAGGAAACGGTACGGATATATTTGACAAACAGCACAAGACTAGGCTGGATAATACACTCGCCATTAATGAACCTTTATCAAAAGCCTACTACTTGAAAGAGCAGATGAGAGAAATATGGGCACAGATAAACAAGGAACAAGCTACTGATGTACTATATGATTGGGTAAAGCCAAGCAAGGTAAAGCAAGATTCCACAACTCGAGAAGATGGCAAATACACTCATGATATATAGGAGTGGTATTTTGGTCAGGTATGATTGCTATATTTCTACAGGTAAAGTTGAAGGAATTAATAACAAGATCAAGGTCATGAAACGAGATGCATATGGATTCCGAAATGAAAAGTATTTCAGGCTAAGGCTTTACGCTCTTCATGAATGCCGTATCACTCGGAATGTCGGATGAACCTGATTTTTCGTGCATCAAAAGACTGCGGAATGAGGGCGATAAGGCAAGAGAACAGACGGAGGAGTTAATGATATACACAAATCTTTGATTTGCGGAAAGCTGTCGTTTAGTCCTCAGCCTGTTAACATGGCGGTACTTGACCATTCGCACGAACAGTAACTTTGCAAAGAAAAATGGGTATCGGCAAGTGGAATAGACACTACAAAACAGGAAAATCATTGATTTTTAGTATATTTTTCTTAATTTCCTTCCTTGGTTTAAGATAAAATACATAATTTTACCTCCGAAAAAGTGTCACAAGTGACGATTTTTCGTAAAGCATGATAGTAAACAGATATAGATACATAGAACAGTTGAGCCGTTCAAAGAGCAACGGACTCATAAAGATAATCACAGGATTGCGACGTTCAGGCAAGTCGTTTCTGCTGAAGAAACTCTTTCGTCAGCATCTGTTGGATGAGGGCACAAGAGAAGATCATATTCTCGTCATCGATATGGAGAATAGGAAGAACAGAGAGTTCAAGAACCCGGACTACCTGTTGGACTGGCTGGAAAAAATGATGATTGACAACGAGACATATTACATCATTATCGACGAGGTACAGGAGGTGGAAGATTTTGTAGAGGTACTCTCTTCTTTGTCGGTCACTGAAGGTGCGGATGTGTATGTCACAGGCTCAAACTCGCGTTTTCTGTCCTCTGACGTGGTGACTGAATTCCGAGGCAGAGGTGACGAGATACATGTGTGGCCACTGTCCTTCAAGGAGTTCATGACTGTGTATTATGGTTCGAAAGAAGACGGATGGGCAGAATACAGACTGTATGGAGGTTTGCCACAATTGCTAACGCAGGTTGGCGATGAGAAGAAGGCGGATTTCCTTCGTCGCTTGTATCGCACGGTGTATCTACGTGACATCTATGAACGGAACAACATAGAACTGAAAGCGGAATTTGAAGAATTGTCGAAGACCGTGGCATCCAGTATTGGCGCACCTATCAATGCGCTGAATATAGCCAATACGTTTAAGTCGGTCAGCAATGTGCAAAGCATAACCGATAAGACTGTGTCGACTTATCTGGAATATATGCAGGATGCTTTCCTTATCGAAAAATCAGAAAGATTCGACATTAAGGGACGAAAATATATCGGTTCGCTATCCAAGTATTATTACCAGGACGTAGGTCTGAGGAACGCTATCCTGTCGTTCCGTCAGAGTGAGCCGACACATATCATGGAGAACGTCATCTACAATGAGATGCGTATGCGTGGATGGCTTGTAGATGTGGGTAACGTCTATCATCGTGTGAGGAATGCGGAAGGCAAGCAGCAAAGGGTTACATTGGAAGTGGATTTTGTCTGCAACAAAGGGAGCGAGCGGATCTACATCCAGTCGGCATGGCGTATGCCCGATGCAGAAAAGATGGAACAGGAGAAACGATCGCTGCGCCTCGTAGACGACTCTTTCCGTAAACTGCTGATAGTGGGAGAACACACCAAGCAGTGGAGCGACGAAAACGGCATACAGATAATGAGTATATATGACTTCCTGCTTGACTGGTCAAGTACGGAGAAACACTGATAAAAGAAAGATATACGCATAGAATATACGTTGATACATATATGGGGCAGTCCGAAAACCCTGTGGGTATGTTAAATTCAGGCTGTTAGTTTTGATAATCTAAAAATAAAGAACGGTATATCTCTGACTCCCCTGAACTGCGCTCTGAATGCTTTAATTTTAGCATTGAATGATTCTGCAAATGCATTCGTTTCCCTGTTAACAAAATAATTCAGTATTGTTTCATAATAGTTTTGCATGGTATTTGTAACGGTTCTGTAACATCCGTATCCAAGCTTTTCTATTACAATAACCACCCTTTCTATAAATGCAATAGTAACAAATGATACAAAGAAAGCTATATAACATGTGGTTGGCCGATACTAGCTGGGGCAAGTACACAAAAAACTCTTGTAGCATGGTGGATGGGAATCGTATTTGAAAAAGAATTTCACTGACGAACCGCACCTTCATAAGGAGACAGTGCAGTGGCAGATGGTGGTAAGCGAAAGGCTTCTACACCCGATTCTTTCAATGCCTCCGAGCCATGTCTATTCACGACAAATCAGGAGTAGCAAGGGATAGATATTAAAAAAGACGCACTACTGGCGCCGTAAAAGCAGCAAATGTCACTTTTTATTTTGTTTTTCGTCTATTTTGGCGTAAATTTGCAGACTAAAACAAGATATTACATAAATGGATATACGTAATGCAGAGTTTGTGATAAGCTCGCCGATGGTGTCAATGTGTCCCAAGGACACTAAGCCGGAATATGCGTTTATCGGACGTTCCAATGTCGGCAAATCAAGTCTGATAAACATGCTGTGTAACAACAAGAAGCTGGCAAAGACATCCGCTACGCCGGGAAAGACTTTGCTTATCAATCATTTCATCATAAACAAGGAGTGGTATCTGGTTGACCTTCCCGGATATGGTTTTGCCAAACGTTCCAAAAAGGAAATCGCCAAACTGGAACAGATGATCAACGGATATATACTCCAGCGGGAACAGCTGGTCAATGTCTTCGTGCTCGTGGACATCCGTCTGGAAGCGCAGAAGATAGACCTCGAGTTCATCAACTGGCTTGGCAGCAGCAGCGTCCCGTTTGCCATTGTCTTCACGAAGGCAGACAAATTGAACACAACCAAGGTCCAGTCGAACGTCGCTGCATACAAGAAGGTCCTCATGGAGACATGGGAAGAGCTTCCTCCGATGTTCGTAACATCGTCCGAGAAGAAAACCGGACGCGACGAAGTGCTTGACTATATAGACAGGATAAACAAGGAACTGGGCGTTGAGAGCAAGACCCCAAAACGATAGACCCGACGGAGGAGGGCTATCCCCGGAACATGGTGTGACTGCGTGACGACATCGTTCCGGAGAAACGGCTCCCCGGGAAGTCCCGACGGAAACCCCATCCGGCAGACGGGAAGGACGTTTTGACTATTAATCAAAAAGAAAGGACGTGGCAAAAGAAATCCCATATTTGGACGTACAGAACCTGAGCAAGAGATTCGGCGCTCTGGTTCTCTTTGAGAACATCAGCTTCAGTATAGCCGAAGGACAGCGAGTCGGACTTATAGCCAAAAACGGCACAGGAAAATCCACCTTGCTTTCCGTCATATCCGGCAAGGAGGGACACGACTCCGGAAGCATTATCTTCAAACGCGACTTGAAAGTCGGCTGTCTGGAGCAGTCGCCCGCGTTTGATCCGGAGGAGACCGTGCTCGACGCCTGCTTCAACCACAAGGGAGAAGACGAGAAAGTCCTTAAGGCCAAACAGGTGCTCACGCAGCTGAAGATACGCGATTTGTCCCAACCCATGGGCCAGCTCAGCGGCGGCCAGCAGAAACGTGTGGCCCTGGCCAACGTTCTGCTGACAGAACCGGACCTGCTGATACTTGACGAGCCGACAAACCACCTCGATCTCGAGATGATAGAGTGGCTCGAGGGCTATCTCTCACGTGGGAACAAGACGCTTCTGATGGTCACCCACGACCGTTTCTTCCTCGACCGCGTCTGCAGCGTCATTCTGGAACTTGACGACAACCGTATCTACACCTATCGGGGCAACTACAGCTACTATCTGGAGAAACGGCAGGAACGGCTCGACGCACGGCGCGCCGAAATAGCACGGGCAAACAACCTCTATCGGACGGAACTTGACTGGATGCGCCGCATGCCACAGGCACGGGGCCATAAGGCGCGCTATCGCGAAGAAGCATTCTATGAACTGGAAAAAGTGGCCAGACAGCGGATGGAAGAACGGCAGATACGCCTGAAATCCACCAATGTATATATAGGAAGCAAGATTTTCGAGTGCCAGTACATATCGAAGGCATGGTCGGCGGAATGTGTGGTCATGAAAGATTTCTATTACAACTTCGCGCGCTACGAGAAAATGGGTATCGTCGGCAACAACGGTACTGGCAAATCGACGTTTGTCAAGATGCTGCTCGGCCAGGAAAAGCCGGACAGCGGACGTATCGTCATCGGAGACACGGTCAGATTCGGCTATTTCTCTCAGGAGGGACTGAAATTCGACGAGAGCCAAAAGGTCATAGATGTCATAACCGACATTGCCGACTACGTTGACATGGGAGGAGGACGCCACATGACGGCCTCACAGTTTCTCCAGTATTTCATGTTCACGCCCGAACAACAGCACAACTACGTCTACAAACTGAGCGGCGGCGAACGCCGCAAACTCTATCTCTGCACTGTGCTGATGCGCAATCCGAACTTTCTTGTTCTCGACGAGCCGACAAACGACCTTGACATCGTCACGCTCCAGATACTCGAGGAATATCTGGCGGACTTTCCGGGGTGCGTCATAGTGGTCAGCCACGACCGCTATTTCATGGATAAAGTCGTTGACCATCTGCTGGTCTTCAAAGGAAACGGCGAGATAAAGGACTTCCCCGGCAACTACACACAATATCGTGTGTGGAGCTCGCTGGAATCGGAAAAGACGGCGAAGAAACCGTCTGCCGAAAAGGAAGCGAAGCCGACGGGACGGAGGGACGGAGGAACACCGGCACGCCGGAAAATGACGTATAAGGAAAAGACGGAATTCGCACGTCTGGAAACAGAGATTGCCACACTGGAGGAAGAGCTGAAGCGCACAGAAGACGAACTCTGCAGCGGCACTCTGAGTGTGGACGAGCTGACGGAAAAGAGCAAACGCCTGCCGCTGCTGAAGGAGCAGATTGACGAGAAAAGCATGAGATGGCTCGAACTGAGCGAAATAGAAAACTGAAAGAAGCCGACTGACATGGAACAACAATATCCCTCACGACTGCTGGAAAAAGCCGTCAGCGAGTTTGCCAAACTGCCGGGCGTAGGCCGCAAGACGGCTCTGCGTCTGGTCCTCCATCTGCTCAGGCAGGAAGCCGCAGACGTGGAAGCGTTCACCGAAGCCATCGGCAGAATGAAACATGAAATCAAACATTGCCGCGTTTGCCATAACATCAGCGATACGGATGTCTGTCCGATATGTGCCGACGGCCGCCGCGATGTGTCAACGATATGCGTCGTCGAGAACATTCAGGATGTGATGGCGGTGGAAAACACCCAACAGTTTCACGGACTCTACCATGTTCTCGGCGGTATTATTTCGCCGATGGACGGAATAGGGCCGGGAGACATAGAAATAGACTCGCTGGTTGAGCGGGTAGGGGGCGGTGACGTCAAGGAAGTCATCCTTGCCCTCAGTTCAACGATGGAAGGCGACACGACAAACTTCTACATATCACGGAAGCTCGCCCAATTTGACGTGAGACTGAGCATTATCGCCCGCGGAATATCCGTAGGCGACGAACTGGAATATACTGATGAGGTCACACTGGGGCGGTCCATACTTAACCGTGTGCCATTTGAAAAGAACAACTGATGAAGAAGACACGCAAACGTTTGGCCTCCGTATTCTGGGCCATACCCGCAGCCGGACTTGCAATAGCCCTGCTGTTTGAAAGCGAGATGATTGTCCCGGGCGGAATGGCCGGCGCGGCTGACATTGAATTCATACTGCTGTCGGCAATGGTGCTGGCCACATTGGGTGCCATTCCTGCGGCATTGCGCCTGTTTACGACACGGAAGGTGAAAGCGGAACTGACCGGACAGAAAGAGACTGCGCTGGAGAAATGGGGAATAGCGAGGCTCTGTATGCTCGGAATACCGTTTGTCGCAAACACTCTTATGTATTATGTGTTCATGAAGCCGGCATTCGGCTATCTTGCGATAATATTGCTGATATGTCTGATCTTTGTCTATCCGGCAGAGGACCGGTGCGATTCTGAAGTACGGAAGCAAAACGGCGACGAATGAAACTGACAGTAATCATAGTCAACTACAACGTCAAATACTACGTTGAGCAGTGTCTCGACAGTCTGGCCAAGGCTCTCGGCGGAATCGAGAGTGAAATTTTCGTTGTAGACAACCATTCACGTGATGGCTCCGTCGCTTATCTGCGTGAGCGCTATACCCACGTCCACATTATAGACTGCAATCATAATCTCGGTTTCGCCAGAGCCAACAACATTGCCATCAACCAGTCTTCCGGCGAATATGTCCTGCTTCTTAATCCGGACACATTCGTGGCAGAAGATACCATACGCGCTGCCATAGATTTCATGGACAGCCACCCGAAAGTCGGCGGAATGGGTGTGAAGATGTATAATCCGGACGGAACCCTCGCAATGGAATCACGCCGGGGACTGCCCACACCGATGACTTCATTCTACAAAATGTGCGGCCTTTGTGCACGGTATCCGAAAAGCCGCCGTTTCGGACGTTATTATATGAGCTATCTCGGATGGGACTCGCCGGAACGCATTGAAATTGTCAGCGGAGCTTTCTGCTTCCTGCGGCGTTCTGCAATAGAGAAGATAGGATGTCTCGACGAAGATTTCTTCATGTATGGAGAAGACATCGACCTTTCCTTCCGGCTGCTGAAAGGCGGTTATGAAAACTGGTATCTGCCGCATCCGATACTTCATTATAAGGGAGAAAGCACCCACAAGACTTCATTCCGCTATGTCCACGTCTTCTATCAGGCAATGCTGATATTTTTCCGGAAACATTATGGACACCTCGGAGCGTGGATCACGTTGCCAATAAAAGCGGCCATATACGTAAAGGCAATGATGGCGTTGTTGCACATGATTCCACACAACATAAGAAAATCACTCGGATTTCCGGACAAAGACAATATAGCGACACATTATATATATATAGGCAGCAGGAGCATGACAGAGCACTGCATGAACATTTCGCGCCGCGTGGGACTTTCGGCAGAATGCCATTGTGCTGACGGCGGCGATATGGAGTCCGTACGAAAGACAATCGATACTGCCGCTTCACGTTCCATACTCACGTATGTTGTCTACGACACAGACATGTTCGGATACGGACAAATACTGGAAATGATGGCCGTCGCACCAAATCCAAAGATTGTTCTTGGAACATATAATTGCAAAACAAAGATTATAATAACTCCCGACGATATAATAAAGTGACCCGAAATACAGACAAGATGCCTGTGGTAAGCCTGCGTGCCATAGAACCGG
This sequence comes from uncultured Prevotella sp., assembly GCA_947177775.1. Classification (GTDB taxonomy): domain Bacteria; phylum Bacteroidota; class Bacteroidia; order Bacteroidales; family Bacteroidaceae; genus Prevotella. Next base: position 8,338 of record CAMWVS010000026.1, read on the forward strand.
AAGATCTCGAACTGCTTTACAGGATAGAGAATGACGTGAGACTGTGGAACATCGGAACGACAAACGTTCCCTATTCGCGCTATGTCCTTCATGACTATGTCGCAAACTCATCCGGTGACATATATACCGACCGGCAGGTCAGGCTCATGATTGAAAATGAGCAGGGAGAAGTTGTGGGGATTGTGGACATTATCAATTTCGACCCACAGCATCTGCGCGCAGAGGTGGGTATTGTCATCGAAAACCGATATAGAAATCGCGGCTATGCCTCAAGTGCTCTCAGGCGCATTGCGGAATATTCGCTCAGTATCCTCCACCTCCACCAGCTATATGCCTGGGTTGATGTGGAAAACAAAGCCTCACTCAACCTGTTCACCAAAGCCGGATACACCATCGTTGCCAAAATAAATGATTGGCTCTACGACGGAAAACAGTTTCACGATGCCGCCGTAATGCAAATCATATTATAAAGAAACACCGACCGGTGTACGCATAGTCTGGCTTTTCTGGCTTTCTCAGATTTTTTTTCAGACTATACCCGTACACCGGAGTTCATCAACTGCGCTGCATCTCGCGCAAGAGTTCTTTTTGCCGGTCACTCAGACCTGTGGGCAACTTCACACTGTATGTTATGATCAAGTCTCCATACGTTCCGTCTCCTCTGTCGTAGCCTTTTCCGCGAAGCCGGACTTTCGTCCCGTTTTGTGTCTCCGGCTTGACCTTGAGCTTTATACGACTGCCGTTACTGAGCTGTATGACCACCTCACCGCCCAACATCGCCGTATAGAGGTCAATGCCGACGTTAGCATTCATCTCGCCGCTGTTGTTGCGCATGTTTTCCGTTCCGCTTCGCTGACGTCCCGAGCGCGCTCCGCCTCCGAACATCTGTTCAAAGAATGAGCTGAAGCCGTTGCCACCCATATTGAATGAAGAAAAATCGAAACCGTCAAACGGAGCTCCGCCGCCTGGCTGGCCGTAGCCTCCGGCATTGAAAGCGTCTGCGTTGCGCCACTGTTCACCGTAACGGTCATACTTGCTGCGCTTCTCCGGGTCTCCAATGACATCGTATGCCTCCTGCAAGGCCTGAAACTTGGCCTTTGCTTTCGGATCTTCCGGATGCAGGTCGGGATGAAACTGTTTCGTTCGCTTCAGATATGCTTTCTTTACGTCTTTCTGCGGAATGTCTTTCGAGACTCCGAGGATTTTGTAGTAATCAATAAATGCCATAAACTTTCTCCTTTCGTTATCTTATTTTTGTTTCATTCTGTTTTGTCTCAGATTGCGTCCTGTCCGTCAGATTGTCACATCGCCGGTCAAATTCACGGATTGTCAGCACGCTACATCCGTCTCTATATTGAATGCTGCCGCTATTTGCCAAAAGACAGGACGTCCGTTTCTTATATAGCAAAATACATGCCTGAAACAAGTCTGACACAGGTCTTTAATTGTCAGTAGCACCGTGAAGATTAAGACAAAAAGAAATCCGCGGATTACGCAATACGGCCTTCGTGGCCGCATCTTGCATAATCCGCGGATAGATTCGGGGTAGAGCGAACAGCTTACTGATGTTGCTCACGAAGAAGGTCGTTGACCGTCTTGACAGGATTGAAGGTCGAGAGAGGCACCTCTACGAAGACTGTGTTCCAGTTGCTCATGGCTCCGTTCCACAGTCCGGGCAGTTCGAGAGCCTTCAGCTCTTTTCCGCCCTTGCTCTTGCTGCTGATGAAACCGGTGGTCTTGTCGACAAACTCAGGCAGACAGAACGGCTGTCCCTGATAGTCCTTGACTGCACAGACAAGGTCTACGGGATTGAAGTGGGTGCCATTGGTGAACATTTCCATATACTCCTTGTTGCTCTTGTCAATCTGGCTGCTCTCCAGAATCTGAAGACTGACAGTGCCATCCTGATTATAGGTCAGGAACGGACCGCCGCCAGGTTCGCCTACATTCTTCACTACGCCACATACGCGCATCGGGCGGTTAAGTTTGTTGCGCAGATAGATTACAAGTTCGGCGTCTTCCAGATTCTTTATGTCATGCTTGCGGCAGCAGAGGTCCTGCTGAACGAAACGTATGATTTCTTCCAGCTGCTCGTGCGTATAAGCTCCTGTATCCAGCAGTCGGAGATAATTGAAGGCCTTCTGCTGAAGCGTGACAAGCACACCGGCAATAACCTGTTTGTACTCAACGGTGTCGGCTTTCAGACGGTCCGGAACAACGTTGTCGATGTTTTTGATGAAGATTACGTCGGCATCTATTTCGTTAAGGTTCTCTATCAGTGCGCCATGGCCTCCCGGACGGAAAAGCAAATGGCCCTCTTCGGTACGGAACGGTGTGTTGTCTGTATTGGCCGCTATGGTGTCAGTGCTCGGCTTCTGCTCAGAAAACGTGATATCATAGGCTATACCGTATGTTTTGGCATAGCTCTCTGCCTTTGTCTCCACCATCTGGCGGAAGAGCGGCATGTGCTCGTGGCTGACAGTGAAATGGACATGTGACTCACTGTTGCTTGCTGCATAGAGCGCACCTTCAACGAGATGTTCCTCCATCGGTGTGCGCGAGCCGTTTTCGTATTTGTGGAAAAGAAGGAGGCCCTTGGGAAGCTGACCGTAGTTGAGGCCCTTGGCTTCAAGCATGTTGGAAACAACAGCCTTGTAGTTGTTTTCCGCAATCAGTTCCTTTATGCTCTTTCCTTCGTTTTTCAGGCACTGTTCGTTGAGAGCTCCGTAGAAAGCAAAATTTTCAAGATTTTCGAAATAGTGTTTTTCAAAATCGGTTGTCGGCATGTCGTAGTCTGCGTCAAGGAATGCGAACATATCCTTGAACATGCGGCTTGCGGCTCCTGATGCCGGCACGAACTTTACCACACGGCGCCCTTCTGCCTTATAGTCCGTCCATGCTTTCTCATAGGCGGCACGCTCGTTTTTGCCAGGAACCATGATGCCATGGTCGATTCCGGCGGCGGCTTCCAGCCTTAAAAAAGGGAATCCGGTCTTAAATTGTTCCAACTGGGTTTTGATTTGCTCCTCGGTCATGCCCTTCTGGGCGATTTGTTTAAGGTCTTCTTGTGATAGCATATTTATGGTATTTATAAAAATGATGCAACAAAAATAATAACTTTTCATGTAAAAACCGCAAAAATCGAATAAAAATCGTAACTTTGCACTTACTTATTTAACAAACTGACACAATTATGGCTGAAAGATTTGAGTTTACGGAAGAAGAGAGGAGAGAGACAGGCAGACTTTATGTGACCTTGAAGAGACTTATAGGCTCTTCGCTCCAACCGGAAGACGAGAAGAAAATGCGTGACCATCTGACAAGATCTATGGACAGCAACCAGACACACCGCGATGTGTTCGGGCTTAATCCTATACTCTTCGGACTGCAGACTGCAAAGATTGTTGTCGAGGAAATCGGACTGAAGCGCGATGCCGTATTGGCAATTCTGCTACATCCAAGCATTGCCGACGGATTTACTTCTGTTGACGATGTGAGACGGGATTTCGGGGAATCCGTGGCCCGCATTCTCAGCGGTCTCTTGCGCATAGCGGAACTTTATTCAAAGAATCCGGTTGTGGAAAGCGAGAATTTCCGAAATCTGCTGTTATCATTTGCAGAGGACATGCGGGTAATACTCATTATGATTGCAGACCGTGTAAATCTTATGAGGCAGATTCGCGACAACGATAATCTGGAGGCCAAAAAGAAGGTATCCGAGGAAGCAGCCTATCTGTACGCACCATTGGCCCACAAGTTAGGTTTATACAAACTGAAAAGCGAACTGGAGGATTTGTCTCTGAAGTATCTGGAACACGACGCCTACTATCTGATAAAGGAGAAGCTGAATGCCACGAAGAAATCGCGCGACGCATATATAGAGCGCTTCATAGGGCCAATCAGTGAAAAACTGACTGCCGCCGGACTGAGATTCCACATGAAGGGACGCACCAAAAGCATTCATTCTATCTGGCAAAAAATGAAGAAGCAGAAGTGTGGAGTAGAAGGAATATACGACCTCTTCGCCATACGCATAATCATAGATTCGCCTTTTGAACAGGAAAAAATGCAATGTTGGCAGGCCTATTCGATTGTGACAGATATGTATCAGCCCAATCCCAAGCGTCTGCGTGACTGGTTGTCTGTGCCGAAATCAAACGGTTATGAAAGTCTTCATATCACCGTTTTGGGACCGGAACACAAGTGGGTGGAAGTACAGATACGCACGGAACGGATGGACGAAGTGGCCGAACGTGGAGTGGCCGCCCACTGGCGTTACAAGGGCGTGAAGGGCGAGACGGGACTGGACGAATGGCTGGCCAACATACGCAATATTCTGGAAAACAGTAACGACCTGCAGGTCATGGACCAATTCCGGATGGATCTCTATGAAGATGAGGTGTTCGTATTCACCCCAAAAGGAGATTTGTTCAAGTTCCCGAAAGGCGCGACGGTACTTGATTTCGCATATCATATCCATTCCAAAGTTGGAAACGGATGTACGGGAGCGCGCATTAATAATAAGGTAGTTACCTTCCGCGAACAGCTTCACAGTGGTGATCAGGTGGAGATTATGACCTCAAGCACACAGAAACCGAAGCGCGAATGGCTGAATATTGTCAAGACGTCGCGGGGAAAGGCGAAAATCCGTCAGGCTCTGAAGGAGACACAGGTGAAAGAAGGACTCTTCGCCAAAGAAATGCTGGAACGGAAGTTCAAAAACCGGAAAATTGAAATGGAAGAGCCGGTCATGGCCAAACTCGTCAAGAGACTCGGCTTTAAAGAAGTCAGCGATTTCTACAGACAGATAGCCGACGGTTCTCTTGATGTCAACACCGTGATTGACACTTATTTGGAGATACAGGCCCGTGAGTCCGGACAGATGCCGGAAGGACCGGTGAGAAGTGCCGGTGAATTCAACTTTCAGGTTGAAAATGATATGAGCACCCGCCAAAGTGACGATGTCCTTGTGATAGACAGAAATTTGAAAGGTGTTGATTATCAGCTGGCACGTTGTTGCCAACCAATCTATGGAGATAACGTTTTCGGTTTTGTAACAGTCAGCGGAGGAATAAAGATACATCGTTGTGATTGTCCAAATGCCGCTGAATTGCGCAAGCGTTTCGGCTATCGTATCGTCAAAGCGCGGTGGAGCGGGAAAGGCGCTTCCAAATATTCCATAACACTAAGAGTTATCGGTAATGATGATATTGGCATTGTAAATAACCTGACAAGCATTATCAGTAAGGATGAAAAACTGACTTTGCGAAGCATAAACATAGACAGCAACGACGGGCTGTTCCGCGGAAATCTTGTTGTGATGCTTGACGATACGTCAAAGCTGGAGACTCTGATACGCAAATTGAGGACTGTAAAAGGCGTCAAACAGGTTGAAAGGATATAAAAATATAACAAATGAATATGGCGGGATTGCCCAAATAGCCGCCATTATATAATCAATAACTTAATATAAAAATGAATAGAATTACTTTAAAGTCGGTAGTTTTTGCCGCAATGTTAATGTTAGGTAGTGGTAGCGCAAGCGCTCAGCTTGATCTTGGTAGCATTCTTGGAGCTGTTGTCGGAGCCGGCTCTTCGTCTTCATCAGGCTCTGCCAGCGATCTGATATCCAATCTGACGTCTGTATTCTCTGGGGACAAACAGGCTTCTAAAAAACAGATTGTGGGCACATGGGAATATTCCGAGCCGGCAATCGTCTTTGATTCAGACAACTTTCTTGCAAAAGCTGGAGCCAAACTTGCCGCCGACAAACTGGAGAACAAACTGCAGGAATATCTCACAAAATACGGTATGAAGCCAGGGGCTATGAGTATCACGTTTGCTGAGAACGGAACATTCAAGGAGAATCTGAACGGAAAGACAATAAACGGCAAGTGGGCGATAGAGGATTCTAAGTTGATTCTGACTTACGGAACAATCAAACCGGTATCTATCACAACACAAGTTGAAGGCAAAACATTGCTGATTGTCACAGATGCAACGCAACTCCTGAACTTCATGAAGACGATTGGAAGCAAGTCGACAAATACCAGTATCCAGACCGTAACATCGTTGATGAAAAGTATCAATGGTATGAAAGCAGGACTCACACTTGTTAAAAAACAATAATTGGAATTGCTTTTGTTTTTATACTCGATAAAAATATCGTACCTTTGCAGACGCTGTCACGAGTTGGCGGCATAAATTCAAACCTAATTAACAAATAAAAACAAAATGGCAACAAAAATCAGATTGCAGCGCGGCGGCCGTAAGGGCTATGCTTTCTACAGCATCGTAATCGCTGACGTTAGAGCACCACGTGATGGTAAATTTACTGAGAAGATTGGTACTTACAATCCCAATACCAATCCTGCCACAGTAGATTTGAATTTTAACCGTGCCCTTTATTGGGTTGAAACCGGAGCACAGCCTACTGACACAGTACGCAACATCTTGAGCCATGAGGGCGTTTATCTCATGAAGCACCTCCGTGGCGGTGTCAAGAAGGGCGCTTTCGACGAGGCTGCTGCACAGCAGAAGTTCGACGCTTGGAAGGCTACCAAGATTAAGGGAGCTGATGCTATCCGTGAGAAGGAAGCTCAGGCAAAGAAGGCTGCTTATGCAAAGGAGCTGGAAGCAGAGAAGAAGATTAATGAGACTATCGCCAAAAAGGTAGCAGAGAAGAAGGCTGCAGAGGAGGCCGCAAAGGCCGCTGAAGCTGCTGAGGAAGCTGCACCTGCAGAAGAAGCACCTGCAGAGGCATAATCATTTGTAACTTCCTTTAGAAAAAAGGCGGTCAGAATCATAGTGATTTTGGCCGCTTTTATTTTTTATGGTGTTGTTCGGTCGTTTCGCCCGCACAGCGTGAGGATTCCATTTGTGGGTGCATGACAGTTTATCTGTATGTCACGCTGGACATCCGCATACGATGAAAGTTTATTGGCTGGATATCATGTTGGTTTTAACATGTGTCCTACATGAACTTCTTATAGAATGCTTCGTATTCTTTGGCTATCTTGATATATTCATGGTGCCGCTTGACGTATTCTATACTTTGGCGTTTCAGTTCAGCAACACGGCCGCTGTTCAGCACAAGTCGTTCCAGCTCATTAAAGACACTCCGGTAGTCTGGTTCCACATTTATGATAGGACGGAGTTCTTTCTCGTTCAGTATCTCATAGTTCTCCTCTTCCCCTCCGCCTATACATATAATGCCCTTGGACATAGCAAGAAGCGGATTCATGGATGGAGTATAACTATATAACTGGTCAAGAATGGCGTCGCTGCCGTTCATCATCTTCTCGTATTCATTGAAAGGAACGGATTCCGCCTTTTTCAGCACGACTTTATCAGGATACTTCCGGACTATATCCTCGGCAGCCTGAAGCATAATATCCGTGCCTTTATATTCGTTGCGCTTTTTGTTGATACCTATGAACAGTTTTAGCGGAGGGCGGAAAAAGGGTGGGTCAGATTGCTCACGATTTTCCGGTAATTGTATAGGAAAAGGAATAAAAACGGTCTTTTCAGGGAAAGAAGGTCGGTAGCATACCCAATATTCATAAAGCCCGGTTATGATTCCATCACAATCTTCAGCGATAAACTTGTTTAACCGTTCTTTGGCTGTGCCGAGCCAGTCCCGCCGTTCCTTCATTGCGTCCTTTCCGGTGCGTATCTCTTCACCTATATTGAAATCGCTATAACGCAGTGGGCGGTCGTTGATACAGGTGTTGACCCAGTACCAATCCATGCCAAATCCGCCGAGAAAGACCCGCTTGTTATGCTTGCGCAGATACCTGTAGATAGGAAACAGGCGCTCCGCCTTTACCTCGGCAAACATCGGATTAATCAGCTGCACCACGTCATACCCTCTCAACCGCGGCAATATGGCGTACAGTTTGGCCAAAAGCATTATCCCGCCCAACTTTCCAGGGCGTCTCACCAATGATATGTCCCGTGGATAATTCTTCCAGAAATCACCGTTGGAAACTACGGTAACCTCATGTCCAAGCACTTTAAGCCCTTTGGCCAAAGTTGCATGTACGTTGCTGTATTCACCCAATAGCAGTATCTTCATCTCTCTTCTTTCATAAGTGGCAATGTGCGCATGAGGATAGAAAGTCCGACTCTGCTGTTTGTCATACGGCGGAACCATATATATTTCCTTGTATATTTCTTGTCCGGAAGAGGAAACAAGCCTCTTGAGTGCAAGTAATCGAGCTGACGGTCAAGATACTTGCGGCTCCGCGTCTGTGTGATGATGTTGTAAATGTAGTCCATCGTTATCTGTGCGACGCGCCGCTGAAGGGCAATCTTGTCATTATGCGGCAAGCTGTCGATCATGTCGTTCAATCTTATTATAACCTCCTTTTTATCATTCAGACGTTTCAGAATACTTCTCTTTGTGTTGCTTGACGTTATGGAATCATCACGCCGGCGGTATATGTAGGCTTCCGCGGAAGTTGAATAAAGCGTTTCTGCCCGTAACAACAACTGCGGCGTGAATTCCTCGTCTTCATGATAAATACCGGCAGTGAAGCGCAGTTCACCAAGTATTGCACGCCTGAAGATATATCCCCACGCAGCCGGGCGGATGTTGTTATGCTGCATATATTCCGTGCCGCAAACAGGTTTTTCATCGGCAAATGTTGTTTGTCCGCTATTCTTGTCAGTTGCCTTGAACAGCACCATATCCGGTGTTTCGTGATACCGAACGATATCCAGACAATGTTCGTATGCTGTTTGTGACAGTTTGTCGTCACCGTCAACAAACTGTACGTACCGGCCGGTGGCCATCCTGATACCTATATTGCGCGCATCACTCAGCCCTTTGTTCGGCTGGCGTACATATATGATGTTCTCCAGGTAATCACTCAAATCATTTATTGGACTCATGTCAGAGCCATCATCCACAATGATTATCTCCCTTTCAAAGGGACGCAACGATAGTGAAACGATACTATCAATACATTCAATCAGCATCCATACTGGTATGTTATAGCAAGTCACTATAAAGCTGATCAACGGCGTCCTGTTGTTTTGACTATTACTTTGTTTATTTTGCATAATGCGCTTATTCCTAATATATTAATAACAATGGCTTTCAGCTTTGCTACACAGCCGAGACCGCCAAATCTTTTTATCGCTATCCGCTTCAGCCGCGGCTTGTCACCGGTCAGTTCGTATTCATATAATTGTATGTTGACGACTTGCATGTAATATTGGTGGAACAGGGGGTGTTCCCGGCATCGATCTATCATGTTTAAATGAGAATCGAGAAACATGCGCCATTCTTCGCCGCGCGCCCGTGCAGTTATACCGTTGACGTTGTCACAGTAATAATACATGCCTTTGGGGGTTGTCGCAATACATTTTGCGCATTTTAGCAATTGTGGCAGCGTGGCAATATCCTCAAATACGCGTCCCACAGGGTATCTGACATTGTCAAACATCTGCCGGCGATAAATCTTGTTCCAAGCATACGAATGATTATAGGCTTGCGATTCCATCCAGTAGTCAATCGGTGCGGAATATGTCCTTTCCTCAAAGCCGATAATATGCTGTTGCGCCGTTTTGCTGATGCGGCATACCGGATATTCCAGGATATCGTATTCCTGATGAGTGTCCATTATATCCATCAACTCGGCGTAAGTGTCGTCACCGATGTAGTCATCTGAGTCGGCAAAAGTGATATATCTTCCCCGTGCTATATCGAGACCGGCATTGCGTGCATCACTCAGTCCCCCGTTCTCTTTATGGATAACCTTAATCCTGCAATCACGTTCAGCCCAGCGGTCACACTTCTTCGGACAATCATCCGGAGAACCGTCATCAACAAGTATAATCTCCATGCCGTCACACTGCTGCCTGACGATACTGTCCACACATCTGTCCATTGTGTTGCTGACGCGGTAGATAGGTATTATTATGGTCAATCTTGTTTCCATAAAGCAGTATGGTTCCAGCGTCTGGATGTTCCGGCCGGAGATAGCTTCTATGCAAAGGTACTAACTTATTTCTTTATAGAGGAAGAACCGTAGGCTATTTTTCAGAATTTCCAGAAAATCAGAACAGAAACTTCCAAGTACATGTAATAAAAACAGTGAATGTCCGTTTACTATTCTGATGACAGAAACAGAATCAAAGGAAAGTTACAGCCATATATTGAAATACACAGGAATATTCGGTGGCGTACAGGGACTCAACATTCTGATGGGCCTTGTCCGCAACAAACTTGTCGCCATGCTTCTCGGTCCTGGGGGGATGGGACTCACGTCATTGTTCAATTCTACGGTCAGCTTCATATCCCAGACGACCTGTCTTGGGATTTCTTTCAGTGCCGTGCGCCATCTTTCCGAAATATTTGATGAAGGTGACAACGAACGTATTTCCCATTTTATTAAAGTTGTGCGTGCGTGGTGCCTTATGACGGCACTGCTCGGAATGCTGGTCTGTATCGTAGTCGGGCCGTTACTCAGCGACTGGACATTCTCTTGGGGCGACCACACTCTCCATTTTCTTCTCCTTGCCCCGGCAGTGGCTATGCTTGCAATAACCGGTGGTGAGACGGCCATACTGAAAGCCTCCCGCCGTCTGCGTGCTTTAGCAGTCATACAGATATATCTGGTCGTGATATCCTTGTTTGTCTCTATTCCAATCTATTTTTTCTTCGGAGAGTCAGGCATAATTCCTGTCATTGTGATCATGGCCTTTGCCGGATTGATTATCACGATACTTTACTCCTACCGTTTCTATCCGTTGCGTCTTCGTGGCTTCAACGGGATACTGGGCGAGGGAATGGAGATGATACGCCTTGGGGTGGCTTTTACGCTTGCCGGAATATTCGGCAGCGGAGCAGAGATGATAATCAGGGCATATCTCAATGTCAACAGCGACCTATGCACCGTGGGACTTTATAACGCCGGCTTCATGCTCACCATAACATACGCCGGCATGGTTTTCTCGGCAATGGAGACAGACTATTTCCCACGCCTGTCAGCGATAAACCATGATACCCCAGCCGTTAATACAACGGTCAACCGCCAGATAGAAGTCTCTGTTCTGCTTCTTTCGCCAATGCTGAGCGTCTTCATGCTGTCCTTGCCGATTCTTCTTCCCTTGCTCTACACCGACAGTTTTCTGCCCGTAGTCGCCATGGCTCAGGCAGCATCATTTTCCATGTATTTTAAATCCGTTTATCTTCCGGTGTCATATATTGTGCTGGCAAAGGGTGAATCTGTCGCATTTCTTATCCTTGAGACCCTGTCATACATATTCCTCGTCATATTCGTCATTGTGGGATATTCCTCATACGGCCTTCTCGGAACAGGCATAGCCCTGTCTCTTTCAAACCTTCTCGACCTCATATTGGCTTTTCTTTATGCCGCTTTCCGCTATCGTTACTTCCCGTCGCTGCATGTGTTGAAGTATTCTTCAGTACAGTTGGCTCTCGGTTTGTCAGCCTACGCCGTCACCTTTGTTTCAGACTTGTCGCTTTATTGTGTTCTTGGAACAATCGTGTGTCTTGCCAGTGCCTCCTATTCCATACACATTCTGCGCAGTAAGACAACCCTGTGGGACGCGCTGATAAAACGTGTGGCGGGCAAGTTTGGCCGGAAATGATATACAGAACTACGTGTCGACTGTATAAGTATACAATAAAAATAGAGTCGCAGTAACTTGCTGCGACTCTATTTTTATACGGTATCCCTGATGGCCTTATCGTGTTCTTTAGCCCCTCAGTGCGGCCAGCGACTCCTTGATTGCAGCAATCTTTTCCTCGCTATCACTCATCTTTTTGCGCTCCATCGCCACAACGGCTTCAGGCGCGTTAGCCACGAACTTCTCGTTTGAGAGCTTCTTCTTGATTCCGGTGAGGAAGCCTTCAAGATGTTTCAGCTGGGCTTCGAGTTTGGCTATCTCGGCCTCGGTATCAATCATGTCGCCCAACGGCACGGCAAATTCGTCGGTGCCGACCATGAAGGCGGCGGCCGTAGTGTCCTTCTCCGTCACAACGTCGATAGCCGACAGATTGGCCATCTTCGTGATAACGCTTGAATAAGCCTCATACTTGTTGACGCCTACAGTCTGGAGCGTCAGAGCCTCTTTTGGGGCGATGTTCTTCTGGTTGCGTACCGTGCGCACGCCACTCACAATCTGCTTCACATTTTCGATGTCAGCCACAAGACGCTCGTCGTCCTCAGTCGGGGCGGCCATCTCCAGCTTGTCGCGCATGATAGACTCACCGTCGCGACGGTCGCAGATGTGCTGCCACAGCTCTTCAGTAATGAACGGCATGAACGGATGGAGCATCTTGAGGAGTGTTTCGAAGAACGTGATGGTCGCATCGTATGTCGTGCGGTCAATGGGCTGTCCGTATGCCGGCTTGACCATTTCGAGATACCAGCTGGAGAACTCGTCCCAGAACAGACGGTAGACAGCCATGAGCGCCTCCGAAATGCGGTACTTGCGGAACAGGTCGTCCACCTCGGCGTTGGTCTGTTTCAGCTTGGCCTCAAACCACCGTGTTGCCGTAGCGTTGGCTTCAGGCTGTGCGGCATTGGCCACCTGCCATCCCTTGACAAGTCGGAAAGCGTTCCAAATCTTGTTGTTGAAGTTGCGTCCCTGCTCGCAGAGGCTCTCGTCAAAGAGAATGTCGTTTCCTGCCGGTGCGGAGAGCATCATACCCATTCGCACGCCGTCGGCTCCATATTTGTCGATGAGCATCAGCGGATCTGGCGAGTTGCCGAGACTCTTCGACATCTTGCGTCCCAGCTTGTCGCGGACAATGCCCGTGAAATAGACATGCTTGAAGGGGAACGTCCCGCGATATTCATATCCGGCCATGATCATTCTGGCAACCCAGAAGAAGATGATGTCCGGTCCGGTAACGAGGTCGCTCGTGGGATAGTAGTATCTGATTTCCTCGTTGTCGGGGTTGTTCACGCCGTCGAACACCGAGATGGGCCACAGCCATGACGAGAACCACGTGTCGAGACAGTCTTCGTCCTGAGCGAGGTCGGCAGCAGTCAGAGCTGCGTTCTTCTCCTGAGCCTTGGCTAAAGCCTCTTCGGCCGTGCGTGCCACGACGAGGTCGCGCTTTCCGTCGGCCGTCGTGAAATAGTAGGCCGGTATGCGGTGGCCCCACCAGAGTTGACGGCTGATGCACCAGTCCTTGATGTTCTCCAGCCAGTGGCGGTAGGTGTTCTTGTATTTTGCGGGATAGAACTGGATTTCGTCAGTCATCACGGGGTCGAGTGACAGGTCGGCAAAGTGTTTCATTGAGAGGAACCACTGCGTGGAGAGCTTCGGCTCGATTGGCACGCCGGTACGCTCGGAACATCCCACCTTGTTTGTATAGTCCTCAACCTTTTCCATAAGTCCGGCCTCCGTGAGGTCCTTTTCTATCTGGCGGCGGACGTCCATGCGGTCCATGCCGACGTACATGCCGGCAGCCTCGCTGATGGTTCCGTTGTCGTTGAAAATGTCAATCGTCTCCAGATTGTGCTTCAGGCCGAGGGCATGGTCATTGATGTCGTGGGCGGGAGTTACTTTCAGACATCCCGTACCAAACTCAATGTCAACATAGTCGTCCTCGATGACGGGAACTTCTCGGCCCACCAGCGGCACGATCACGTGCTTGCCACGCAGCCACTGGTTTTTCGGATCATTGGGGTTGATACACATGGCCGTGTCTCCCATGATTGTCTCAGGGCGTGTAGTGGCCACAATGGCGTATTTGCCGGGCTCTTCCTTCACCATGTAGCGCAGGTAGTAGAGCTTCGAGTGTTCCTCCTTATATATAACCTCCTCGTCGGACAGGGCCGTCTGTGCCTGCGGGTCCCAGTTGACCATGCGCACGCCACGGTAGATAAGCCCCTTTTCGTAGAGGTCGCAGAAAACCTTGATGACACCCTCAGAGCGTTTCTCGTCCATCGTGAACGCCGTGCGGTCCCAGTCGCAGCTTGCTCCCAGACGGCGCAGCTGCTTGAGGATGATGCCTCCGTGTTCGTTGGTCCAGTCCCATGCGTGGCCGAGGAACTCGTCGCGCGTCAGGTCGGTCTTCTTGATGCCCTGCTGTGCCAGCTTGTTCACAACCTTGGCCTCGGTGGCAATGGAAGCGTGGTCCGTTCCCGGAACCCAGCACGCGTTCTTGCCTTCCATTCTCGCGCGGCGCACGAGAATATCCTGAATGGTGTTGTTGAGCATGTGGCCCATGTGGAGCACGCCCGTCACGTTTGGTGGCGGGATTACTATCGTGTAGGGTTCGCGACCGTCAGGCTTGCTGCTGAAGAGCTTGTTGTCAAGCCAATACTGATACCATTTCGACTCCACGGCTTGCGGGTCGTATTTGCTTGCTAATTCCATATAAATTATGTCGTTTTTATCTTTAAAATCGTATTGATGGTAATATAAAACGATGCAAAATTAATAAAAAACGATGAATATCAATCGGATTTGTGACGAAAAAACGATGACCGCTGGCGTACGAATGTACGGAATGTACTGGATCAGACGGCGGGCGTTGTGACTCAGAGAGGATATTAATATCGTCAATGTGTCTTCATGAACTGTTAAAAACTCGGAATTATCCCGACAAATGCCTTCAAATCCTTGCGAAATTCAAAAATAAAAATCTCTCGGCCGCAAATTCGCGAGTTTTGAGCGTGCATCTTTAAGTTTCTGACTTGTCGTGCGTTACGTCTGTCATTGCAAAAGTGTGCAATGATTTGTCCTGTTTCATTCTGCCGTAAGGGCCTTACGGGGATGCGGGGAGGCCCTCGTTGGAAGATGACGGTGGCCCCGTTGCAATGCGAAAGCGGCCCCGCTGCAGAGCCGGGAGGGCCTCCTTGGTCAGGATCTTTCCGCCAAACATTAGAAAATGACAAAGTCGTGTCAGAATTCCGGCTTTGCCGCGCTCTGGTTTGAGATTTTTCAAGTGTTAAATTCCGTGATATTATTATGACATCGAAATATGTTTTTGTTCCCCTTCATACAGACTTCTGCACATTTGCATTTGAAGAAAATCATTTCTCTATCCCGACAGGCTTATTAATCAGAATTTTTATATACCTTTGCATCTGTCCTCGGGAAGGAGACGCCGGATATTGCTGCAGCCCTCAAGAGGATTTTTCGCTTTTCACATCATTATGAACTGGATAATATTGATTATCGCAGGACTTTGCGAAGTCGGTTTTACCTATTGTCTCGGCCGCGCCAAGGCTGTCACCGGAATGGAATGGTGGGCATGGATGGGCGGTTTCCTCGTTTTCACTGTAGCCAGCATGGGGCTTCTCGCCCGCGCCACCCACACGCTGCCTTTGGGCACGGCCTATCCCGTTTGGACTGGCATCGGCGCCGTCGGCACGGTGCTCGTCGGCATATTCATCTTCGGCGAGCCCGCCACGTTCTGGCGTATGTTCTTCATCACCACGCTGATAGCTTCGGTCGTGGGATTGAAGATGATTTCGTGAAACGATGGATGTCATTGCATTTTTGGACGTCTGCAAAGGTGTTGTAAACGTCCAAAATCCTGCAATATCACTCCAAATGTCGGATGAACCTTAATTAATATTCTGACAGGAACAGGCGTAAAACCCTATATCCCGCCCGCCTCAAACTTCTTGCGGTGCTCCGTTATCGACTTCATGTTCTGCAGCGCCCAGTCGGTGAGCTGGTGGATTATTGGCACGAGTGACTGTCCCGTTGGCGTCAGTTCATACTCCACGCGGATTGGAACTTCGGGGAACACAGTGCGCCTGACCAGTCCGTCAGCTTCGAGCGTGTGGAGCGTACCGGCAAGCATCTTCGTGGATATGTCGGGAATGATCTTGCCGAGCCGGTTGAAGCGCGTGCTGCCGTTCTCGCTTAGAATCATGATGACGAGCAAAGCCCACTTGTTTCCGAAGCGTGCCACGACATTTCGGATGGGGCATATCTCAATGATTGAATTTTTATCTGATTTTTTTGCCATCGTAACTTGTTGACGTTCATCAAAAGTGAGTTTTTGGTAACTTACTCACATCTTTGTAACTTATTGCGTGATAGATAAATAGTTCGTAACTTTGCACCGTTGAAGTACAGCGGTAACGCGCTGCAAAGATAATAAAATATAAGTTTAAATCGTGAATTATGAATCATAAAAGAGCGGATATTTTAAGCTACAAATAACTAATTATAAATAATAAACAACGAACAGTTTGCAATTATGAAACAGATTGAAAAGATTGCGGAAGCAAGGAACTTCACGGCCGTCAGCGTAGGCCGTCTCAACGAACTCGGTGACTATGTGCTTGAACTCGGACCGGAAGTGAAGATACCGGGTAAAGTGTTCGGAGGCGCGGAGGCCAGTGCAACAGGAGGCGATTTCTCATTCCAGATGTTCCAGCCAGGAACGGAAACAGGATTCCTCCACACTCATAAGCAGCACGAGGAACTATATTTTTTTCTTGCCGGAAAGGGTAAGTTTCAGGTTGACGGGCAGATTGTGCCGGTGGGCGAGGGTAGCGTGGTGCGTGTGGCTCCCGACGGCAAGCGCAGCGTGCGCAACAACGGTACCGAGCCGCTTGTGATGCTATGCGTGCAGTATCGCGGCGCGACGTTCACGGCCGACGATGCCGCCGATGGCGTGATACTCGGCGATATGGTGGAGTGGTGAGAATCTCTTTATCGTCAACGATAAATTCCGAGGACATCACAATCCATATAGTTCATCCAACATGTATGGACATCTTTTTGCGATATTAGCTGAATGTAAATTGATTATGTCAGCTAATTAAACTAATTGATTATGTCAGCTGATTGCTGTATCATCAAATCCCTTGCCATGCTGTTTTGGTTTTTCACTGGTGTGGCAAGGGCTTTTTCTTAAAATGCGGATAGTATTATCAGTTCTGTTTTTTACGTTCAGTGCTTCCGATAGGTTGTAGTTTGAACATCCGGAGGAATTATCCGCTATTCTATTAAATAATTCCGGATGGCACAATGATATATTGCAGATTATTAGTATCTTTGTAAGACATTAGACGTAAAAACAAAATTATGAGCAACGAGATTTTATACATCCTTTTGCCGGACTATGCGGCACATGAAATAGTATTCCTTTCACAAGCCATCGCCTCTGATGAATTTGCTCTGAAAGAAAATCCGAAGTATGTCAATAAGGTTGTGGCTCCAACGCTGGAGCCGGTGAAATCAATCGGAGGCTTTCGCACTCTGCCCGATTATTCATTCGACACTCTTCCTGACGATTATGCCGCCCTTATTCTTATCGGCGGTTTCGGTTGGGCAACACCATTAGCAGATCAAGTAGAATCCATCGTCAGAGACGCCTTAAGTAAAGGAAAGCCGGTCGGCGCGATATGCAACGCCGCATCATTCATGGCTAAGCATGGCTTCCTCAACAACGTCAGACACACCGGAAACGGCTTGGAACAACTGAAATTATGGGGCGGCGAAAACTATACTAATACCGAAGGATATGTCAACGCACAGGCTGTGACTGACAGCAACATTGTGACGGCCAACGGCTCGGCAACTCTCGAATTTGCAAAGGAACTCCTGTTGCTCCTTGAAAACGACACTCCGGAGCGCATCGAAATGTATTATCAGTTCAACAAGCAGGGCTTCTGCGCCTTGTTCAAATGATTAGGTTCCTATACCTTTTTAAATAATCAGGCTTCTGCGCCTTGTTTCCCAAAACTTTAAACCTATGGTCTGCACCAGCGATTTTATAGATTTCGTCTGCGACGCACTCTCTCCATTGGGAGAAGTGCGCTCGCGCAAGATGATGGGCGAATACGTCATTTATGTCAACGACAAATGCGTCGTCACCGCCTGCGACAACACCGCCTTTGTCAAAAAACTGCCATGCGTCGCCGACCTTATGGCCGACGCTGAGACCGGCAATCCCTATCCCGGCGCAAAAGAGGCATACATCCTCGATTTCCGTGACCGTCAGAAAGCACTTAAAGTGATTGAAACGCTTTGGAAAGATCTCCCGTTTCCGAAGTCAAGGAAGAAATAAGGCGGTTATTATCGCTTGTAAATGATGAAGATTCCATAATATATAAACTGTTTACATGAAATACAGGCATTTTATTTACGGAATGCTGTCCGTAACAGCAGTGGCGGCAACCGTAATGCTTCCATTGGCATCACTGGCGCAGACAACTGTGATGATGGCAGAAACAAAATGTTCAGATAAGCATAGCAGACTGGAGTCGGAGTCAATTCAGATTGCTCTCGAAGACTTTGTGCGAACGCACGATGCCGATATCGGTATCGCCGTGATAACCGACCGGGGCGACACGGTATGCTTGAACAATGGCCGGCAGTATCCGATGAACAGTGTGATGAAGCTGTATCAGGCCATGGCTGTTGCCGACGCGATGCAGCGGCGCGGCCATAGGCTCGACTCCATGATAACGGTGAGCCGGAAAGAGATGGAGGAAGATACCTATAGCCCGATGCGCGACCGATACCGAGGGGGCGATTTCCGCATCTCCATTGCCGACCTGCTGAAATATTCGCTGCAGCAGAGCGACAACAACGCCTGCGATATACTGTTCCGTCACGTAATCGGAATCACAGAAACGGACAGATACATAAGGAGCCTCGGCATCAGCGGCTTTGCCATATCGGCAAGCGAGGCTGACATGCATGCCGACACGACACGTGTGCACGAAAATTGGAATCATCCCCTTGCTGCCGCCATGCTGATAAACCGGCTTTTCACCGAACCTGTTTTTGACACTGACAAAAGGGGAAGTGAGAAAAGTGGAAATGAGAAAAGGTGGAACGAGCATGACGATATGGGGAAAGGAAGGGGAAGCGACAATGTTTACCAGCGTTTTCTCACGGAAACCCTCAACGGATGCACTACGGGCGAGAACCGCCTTGCCAGACCTCTCCTGCCGACAAACGCCGTAATCGGTCACAAGACCGGCACGGGCTTCCCGTCTGCCGATGGCTATCCGCAGGGCATCAACGATGTTGGCTTCGTCCGCCTTCCCAACGGCCGAAGCTATTCCATAGCCGTGTTCGTGAAATCGTCGCGTTATGACATGGCGGAAACGGAACGGCTGATTGCCGGGCTTTCTGAAATTGTCTGGAGAGAGGTTGATGGTGAATAGCGGGGTGGAGGAGTATGGCTCCATGACCAAATAACCTAATGTACGCGTACATATTTACTATATACTATATTGACGATTGAGAGCAGAAGGCTTATGCCGCATTTTTTTCATTCTATGTGGCATAGAGTTTCTCGACCGTGAGAAAATTATTTTTCGACGCGAGAAAATAGGTTCATCCGGCATTGTTTACGCAATATCAACGTAATAAGCCCGTTTAAAGGCTTCCACTCTGAGATTTCATCTGACTGGTATTCACAATCTTGTCATATACGTAAACATGCCTGCAAACTCTTCTGCGATGTCGATTGGTGAGCGGAACAATCCGAACACGCTGCTTCCACTGCCTGACATAGCCGCATAGGCAGCGCCTTTCTCATAGAGTCTTTCCTTTATGCGGCCGATTTCCGGATATAAGGAAAACACACTCTTTTCAAAATCATTGGTCAGACGGTCACGCCACGTCTCTACTGGCTGATTCACTATATCACGACAGCATTCAGACGGCATCTTTGGTGTTACGAGCGAGAATGCCTCGGCTGTAGAGACAGGTATGTTGGGACGTACAACGGCAATATGCCATCCGCTAAGGTCAAGACTGACAGGGCATAGGCGCTCTCCGATGCCTTCGGCATAGGCAGGACGGCTGAGGATGAAGAAAGGGCAATCGGCTCCAAGGCGCGACGCAAAGTCAATCATCATGTCTGTTGTCATACCGAGAGAGAATGCGTCGTTGAGCAGCCTTATCATGTAGGCACAATCACTGGAACCGCCCCCCATTCCTGCCTGGGTGGGGATTCCTTTGTGGAGATGGACGTGAATGCGGGGTAGGGAATAGTGCTCTGAAAGCATGCGATAGGCGCGGACAACCAGATTACGCTGCTCGTCACCCTCAATCTGGATGTTTGTCACTTTCAAATCACAGTCAACCGGAGACGGAAAGGCCTCGTCCATGGGGTGGATTTCAAGCGCGTCCTTTATGGGGACGGGATAGAACACGGTTTGAAGATTATGATATCCATCGTCTCGACGACTTATGACATTTAGCCCCAAATTGATTTTTGCGATCGGAAATACTATCATCTTTTGAATATAAAAATTGATATTGCGTCAATAACACAGGCAAAGTTACGAAAAAAAACTGTAATTTTGCAGAACAATAAGGGAAAAAGACTGACAAAGTATTATCAAGTGCTTATAAGACGAAAGAGGCCGGAGACGAAAGTCCATAGCCTGAAGACGTCATGTCGGAATGGTTTTTCTCTGATCAAATGGAATATTATGGCTGAACAAAACGCTAATCAAGGACGACGGCCGGTGCGTAAACCCGCTGTCATGGACAATACGTATGTACATCTGCAGCCACAGGCGCCGGATGTGGAGAAAGTGGTGCTTGGAGCACTTATGATAGACAAGGATGCCTACGCTGTTGTTTGCGAGATGCTCTATCCGGAGAGCTTCTATGAGCCACGCAATCAGATGATTTATTCGGCTATACGCGATCTGAGTATGGCTGAGAGACCGGTTGATGTGCTGACCGTGACAGACCAGCTGGCAAAGAACGGCAATCTGGAGGAAGTCGGCGGACCTGTCTATATCTCGGAACTGAGCTCGCGCGTGGCTTCATCGGCAAACATCGAATATCATGCGCGAATCATCGCACAGAAATTCATTGCGCGACAACTGATCTCATACGCAAGTGTCATTGAAACGAAGGCCTTCGACGACACAACGGATATAGACGACCTCATGCAGGAAGCGGAAGGCTCGCTATTCGAGTTGTCACAGCGCAACATGAAAAAGGAGTATACCCAGATAGACCCCGTCATAAAGAATGCCGTGGAAGTCATCCAAAAGGCTGCCGCCAATAAGGACGGTCTTACGGGTGTGCCCACCGGCTATCACAAGCTGGATGACATCACGAGCGGATGGCAGGCGAGCGACCTTGTCATCATAGCCGGCCGACCGGCCATGGGAAAGACTTCGTTTGCCTTGTCTATGGCAAAGAACATCGCAGCTGACTTCAAAGTCCCGATGGCTTTCTTCTCGCTCGAAATGAGCAACGTCCAGCTGGTGAACCGCCTTATATCCAACTGCTGCGAAATACAAGGAAGCAAGATTCTGAACGGACAACTGCAGCCGGACGAGTGGGAGAGACTGGACAAGCGTATGAACGGGCTGATCGGTGCGCCGCTTTATGTAGACGACACTCCCGGTCTTTCGGTTTTTGAATTGCGAACAAAAGCGCGTCGTCTTGTCCGTGAACATGGCGTGAAAATCATAATGATTGACTACTTGCAGCTCATGAACGCCAACGGTATGCGGTTCAGTAGCCGACAGGAAGAGGTTTCAACAATATCGCGCTCACTGAAGGGACTGGCCAAGGAGCTTGACGTGCCTATTCTGGCACTCAGTCAGCTGAACCGTGGTGTGGAATCGCGCGAAGGTTTGGAAGGAAAACGGCCGCAATTGAGCGACCTGCGCGAATCGGGAGCCATTGAGCAGGATGCCGACATGGTGCTTTTTGTTCACCGTCCGGAATACTATCACATATATCAGGATGACAACGGACGTGACTTGCATGGCATGGCACAGATTATCATTGCCAAACATCGTAAAGGTGCTACGGGTGATGTCTTGTTGACTTTCCGTGGTGAATTTACCCGTTTCGAGAATCCTGAAGACACACGGCTTAAGAAGAATGCAGCACCGATGGGTGGAGAAATCATGGGTTCTAAAATCAATGGAGATATTGGCGGAGGCGGTCTCCCTGACTTCCCTGAGGACTATAATCCGTTCTCCGGCGGAGCTTTCCCACCGCCAGGCGGCAACGACCCGATACCTTTTTAAAAACCCAATATACGAAAACAGATCAGGGGCGGATGGTATAACAGTGTGTGTTACCTCCGCCCCTGATTTGTTTGTAGGCATATTTTTATTTCTTAAGCAAGAAACAATACGGTGATGTTACTTAAGCTGTATGAGCTTGACCGGTGAGTTCAGACCACTTTTCATTGGTTGCCAGTCTCCATATCCTGTTTTCTTATAATTGATGCTGACAACATTAATCTCATTGAACTTACGCCATTTCACGTTCCTGCGGTCGAGATCGGCTATGCGGTTGGCCGGCAGATTGGTTACCTCGATCCGCACAGTATTGTCTCCGGCACGGAATGCCTTCCTGCAATTCAGAACGAATGGCACTGACCATGCACAACCGATAAACTCTCCATTGACATAAACACGGGCGCTCTCACGAACATCGCCAAGATCAATCATCCACTGGCTTTGGGCTTCTTGCTTAGTCATTTTCACATGTGTGGTATAAGCTCCTGTGCCCATGGTTACTTTTATCGAATCATCATCCAATGTCTCCCAGGTCTGAAGTCTGTCAAGAGCAAATGTCTTTTCAACTTTCGGGGCACTGCTGACAAACGAAAGTTCCCAACTGCCGTCAAGCTCTTTTGTCGCTCCTGTTGTGGCAAGCATACGGACCTCGCTTTCGTCATTGAGTTCATGGTCGTATGTCTGAAGTATCATAGACTCGCCACTCCGAAGATCAACCTGTATGCCGTCTGCTGTCATATCAACCTTATAGATTTCTCCATTTAAAGGATTGAACCACCTTGCATCCTTAAAACTAATGCTTAGCGGGAAACGTGAACTGACGTCGTTTGGAGAAAGGTTGGCAATGAAGTAGTGATGACCTGTAGGATTTGCCCTTCTGATGGCCCTCAGTCCGTGACCGCATCTTATCTGCTCAGCCTTGGCATATTTGGCCATATCAGCAGCAGATGTTCCATAGATGATATTGGCTCCCTGCTTCTTCAGGCCGTCAATATGAGCTTTTACATTTGCAGGCATATTACCGCTGCCGGGTATGATAAGTGCATGATAACGTGTTCCGGCTGCGGTCTCAAGCATACCGTTTTTATATGATGTCGTCAACAGATATTTCTCGCTGATGTAGTCGCAGTCATATCCGGCTTTGTCTATGTCAAGAATACTCTTGATGAAGTCAGGAGCTTTCTTTGCCATGGAATGAATGTCAAACTGCATAAGAAGCGAACCGGCTCCCTTTCCTTTGCGCTCAGCCCACATATCACGTACTGGCAGATAGACAAGAAAATCATTGTCAGGCTGTCCCATCTGAAGGAAACTCTGACAACGCTCTATATATTTCATCAGATATTGGGCGTCATGCCAGATACTATTGGTCGGACTCATATCTATGGAAGCATAGAATTTCCATCCCGGCCATACGTCTTCTTTCGGAGAATAACATGTTCCATGGAAATACATATTATTGACACCACATGTAAACATGAGGTCAATATCCGGTTTGCACTGAGACAGCGATGTGCGGAAATGTTCTGTGAGCCAGGTGAACGTTTCACTGCTGGTAAGTGTTTTGCCATTGATATGCGCAGCAGAGGATGCGTATTTGAGCATTGAAACGTCACTGTCATTCTTTCTTGTGTATCCAGAGTCCGTACGCAAGCCTTTAATACTGAAATCAGACAATCCAAACCCTTCTATTTCCGGTATGTCAACAGCAGAATAGACATCAATAAGATTGGCTGGTGAGCCATGAGCCTGATTACGGGTCTTGACACCATGCTTGTGAGCCCATGCAGTCCATTGCTCAGTGAAGTTTTCTAAAAGCAGTTCTCCAAGAGTCTCCCTGTAGTCTACAAGCACTCTGTTGCCATTGTCTTCTTTTTCACCAAGAAGCTCAAGAAGATGTTCTTCCAATTTATAGCCTCTGCGCTTTTCAAATTCAACAAAAAGACTTGGTGTCCAGTTGGCTTTATATACTTCATAAGAATCATTAAAAAAAGAATGAGGGTAGGGGGTTCCGTTTTTTGCAAATGCGTCTTCAAAACGCTGCAAATAGTGCGAAACAGCATTCCTGTCAAAGTGATCTATAACATAACCTTCACCACCTGGTGCCGCACGTTTCACTTGTTGACGTGTCCGTGAGCAATAAACCGCAATTATACGGTAGTTTTCCTTTTTCTGTGCCTTAGGCCATTTAACTATGCCATTAGCATCCGTCATCTCTGTAAGATCAGCAACACCATCGGTATAATAAGCCATAACTTTGCTGAGAGTTGCATACTGCTTCTCCTTTTTGTCCGTAATACTGATATCAATGCCAGTCCTTAAGGACTTGCCTATTATTGTCGTATCAGTATATACGAGTTTGGCAGCCGCTTCACTAAGTGGTACTTCAGGTCCTCCAAACGGCCATCCCGTACCATTGTTCATGTCGATAAGCACACCATTGTCAGCTCCTTCCAACTCTGTAAAGTTCAATGCTTTCATCCATGGCGCAGAAAGGAAGGACAAATTGTTCTTGTCATTGCCCTGCACACCATATATCGGTGTTATTTCCAATGCTCCAATACCAGTCTTTGCATATTCTTCTATATTCCATTTCAAGTCTTTTTCTGTCACAGCAGAGCCTAACCACCACCATCTGGCACCAGGCTTTGCTTCCGGAGAAGCCGCAGGCCATGATTGGGCAGACAATTCACATGCTCCCAGCATGGCTATCGCAATAGTCAAAAATCTTTTATCCATAATTTGTTTTAGTTATTAATTCTGTATTTACAAATCTGACACATAATTTAATTACCATCCGGCTTTAATATATCAACTCGAGAAGCCGGTATCCACTCAAATTTATCCCATGCATCCGGGAAATTAGGATTAAAATCCTTAAAGTCCTCCCTTAACTCTTTTACAATAGGAAGATCGTTTTTCTTCATACCCATAACAACCATCTTGGCAACTTCGTATGCTCCATACGTATTGAAATGTGTATTGTCCGCCAGTTCCTTCTCCTGTCCAGGAAATGTGTTGGCCGGATAATGCACCAAAGCACGTTTACTATCTTCATAACCTAATGCCTGAAAGAACTCACGTGTCATGTCATGTAAGTCAATGACTGGAACATTTTCTCGCTCTGCAACAGCCTTCATTGCTGCGGGGAAATCGCCATGGGTATCCTTAATCGTTTTTTTGTCATCGTTGAAATTACGCCGCTGAGTAGGAGTGCAGAATATTATTGTTGCACCCTTTGAACGTACATTATCTATGAAAATTTTTAAGTTACGGGTATAATGATACCATGCCCCGGAACCAGGACCTTTTTCTTTCTCATCATTGTGACCGAATTCACACACAACATAATCTCCGTCCTTAAGAGTCGACATAATCTTCGCCAAACGGTTCTGCGCAATGAAAGTGCCTGCCGTCAGACCACTCTCCGCATGATTGGATATGGCTACGTTTCCATTGAACCAACGCGGAATCATCTGTCCCCAACTGGCCCAAGGTTCATTATTCTGATCAACCACAGTTGAATTGCCACACAGATATATCGTCGGACAACTTTCATCTTTCTCTATATGAATGCTCTTGACAGCAGGAGCCTTGCCATTAAACTCCAATGTCAACTTATCATCCCAATTAAGATATTCTTTCTCACGCGGCTTAATCTTCACACGCTCCTTATCATTGATCTTTGGAGAGCGCTTGTTTACTACAAATTCATAAGTTGCGAATTCACCCTTGGCTGTATTCGCATTTTCAACAAACAGTCTGCGATTTTCTGCACGCACTACGGTATTACCGGCTTTTTTCTTTGAACCTAATTCGACTTTTACTTTGTAATTGCCATCCGGTACTTTAACAGAAAAGTAAAATGGTGAGTTTCCTTTTAGAGAAGTGCCTTTAGACTTTGAACTTGACACCGGAGTCGATATCATATCAAATCCATAACCAACTTCATCTGAATAGACAGGCTGAGAAACCGCCATGTCAAAATCAAATGTTTGCGCCAATGTAATAGAGGGCAATAGAAGCGCAGCAAAGAATAAATGTTTCCTCATAATTAAAGTTTAAAATATTTATATCAATTATTTGTTTATCATAATGCGCATTATATTAAAAACGCATTGTTTATATTTGCAGCGTAAAGGTAATTATTAAATTTTTAGTTCGGCTTTTAGTCGAGTATTTATTAACAGTTTTAAACATTTAAAGTTATGAAAACAACAAAATTAGAATGGATTGTTAGAATCCTCGTTGCTATCGGTAGTGCTCTCCTTGGTGTCATTTCTCAGAATTGATTGCTATGTCTGCTTTAATTCTACGTCGTCATTCTGATGGATCTACTGGTAAACCTATTTCCGGTACGCTTTATTTTAGTCCGACTGGACTTTTTGATGATAAGTGTGAATATGTCTGTGATACTTTGGAGCCTCCTATTCTCCCTCGTTATGGTTGCATCCCTTCCGGTACTTATCCTTTAGTGTTTACTTACTCGCCTAAATTTCGCCTTAAATTGGCTTTAGTTTCCGACGTCCCTGGTCGTAGAGGCATACGTATACATTTTGGCAATTCCGTTGCCGATACTCGTGGTTGCATCCTTGTTGGTACTCTCTTTGGATCCATTATTTATCCTGAGAAGTTGGTTGAGTCCCGATTGGCCTTGACTCGTGTTAATGAGGTGATATTAAAGTATGGTGTTGATACTATTGTTGTTGATTACGAGTTGCCTTTTTGATATGAGTGCTTTTAATTGCTTACATCCGCGTTTTATTACGGATTCCCGTGGCCAACAGAAGTTTGTCCGCTGCGGTCATTGTGTGGCTTGCGAAAACATAAAGGCCTTTTCTTACACCAATCAGTGTAAGTTGGAGTCTCAGTCTCATAAGTACACTCTTTTTGTTACTCTTACATATAGTAACGAAAATTTACCGCTTGTGAAGCCTGTCCCCCTTAATGGCTATATATATTACACGCCTGTTTCTCCTCGATTGCATGCACATTACGTCCGTTCCGGTCGTCCATTTTTTGCGGTTTCATCGGAAAAATACCTACCGATGAATCGTATATCCGCTTACAATTTAAAATTTAGTCTCCCTGAGCATCTTACAGGGTTAATCCCTGTCCTTGATAAAGTTGATGTTCAGAAATTTCTCAAACGTCTTAGATATTATTTAACCAAAGAAACTGATGAAAAAATACGTTACTACGCTGTTGGAGAGTATGGACCCGTACACTTCCGGCCGCATTATCATCTCCTGTTATGGTACGACGAAGCCCAAACGGCACGCGTCATGGGAGAAGCTATACTTAAAGCATGGAACTTTGGTCGTGTTGATTACCAAATCTCCAAAGGTAACACTGCTTCGTACGTTGCGTCTTACGCTAACAGCATTTCTGCTCGCTCGAGATTACATGGAGTTAAGTACCTCCGGCCGTTCGTCTTACATAGCTCGCGCCTCTTTGGCAGCTTTTACCAAGATGCGGAGGAAGCGTTATTTGAAACGACCTTTGAGACTCTTAATGGCCGATGTTTGGCCGATAATGGCCGAAATCAACCAATTACTCCCCCTTTTTCGTTTGAGGATAGATACTTCGGACGATGTATCAACTATGACCAAAAGAGTCATCACGAGCGTTTGGTATGCTTTACATTTGCAACAGAAGCTTATAGAGAGTTTGGAGAAAAAACGGTAGCTGAATTGGCTGATTTAATATGGTCTAACGAGGATAGTAGATGTCATTACCTTATGCAGTGTTTTACCTTTAATGGTAAGTTCCGTCTACAGACTGTGCAGTCTGTCCTTTATCGCTCTCGCCGATTCCTGAAAATGTGTGATATATATCATGTTACACCTGATGCTTATGTGTCTTTGATAGAGCGTTATTGGCAGGATAAAGATTACTTTAATCTATACAACCAACTTTCTGAGCAGCAACAATATACCGCTGAATTAGGTACTGATTTTCTGCCTTATCTGTTGTGCTATTATGATGTGTTTCCCGCGTTTTCTGATGCAGTAGAATTTTGTCCCCCCTATTTTCCGAGACCTATTTTAGATTATCTTTCGTCGATTGGTCTTGAGCCTCAGTGGTTTGTTGATAATGTTTTTAATAAGACTGATAATCCTTTGTATAAGGAATTCGCGTCGCGTCATCTTAAATTATCTTGTGATCGTGTCAAGCATAAGCGCTTGAACGATTTAAATAATATTTTTCTTTAACTAATTAAAATTAAAATAATTATGGCTAATATTATGTCACAAAGGGACGTTAAAAACCATGTCCACCGAAATGGTTTTGACTTGTCATTTAGAAATGCTTTTACTGCTAAGGTAGGTCAGATTGTCCCTGTCTTTTGTAAAGAAGTTCTTCCTGGTGATAAATGGTCTATTGATATCAATAGTTTTACCAGAACGCAGCCAGTTCAGACTGCTGCTTTTACTCGTATTCAGGAATTCTATGATTTTTATTTCGTTCCGACATCTCTCCTTTGGGATAAGTTCAATGATTTCATCGTTCAAACTAACAATTATAGCCATGCTTCCAGCATTAATGGCTCTGTAACTGACTTAGATACACATCCTTATATCTCTGTTCGTGAATTAATACTTTATCTTCATGCTTTGCAGGAAGCTGAAAACGAAGGTCATGGAACTGCTAAGGATTTCTTTGGTTTTAGTCGGTATGAGAATACAATTCGTTTGTTAGATTATCTTGGCTATGGTGATTTACGTGAATTGTCTCAGTATAATTCTTATTATGATTTTGAAAATTTTGCTTTGAACCCGTTCCCCCTTGCTGCTTATCAAAAAGTTTGTCAAGATTTCTTTCGTTATACTCAATGGGAGACATCTAAACCACAGCGGTATAATTTTGATTACATGTTTCGTAAGAATCAGATGAAAGTTGATGTTGGTACTTTGCAGAATCAAGTATCATCGGTACTTACTTACGAAAGTCCTTTGTATAATATTTTTGACCTTAATTATTGTAATTACAAAAAAGACCTTGTTATGGGTCTTTTGCCTCGTGCTCAGTTCGGCGATACCGCTATTGCCGCTCCTCTTAAAGGTTTCCAGCGCATGGAGTTCGCCGGTATCAATACCGTTAGCCCTACAGGTGACTTGTCACAAGGTTTTATCGCTAATGTCGCATCTAATCAAGGTTCTTCCGCGACTGATCTTGTTGGTCGTTCCGGCCTTGGTGTGTCAGTCTTTGCTCTTCGCTTTGCTGAAGCTACTCAGCGCTGGCGTGAGATTACTCAGTCAGGTTCACTTGACTTTAAAGCACAGTTGGAGAAGCATTGGAATGTAGAAACTACTATTGACGAATCTTATCTTTGTCAGTGGCTTGGAGGTACTTCAGGTAACATTGCTATCAATGAGGTTGAAAATACTAACCTCGCTGCTGATACCAGTCAGGCTGTTCTCGCCGGTAAAGGTGTTACCTCAATATCTCGTAATGGTGTTGTTAATTTTTCATCCCGTAAATACGGATATATCATCGGTGTGTATCACGCCGTCCCTGTTTTGGATTGGAATTCGGCCGGTATTGACCGCTCTATGTTACGTGTTAAAGCTACTGATTATGCTATCCCCGAATATGATAATCTCGGAATGGAAGAGGTTCCTTTGGCTATTGTTGATATCACTCGAGGTATTCAAAATTATGGTGATCCTTTTGGTTCCATTGGATTCGCTCCCCGTTATTGGGACTATAAGACCTCCCGTGATATTGTTCGCGGCTCTTTTCTTACCTCGATGAAAGATTGGGTTGCACCTATCAATAATAACTTTGTTTTGTTCCCTGGCGAAAAATCGTACAATATGGATTGGCGTTCCTTTAAGGTTGCTCCTCAGAGTGTTGATAGTATATTCCCTGTTTCTTCTCAGGTGACGTCCTCTGTCGATAGTGACCAATTATTGATTGCGTCTTTCTTTGATACAAAGGTTGTTCGTAACCTTTCAGTTTCAGGTTTACCTTTTTAAAATGGAATAATTATGCGAATGTATGTTAATACTCCGGATGATATGCCGGTTGTCTATGTCCCTACCCCTGTTTCTCCTAACGCTATTGTTATGGAAAAAAGCCCTGTTAGTAATTTTCTCGTTGATGAGATATACGATGGTGATGAGATTATAAAACATTATGGTACTGATATCGGTCTTTTACTTTCTCAGGATAGGTTATCTCGTGAATTGGCACCTGTTTTGGACTCTATTGTGTCCGGTGTCCGCTCCGGTGATTTGTCTGATAAATATGCCGGTCTTTCTGATGATGATTTGATTCGTACTGTCAAGTCTCGTTATATACAGGCCCCCTCTGAGGTCCGTGATTGGTCCGCTTATCTCATGTCAGAGTTGGACGCCCTTGAGGTCGTTTCGACTGATTCTTCTGATTCTCCTGATTTTCCTGAACAATCCTCAACAGAATAATTATGGGTTTTTTAAAAAGTTTAGGTAATGCCATCGGCTCTGCAGCCGGTGGCAACCTCTTAGGTGCTGGAGCCTCTTTGTTTGGCTCTTTACTTGGTAGTAGCAGTAATAGTTCGACTAATAAAACTAATATGGCTATTGCCCGTGAAAATAATGCTTTACAGGAACGTATGTTTTATGACCAATTAGCGTTTAATGAACGCATGACGGATAAGAATAACGCGTTTAATGAGTCTATGTGGCAGAAGAATAATGAGTATAACACTCCTGCCGCTCAGATGCAGCGTTATTTGGCCGCTGGTCTTAATCCTTACATGATGTTTGGTCAAACTGGTAGTTCTGGTATTTCTTCAGCCGCTGTTTCCGGTACTGCTGCTTCCGGTGCTCAGCCTCCGCAGTTAAATACCCCTACTATGCAGAGTTATGACCCCTCTAACTCTTTTACTGCTGCCGGTCAACACATTGCCGCTGCTGCTCGTAATAATGCTGAGGTAGATAACATACGTGAGGATACTCAGTCAAAGAATATTGATAATCAAACTCGCAATCTGAAAAACCTTGAGGAAATCAATAAGTTAATTGCTGATACAAAGAATTCTCATACCCGTGCTGCTCTTGAGCGTCAACAATGGGAGCTTACTCAGGCTACATGGAATGATACTATTAAGCAAGTCCATTTGCAAAATAAATCGCTTGAGGAGCAAACTAAGCTTACCGAACAAACCCGTCTCGGCGTTGAGCTTGATAATAAGCTTAAGGATATAAATATTAAGTATGCTCCGGCTACCTTTTCTGCTCAGGTTGCTAAGATATGGAGTGATATTCGTCTTAATTCTTCTTCTGTTTCTTTAAATCGTTCTCATATATCTTTGAATAAGAAATCTGAAGAAAAGCTTGCACAAGATGTTCTTGAGTCTATTGCTCGTCAGAATGGCTTTGAGCTGAATAATAGTCAGGTTGAACAGCTAACACCGTTGTTGGTTGAAGGTGCTGGTCTTGACAACTTGATTAAAGGTCATGAATCTTATCGCCTTGGACAGGAAAATTTGCGTAATTTCGATCCTGCTGATACTCATTTTCTGCCCTCCGGTGCTCGTTGGATTTGGCGTAATTTTTCTCCTCTTAATGGCCTTTTCAAAAAATAATCATTATCTTTGTGCCATTATGAGTGAGAAAGATAAATTATTAAGGACTATTCGTCTTATTATACAAGCTGGTTGCTTGTTCTATTTGGTATTATTATTATTGTATGTCATGCTTTATTTCTTTTAACAAAGTGCCCATCCTTAAGGGATGGGTACTTCGTTTATGTCTTTTATAAAATTCTCTTTCTGTCGCCGTATGTGTCCATATATCCTATTGCTATATCTATGTATTCTTCGTCTTTTATGCACCATACGTTCCAGCAGCAGAAACCACCTTTTTTCCTCTTCCCCTCTGCTATTTTCTTTATTTCTTTTATGATCTCCTTTTTGTCAGTTCCTGTTATTGGTTCTTTTAACGTTAGTCCTCCGTTTGCGTTGTAATTTGCGTAGTACTTCATAATTGCTTAATTTTAATTGATTTTACATGTTTACGTTTTCAATCCGCAGGCCCCAAACTGTTTCCCCCTCAACACCCAACGGAATTTTAACACTGCAATAAAAAACGGATGGAAATGGCAGGCAATAACGTTGATGTTTTTTGGCATTTCCGCAGGAAATGGTAAAAAATATTAACGGCCATTGCCAGCCATAGCCATACGTTTAAATTTGCAGTTTTAAAAGTCCTTTGGGTGTTGATGGAGAAACAGTAAACACGCGCAGCGTGTATGTTAATACCTGTTAATTGCGAAGCCCACACTTTTGTCCGTAAGGATTTCCGCTTTAACCTACCGCGGAAACGATATTCCCTTGTCCTAACCTTGCAAAAGTGACAGGACCCTATGTCCTCCCCTATCCTCTGTATATCTTCAAATGTTAAAGTCATAGTTAATTTATCTTAATGCGCATTATATAATTTTCAGAGTCACATAAATGATTTACCATAACTCTCTTAAAATTCGCTTCAAACACTCTTGATTACCGAAATCAAATTGAGGAGAATCTATCATAGTTTTAAAAATACGCTGCTTATTCTTTGGTAAAACTTTGTAGATGTCTCGCTCGTGAACACGGATTATCTTATTGTTTATTTCAAAAAAGAAATAATTAACCAACGGATAACTTATTTCTTCTTTGTTAGGTATATCATCTAAAGATGTCACATTGACAAAACTTCCACCCAAATCAAATTTTGTTACCAGTTGAGAATTTGTAAGCTGTGATTTATAAGAGTCAATATCAATCAGGGTTGCACATAACAATCTGTTACACCCAATTGTGTCAATAACATAAGCCAATAATGTATCTATGCGTATGTACTCACGGTCAGCGAAACATACTGATTTGATATTACTCATGTTCGCCTGCATAATTGTATTATTTCTGCTTTTATATAGAAGCTTTCCATTTTTGAGAAAAACATTCGCATGCTTTTCCTTTATGACATTCCCGTTGTGTAATTCTATAGATGCTGGCTGAAACTCTTCATACATCGTTATTGTTTTACTGTTGCCAGCAAAATTTTGGGCAAAACCATTAATTCCATGAATTGCCAATAATATTGTTATTAATAAAATGCTTAATCTCATCGTTTTTAAGTTTTGTCTATACAAAAGTATATATTTTCTCCTAAGTTACGGAATATATATTGGACCATAGA
>CAMWVS010000027.1 GCA_947177775.1 uncultured Prevotella sp.
AACCACTCATAACTCAGAGCTAAAGAGTAATCATACCTCTGCAATCATCACTCATCACTCTGAACTAACCACTCATCACTCTGAACTAACCACTCATAACTCTGAACCAACCACTCATAACTCAGAGCTAAAGAGTAATCATACCTCTGCAATCATCACTCATAACTCTTCACTAAAAATCCCCCGTTGGTCCGAAGAGGACCGTCCCAGGGAGAAACTTGAGCGTCTCGGGGCGCAGGCTTTGTCGAGTGCCGAACTGCTGGCCATACTCATAGGCTCCGGCTCGGTAGGCGAGAGCGCCGTGGAGCTGATGAAGCGTGTTTTGGCCGACTGCAACAACAATCTGAACACGCTGGGAAAGAAGACCGTACGCGAACTGACGGCATATCACGGCATGGGACCGGCCAAGGCTATCACCATTCTCGCAGCCTGCGAACTGGGCAAGCGCCGCCAGCTGGAAAAGGCGGAGGAACGCGAGGACCTCGGGTCGGCCACGGCCATATACAACCATCTCCATCCGCTCATGCAGGACCTCGACGTAGAAGAGGCATGGGTGCTGCTGATGAACCGCAGCTTCAAGCTCATCAAGCGGCTGCGGCTCAGCCACGGAGGACTGAGCGAGACAGCTGTCGACATACGG
Organism: uncultured Prevotella sp.; assembly: GCA_947177775.1. GTDB lineage: Bacteria > Bacteroidota > Bacteroidia > Bacteroidales > Bacteroidaceae > Prevotella. Next base: position 641 of record CAMWVS010000027.1, read on the forward strand.
CTGATAATAAAGGAAGCGCTGCTCTGCAACGCCACCGTCATTGCCCTCTGCCACAATCATCCGAGCAACAACGCGCGGCCAAGCACCGAAGACGACCGGCTGACACAACGGCTGAAAGCAGCCTGCGACACCATGCGCATCTATCTTGCCGACCACGTCATCATCACCGACGGACGGTATTACAGCTATAACGAGGAGGGGCGGTTGTAGGATGAGGAACCAGCATTGTGTATCAGCGAAAGAGAAGTTTTAATATAAGGGTGGTCTTCCGGCCTGTTCATCAAGTGTGGACAGCGGAGATTTCCGTTCCCCTTTTCACGGAAAGGCTTTTTTCTTTGAATGTCGTGTGAGACCTGTGAAGATGTGTCAAAATGCGAAAACCAGACTGATGGGGATTCGTTTTCAGCTATGTCCGTTGCTCTTTTGACACAGCCTCGGGTGTTTGTTCCGCCGGACGCCGTTGTCCGGCAGATTCCCATCGGCCGCAGACCGGCATCAAAGCATGGCGGTCTGTGTTCTGTTTGTAATTTAAATTCCGAAATTATCTACCACAAGAGCAGGGACTTTCCAAAAAAGTTCGGCCGCGGGCGCAAATGTCGCAGGCATGAGCGTGCCAGAATTCGGGAGTTACGGCGAAATGGAATTTATCTGTTTTGGAACACGCTTATTTACAGACACCTATCTACAACCACAATTCCGCCGCAATCTGACGAAGTCGGAAAAGGTTTGCCGTAAGGCTCTCCCGGCTCTGCAACAACAGCCCCGTTGGGGCTTTGGGAGAGCCTTACGGCAGGGAAACGTAAATTTTTCCAAACAAAAACTGCTGTCACAAAATCAGCCTACAGTTTCTCTCCGAAACACAGGTCGCCGGCGTCTCCCAGTCCCGGAACGATATATTTGTGTTCGTCCAGGCGCTCGTCGATGGCGGCACACCAGACCGTCGTGATGTCGTCCGGCATGGTCCGGCGGACATGTTCTATGCCTTCCGGCGTAGCTATGACGCAGGCAATGTCGACACGTTTCGGCAGGCCCTTGGTCAGAAATGCGCGATAGCCCATCTCTATCGAGCCGCCGGTGGCGAGCATGGGGTCGGCGATGATGAGGGTCTTGCCGTCCAGATTCGGCGTGGCAAGATATTCCACATGTATGCCCACCTCGGTGTGGGTGTCGTCCGTGTACTTGCGATAGGCACTCACGAAAGCGTTTTCGGCATGGTCGAAAACATTGAGAAATCCCGTGTGCAGTGGCAGTCCGGCGCGGAAGATTGTGCTCAGGACGATGTCGTTTTCGGGCAGACGGACGCGTGCGGTGCCCAGCGGGGTTGTCACCTCGCGGTCCTCATAACTGAGTGTCTTGCTGATTTCGTATGCCATCATCTCGCCGATGCGCGTGATGTTGTTGCGGAAAAGCAGCCGGTTCTGCTGATAATTGACGTCGCGTATCTCCGAGAGATACCTGTTGACAACGGAGTCTGTCTCGCTAAGATTGATTATTTTCATCGTATCGTGGTTTTGATTGATTGCTTATTGGATGCAAAGATACGGAAAAAAGTTCTTTTTCGGGGAGGAATTCAGGCTCTTCCGGCATTTTTTTGAAGTGGCATACAGCAGGAAAGTTGTGTTAAAATTCAAATTCATACGGAAGTCTTTAAGCGGGAAGGTGATGCTGACATTAATCGGACAGTCGCTTCAAATGCCGGATGAACAAAAAATCACGGGAGCTACAACTCCTCTGACTCCCGAAAACAATCCGCAGCGGGCGCTTCGCTTTTGTCATTCCGACTTTGCAAAAAAAGACGGAATGGCTGATTTTCCGATACTTTAACTTAAAAAAGGTGTAACGGGCAGTATTTGTGTGCGATAACATTTTGATGTAAATGTTATTTTTACTACCTTTGCCGCGATAAAGCCATGCTGTGTCCGGTGTGTGGATGCCTTGGCATACATATTTAATATTCATACAACTAAATACATTTTACAGAAATGGCAAAGTTTGATAAGTCAGTTTTAGAGAAGTACGGTATCACCGGTACTACCGAGGTTGTTTACAATCCTTCGTATGAGACCCTCTTCGAGGAGGAGACAAAGGAGAGCCTGACAGGCTTCGAGAAAGGTAAGGAGACTGAGCTGGGTGCTGTCAACGTTATGACAGGTATCTACACCGGCCGCTCACCCAAGGACAAGTTCATCGTCATGGACGAGAACTCAAAGGACACCGTATGGTGGACATCTGACGAATATAAGAACGACAACCATCCCGCTTCTCAGGAGGCATGGGCTGCCGTTAAGGAAATAGCAAAGAAAGAGCTGTCTAACAAGCGTCTGTTCGTTGTCGACGGTTTCTGCGGTGCCAACGAGGACACACGCATGGCTGTTCGCTTCATCGTAGAGGTGGCATGGCAGGCTCACTTCGTCAAGAACATGTTCATCCGCCCGACAGAGGCCGAGCTGGAGAACTTCGAGCCCGACTTCATCGTCTACAACGCATCTAAGGCCAAGGTTGAGAACTACAAGGAGCTGGGTCTGAACTCAGAGACAGCCGTTGTGTTCAACGTAACAAGCCGCGAGCAGGTTATCATCAACACATGGTACGGCGGTGAGATGAAGAAGGGTATGTTCTCAATGATGAACTACTATCTGCCGCTGAAGGGCATGGCTTCTATGCACTGCTCTGCAAACACTGACCTCAACGGCGAGAACACAGCCGTGTTCTTCGGTCTGTCAGGTACGGGTAAGACCACTCTGTCTACCGACCCGAAGCGTCTGCTTATCGGTGACGACGAGCACGGATGGGACGACAACGGTGTGTTCAACTTCGAAGGCGGATGCTATGCCAAGGTTATCAACCTCGACAAGGAGAGCGAGCCCGATATCTTCAACGCCATCAAGCGCAACGCCCTGCTGGAGAACGTTACCGTTGCAGAGGACGGCACAATCGACTTCGCAGACAAGAGCACAACGGAGAACACCCGCGTTTCTTACCCCATCGAGCACATCAACAACATCGTTCGCCCGAAGAGCGCAGCTCCCGCAGCCAAGAACGTGATCTTCCTGTCTGCCGACGCATTCGGTGTTCTGCCTCCCGTTTCTATCCTGACTCCGGAGCAGACAAAGTACTACTTCCTCTCTGGTTTCACAGCCAAGCTCGCAGGTACAGAGCGCGGTATCACCGAGCCTACTCCCACATTCTCGGCTTGCTTCGGCCAGGCATTCCTCGAGCTGCACCCCACAAAGTATGCTGAGGAACTGGTGAAGAAGATGGAGAAGAGCGGTGCCAAGGCTTATCTCGTGAACACAGGCTGGAACGGTACGGGCAAGCGTATCTCTATCCGCGACACACGCGGTATCATCGACGGAATCCTCGGCGGCGCTATCCTCAACGCTCCCACAAAGAACATTCCAATCTTCAACTTTGCCGTTCCGACAGAGCTTGAGGGCGTTGACACCAACATCCTTGACCCGCGCGACACATACGCTGACGCAGCCGAGTGGCAGAAGAAGGCAGAGGATCTGGCAGCACGCTTCCAGAAGAACTTCGTTAAGTACACAGGAAATGAGGCAGGTCAGGCTCTCGTAGCAGCCGGTCCGCAGCTCTAATAAAGAGAAAACTCAAAGACAAAAGAAGAATCCCGTCGGGCAACGCCAGGCGGGATTCTTCTTTTGTCTTTGAGAATTTTGGGAGCCAGGCAGGGTTTTGACGCTTCCTGTGATGTCTGTGAATCCCGTTTCTTATTGCTCTTTAGCGGTTTTTGTCCGCAAAGACTTCTTGTTGTCCGTGGAGGTGTGGTGTGTTTTTGTACATTCTCATGGATACGAAATTGATATAAATCAAAACAAAACAGATAAAGTCTAAACAATGCTTAAATAATTTGTGTACGCGCACAAAATGTATTACCTTTGCAACGTGTTCGAGACGAATACATTGTTATTCATTAGGTTAGTAGTTAATAGATTTAAGGTAAAGATTATGTTATTAGATTTTCAGACAACGGAATGTTGACATCAGCCGCTTTGCGGTGTTTGATTTATCAGACAAGATGTCGCTTACGTTAAGAAGGAGCGCGGAGTGAGTGAGTCATACCGCGCTCTTTTTGTATTCAAGCCGGAGGACAGAATGATGCCAGAAGAGCTGTGATAACCGTTTTCGTATTCCCGGGGGTGGACGAAGAGTTGTCATCATCACTCTGACATCTTACTTGGCAGCTCATCACCCAGACCTCTTGCTTCATTACTAATAGAACTTAAAATACAGCGCATTATCATATATTTTGTTTAATAAATGGCATAAAGATGCCGCGTTTTGCGGAATTGTGATTAAATTTGCAGCTAAAATTAAAAAAGATATTGATGAAAAGATATATCCGCTCTCTCTGCTTATTGTTTTCGGCAGCAGTGCTGCTAACGGCCTGTATGGACGATGACGATATGGAGATTACATTATATAATGATATAGCCATAACAAGTTTCAATATAACTTCCGCAACCGTGAACACAAGCAGCACGGCGGAGGACGGTTCGACGGAGACATCGTCATACGTCGACGAGATGGTCAAGTATATCCCGTTCCACATTGACCAGCTGAACGGCGAAATATATAATGTGGAGCCGCTGCCGGCAGGCACTGACCTTACGACGCTGACATGCAGCTATCTTGTCAAGAACAGCGGAATGGTCTATATAGAGAACCAGACGGACGGAATGTGGAACATCTTCAACGCCGGCGAACAGACAAACTTCAGCACACAGCGCAACCTTTATGTCGTGGCGGCGGACAACACCGCTACGCGGAAATATACCGTGACGGTCAAAGTCAAGGACGCTCAGGACGGCAGCTTCGGATGGACGCGGATGGCGGACAACAGCGAACTGGCCGGATTGGCGGATATGAAAGCCGTGGTTGCGTCCGGCCGGCTGGTTGTAATGGGCGTGAAAGACGGTGCCACAGTGACATATACCACTACGGATGGAGTCACGTGGGAGAAATCGGCTACCGTATTGGGAGCCGGCGCAGCCGCTAATGTGGCTGTGCTGGACGGCTCGGTGATGGTACTGGACGGCGGTGTGCTCAAACGTTCGGATGACGGCGGGCAGACTTTCGCCGATGTGGATTATCGGACGGAAGGTTTCGCGCTGAAGCAGCTCGTAGGTGCAAATGACCGTCAGGATAAGGATGAGCTGGAGGCTGATGGCAAAGAACCTGAACCTGCTGAGCTCTATACACTTACGGACAACGGACGTATAGGCGTTTCTGTGGATGGCGGACTGACATGGACGACAGACGCAGGAGTGGCCGGCGATGCAGAGTGGCTGCCCGCAGAGGATGTGGCTTTCTGCAGCATGCCGTTTGCCTATAATGCCACGACAGACTATGTTGTGATGGTCGGAAACCGGCCGTTGACGGTGAAGGACAATGCCGGAGAAGATATTTCCAACGACGAGCCGTACGCCATGGTCTGGCGAAAGATTGTGGAATATGCCCCGGACAGCAAGGCCGGACAGTGGACGTACGTCAACATTGACGACACGTTCGTCTATCCCCTGCCCCGGATGAAGGGCCTGACGGTTGCCGGATACGACGGCCGGCTGTTGGCCATGGGAGGAGAAGGCATCGGCGGATGTACGGTGGAGCCGTATGCGAAGCTCTATGAGAGCCGCGACGGCGGAATCACGTGGAAGAACAGCACCATATATAATATACCGGAAGGCTTTGACACGAATGCCACTTCCGCTGTGATGGCCGTGGACGGCGACAACCGTCTGTGGATTGTGTGCGGTGGAACGGGACAGGTTTGGTGTGGTCGGACGAACGTAACGGAATAAACCGGAACCGGCATGAGACATGCGCTTGTCATCATCACGCTTCTGCTGTCAGTCTTCACGGCACGGGCTCAGGAAGACCCTGAGTACAGGATGGAGATTGGAGGAGGCATCGGGCTTGTAGCCTATCAGGGCGATTTCAACGGCTCGCTGATGAAGAACATGCAGGCAATGGGGACGGTGTTGGCACGATACAGGTTCAATCCGCGCATGGGACTGGCCATGAACATCGGCTATGGCCAACTGAAAGGCGCGTCGGACGGAACGCAGACGTGGTATCCGGCATACAGCGACACGACGGTTGCGTTCAGCAGCAAGATAGTGGATGCCGGGGTAAGGTTCGAATATAACTTCTGGCCTTATGGTACGGGACGCGAATACCGTGGCGCACAGCGGTTTACGCCGTATGTCGCCCTCGGACTGGGACTGACCTACGCCAGTACTGACGGCGGGAGTGTGGTCACGGGAAATGTGCCGATTGGTATCGGAGTGAAATATAAGGCGGGCACGAGGGTGAACGTAGGGCTGGAATGGGCCATGCGGTTCTCCATGAGCGACAAACTCGACGGCGTGGCCGACCCCTACGGCATACCGAGCAAGGGTATGTTCAAGAACACCGATTGCTACAGCGTGCTGCAGCTGTCGGTGACATACGATATTATGGCAAAGTGTAAAATATGTAATAACGATAGGGACTGAGACAATGACAGACCAACTGGATATGGAACGCATACCGCGCCACATAGCCATCATCATGGATGGCAACGGAAGATGGGCGGCCGAACGCGGACAGAAACGCAGCTACGGACATCAGGCGGGAGTGGAGGCCGTAAGGCGGATAACGTCGGAATGCACGCGGCTTGGCGTGAAGTATCTCACATTATATACTTTCTCAACGGAAAACTGGAACCGTCCGGCGGATGAGGTGTCGGCCCTGATGGGGCTTGTGCTGTCTTCGCTTGAGGACGAGATTTTCATGAAAAATAACGTGCGCTTCCGTGTAATCGGTGACCTCGGACGGCTGCCGGAGGACGTGAGACGGAAACTCCGCGAGACGGAAGAGCATACTGCGGCCAATTCGGCAATGACAATGGTTGTGGCGCTGAGCTATTCGTCGAAGTGGGAGATAACCGAAGCCGCACGCCGCATAGCCGAAGACGTCAGGGAAGGACGCATCGCTGCCGCCGACATCACGGAGGAGACAGTTGCGGAACACATGCAGACATGCTTCATGCCCGATCCGGAACTGCTCATACGCACCGGCGGCGAGGTCCGCATATCCAACTATCTGCTTTGGCAGATTGCCTATTCGGAACTGTATTTCTGCGAGACGTTCTGGCCGGATTTTGACGAAGAGGCCCTCCAAAAGGCCATCGTCAGCTATCAGGGACGACAGAGACGCTTCGGCAAGACCGGCGAACAGGTGGAGAAAGGACGTTGAAAGGACAATAAAAAGGACATGGATTTCACCGGAAACAAGGTGAAAGGATATTAAGCTAAGGATTCAAGTAGATAATAAATGAGATATATTAATAAGGTATTCATGTTGCTTGCGGTGGCACCGTTACTTGCAACTCAGGTGAAGGCACAGGAAAAGATAGTCAATCCAGACATCTTGTATGCCGGCACACCGAGATTGTGTGAGATAGGCGGCCTGACCACAAAAGGCGTCGAGGGATATGAGGATTATGTGCTCACTGGGCTCTCGGGACTGGAAGTGGGGCAGCAGATCAGTGTGCCTGGCAATGAGATTACCGAGGCTGTACGCCGGTATTGGAAACACGGACTTTTCTCTCAGGTTTCCATTACGGCCGACTCTATCGTGGGCTCAAAGATTTACCTCTGTGTCAATCTGACCCTGAGACCGCGCGTGAGCGTCATCAACTATAACGGTCTTAAGAAGTCGGAACGCGATGATATGGAAGCCAAACTCGGAATCATGAAAGGAAGTCAGATAACGCCGAACATGATCGACAGGGCTAAGATTCTCGCAAAGAAGTATTTCGACGAGAAAGGATATAAGAACGCAGAAATAGAGATACTGCAGCGTGACGATGTCACGGGCAACAACCAGGTCATTCTTGACGTCAATGTGGATAAAAAGGCCAAGATGAAGGTGCGCCACATCATCATCGAAGGAAACGAAAACCTGAAGACATCGAAAATAAAGGGCGGCCTCTTCAAGAAAGGAGCATTCGCAAAGACTCATGAGGCAGGAAAACTGTCGACTTTCCTCAAGTCTAAGAAATTCACCGAGGAACGTTATAAAAAGGACAAGCAGAACCTTATAGACAAGTACAACGAGCTAGGCTACCGCGACATGTATATCGTGGAGGACAGCGTCTGGACGGTCGACGAGAAACATGTCAACGTCTATGTGAAAGTGGACGAAGGCCAGAAGTACTATCTGAGAAATGTCACGTGGGTCGGCAACACCGTTGCCCCGACATCATATCTGGACAATCTGCTCCGCATGAAGAAGGGCGATGTCTATGACACGAAGAAGATGAGCAAGCGACTGTCGGAAGACGAAGACGCCGTAGGAAACTACTATTGGAACAACGGTTATCTCTTCTATCGCCTTGACCCGACCGAAGTGAACATCGTGGGCGACTCCATCGACCTTGAAATGCGTATCACCGAGGGACCGCAGGCACATATCAGCAACGTCCGCATATACGGAAATGACCGTCTGTATGAGGAAGTCGTGCGCCGTGAGCTCCATACCAAGCCGGGCGACCTGTTCTCCAAGGACGCGCTGATGCGTTCGGCGCGTGAAATCGCGTCGATGGGATTCTTTGACCCGGAGAAGGTCAATCCCGACATCAAGCCCAATCAGGAAGACGGAACCGTGGACATCAACTGGGAGCTGGAGCAGAAGTCGAACGACCAGGTGGAGTTCTCGCTCGGATGGGGACAGACCGGTGTCATCGGACGAATTTCTCTGAAGCTCAACAACTTCTCCATGAGAAATCTCTTCGGCCGCAACAAGATGCACCGGGGAATCATGCCTATCGGCGACGGTGAGCAGCTGGCACTGAGCGCACAGACCAACGCTCAGTATTATCAGTCGTACAGCATCAGCTACTCGGCACCGTGGTTCAACGGCAAGCGCCCCAACGCCTTCAACGTCGGACTGTTCTACTCCAAGCAGACCGACGTGAACAGCAACTACTACAACAACAGCTGGATGAACAACTACTATAGCTACTATGGCGGCTATGGCAGTTACAACGGATACTACAACAACTATGAGAGCTACCTCGACGACGACAAGTATGTCCAGATGCTCGGTGCCTCTATCGGATGGGGCAAGCGTCTGCGCTGGCCCGACGACTATTTCCAGCTCTCGCTCTCGCTTTCCTATACGAGATATATGCTGCGCGACTGGCGCTACTTCCTCATCTCGAACGGAAACTGCAACAATGTCAACCTCGGCATCACGTTGTCACGTGTGAGCACGGACAACCAGCTCTTCCCTCGCCGCGGTTCTGAGTTCATGGCCTCGCTGACCATCACTCCGCCATGGTCGGCTTTCGACAATAAGGACTATGAGCATCTGGCTACGGACGGAACGTCGGCGACATTCGACCAGGAGCAGCAGGACAAGTACCGCTGGATTGAATATCACAAGTGGAAGTTCAAGTTGCGCACATACACTCCGCTCACCAATGCCCAGAAGTGCTTTGTGCTCATGACCCGCGTTGAGTTCGGTCTGCTCGGCTCGTTCAACAAATATAAGAAGTCGCCTTTCGAGACATTCTATGTCGGCGGTGACGGAATGAGCGGCTATTCAACCGGCTATGCCCAGGAGACCATCGGACTCCGCGGTTACGATAACGGTTCGCTCACCCCGTATGCGGCTCCCGGCTACGCCTACGACCGCTTCACGGCCGAGATACGCTATCCGTTCATGCTTGGCAATACGACAATCTACGGACTTGCTTTCCTTGAAGGAGGAAATGCCTGGAGCGATACGAAGAAGTTCTCACCGTTCAATATGAAGCGTTCGGCCGGTGCCGGTGTGCGCATCTTCCTCCCGATGGTCGGACTGATGGGTATTGACTGGGCATACGGTTTCGACACTGTCCAATATACGGGCCAGAAGGGTGGAAGCCAGTTCCACTTCATCCTCGGACAGGAATTCTGATATTCTTGAATGAAGGCCTAAGATTACAAGTTTAATGTTTAAAGCTGAAAGAAATATGAGACTGGTATTATTCTGTCTTTTCGCCGTCTTTTCACTGAACATGTCGGCCCAGAAGTTCGCCTTGCTGGATATGGAATACATCTTGAAGAACATTCCGGCATACGAGCGTGCAAACGAGCAGCTGAATCAGGTTTCAAAAAAATGGCAGGCGGAAGTGGAGGCTATCTCAACGGAAGCCCAGACGATGTATAAGAACTATCAGAACGAGGTTGTCTTCCTCTCTCAGGAGCAGAAGACAGCCCGTCAGGACGCAATAGTGGAGAAAGAGAAGGCCGCCGCCGACCTGAAGAAAAAATATTTCGGACCGGACGGCGAGCTGTTCAAGAAGCGCACGAGTCTCATGACACCGATACAGGAAGAGATATACAACGCCGTCAAGGACATTGCCGATTTGCGCGGTTATCAGCTCATCCTCGACCGGGCCAGTGACAGCGGCATAATATTCGGAAGTCCGAAGATAGACATAAGCAACGAAGTATTGCAGAAATTGGGATATGCGAATTGATGAAGAGCGAAGAGTTGATAGCGAATAGCGAATGGTGAGGAAAGCTCATTCCTCTTTCAACATCTCTCTCTCCCCGGAAACGAAATATAATATAAACTAAAAACAATAACGACAATGAAGAAATTACTTTTAATGCTTTTCATGTGTGCGCCTATGGCGGCATTCGCCCAAAAGTTCGGACACGTGAACGCACAGGACATCATTCAGGTAATGCCGGAGTACACAAAGGCAAGAACCGAGATTGAGGCATTGGCAAAGCAGTATGACGACGACCTGAAGAACATGCAGGACGAGCTGACCAAGAAGTCGCAGGCATACGAGAAAGAGCAGGCCACGCTTCCCGAGAACATCAAGCAGCGCCGCGAGCAGGAGCTTCAGGAAATGTATCAGAAGATACAGCAGAGCTATCAGGACAACCAGCAGGCTCTCGGCAAGGCTCAGCAGGAAAAGATGCAGGCCATCACGACAAAGGTCATTGACGCCATCAAGCAGGTGGGTCAGGCCGGCGGCTATGTCTATATCATGGACATTGCCGGTGGTGTTCCTTACATCAGCACAACCCTCAGCACTGACGTTACAGCTGAAGTGAAATCCAAACTCGGTTTGAAATAATCCGGGAAAGTATCAGTGAGAGCATGCCGGAAGCATTCTGCATATCCGGCGCGCTCTCACTTCTTTTTTTTCATTGATCCTTTGTGCCGCCAAAAGCCATCATGCGGCACATATTCAGCGGTCACACTGCAGGCAACAAACAATACCATAATCATGCAAAAGTCGGATACCATCCAATGTTTTCGTGTCGTGGCAAAGTCCGGAGGCTTCCGGTTTTGTCCGGACGGCATGCTGAAAGCGCTGCCGGTTCTTCTTGTTCTTCTCGCCATAACAGCCATTTCGGCCCAGGGTCAGACTGTCCAGACTGTCCAGGCGGCAGGCCAGACAGTTCAGGCAGGCCAGACAGTTCAGGCAGGCCAGACAGCTCAGGCAGACCAGACTGTCCAGACAAGTGACAATGCGGCCAGTCAGACACGAAATACCGCCGTTCCTGTTTCCGGGATGGCTCCGTCAGCCGATGCCGCTTCACAGTCACGACAGTCGCTGACTTTCGGATATATCAGCTACGACTCAGTTCTTCGTGCCATGCCGGCATACGCCACGGCCATGCGCCAGTTGGACAATCTGAAAGCCAAATATGAAGCGGAAGCCAAGCGCGTGGAGAGTGATTTCAACAAGAAGTATGAGGAATTTCTTGAAGGCCAGCGCGACTTTCCGCAGACCATTCTTCAGAAGCGTCAGAGCGAGTTGCAGGAACTTCTGGACCGCAACATTCTCTTCCGTGAGGAAAGTCGCCGTTTGCTTGCCGAGGCCGAGCGCGATCTGCTTGCTCCGCTCCATGCCCGTATCGGCAGCCTGTTGCGTGTTATCGGAGAGGAGCGCGGCTATGCCTTCATCGTCAATACCGACAACAACGCCTGTCCTTTCATCAATCCGTCACAGGGTGATAACATCGGCTCTATCGTCGTCGAACGGCTTCGTTAGACGCCCGTATTGCGCGCATCATGCCTTTCTTTCCCTCAGTATCTTTTCTTTGACCGCACATCGTTCCAACCGCACGCCACAACCTCATAGCATGCCTTATGAAAAGTCTTACCAGCGCCCCCGGTCCCATCGGTATCTTTGATTCAGGCTATGGCGGCCTGACCATTCTCCACGGCATACGCCGTCTGTTGCCGCAGTACGACTATCTCTATCTTGGCGACAACGCGCGTGCTCCCTACGGCACACGCTCTTTTGATGTTGTCTATGAGTTCACCCGCCAGTCCGTCATGAAGTTGTTCGAAATGGGCTGCCATCTGGTCATTCTTGGCTGCAACACGGCTTCGGCCAAGGCCCTGCGCACCATCCAGCAGAACGATCTTCCCGTTGTTGACCCATTGCGCCGTGTGCTCGGCATAATCCGTCCCACTGCAGAGATTATAGGCTCGCTCACTACGACACGCCATGTGGGCATATTGGCCACCGAGGGAACAATAAGAAGCGAGAGCTACACGCTGGAGATACAGAAACTCTTTCCTGACATCAGGGTTTCCGGTGTTGCCTGTCCGTTCTGGGTTCCGCTGGTGGAATACAACGAGTGTGACAGTCCCGGCGCCGACTATTTCGTCAAGAAGCGCATTGACCAGCTGATGGCCCTCGACAGCAGTATCGACGCCGTCATCCTCGGCTGCACCCACTATCCGCTGTTGCTGCCGAAGATACAGAAATACATCCCTTCCAGTGTTCGCATAGTTCCTCAGGGCGACTATGTGGCTTCCAGTCTCCAGTCGTATCTTGAGCGCCATCCGGAGATGGAGCGGCGCTGTACGCGTGGTGGCACCGTACACTATCTGACAACCGAGAATCCCGAGAAGTTTCGCGAATCCGCCCGGATATTCCTCCACGAAAAGGAAGTTGACGTGGAGAGCGTGACGTTATAAAGCTTATATGATGTGAACCTCATATAAGCGAAAACTCAAGTGGCTGTGTCAAAATGCAGATGAAGCACATTAAACTGCATTTTGACACAGCCACTTATATTGTATACACTCGTCTATATGAGACCTGTCTGAGGTGTATATGTCTGTATATCGGGATAATATATCCCTGCAAAGAGTCCTTATACCTTTTTCTTCGGCATCATGCTCCTGACCGGATACCAGACCGACACAAATCCCACGGCAAGCACCGTAAGGAAAATGAGCGCTATATCATCAGGATGTACGCTTACGGGATAGGCATCGACAACAAACGAGCCGCTCGACCGTCCCAGCCCTACCAGTCCGTAGGTCTGCTGAAGCCAGCACAGAACCAGTCCTGCCGTGATTCCGACAACGGCACCGATAGCCGAAATCATACGGCCTTCAAAAAGAAAAATGCTTCTTATCTGCCTTTCTGTCGCGCCAAGATTGCGCAGCGTCACAACGTCATCCCTTTTGTCGATTATGAGCATCGACAGGCTGCCGATGATATTGAAGCACGCCACAATGAGAATGAATGTCAGGAAGATATAGGCAATGAGTTTTTCCACTTTCATGATTTTGAAAGTATCCTCCTGTTGTTCAAAACGGTCCAGAACGTGGTAGCGTTCGCCGGCCAGACGTTTCATTTCGGCCTTGACGGCGTTGAAATCGCTTCCCGGTTTCAGGCGCAGTTCGAGTGCGGAGACCATCCCCTGCTGGTCGAAGAGCGAACGGGCCATGCCGATGTTGGTAAGGATATAGTTCTTGTCATATTTTGCCTGTTTCACGTTGAACAGCACGCCAGGCGAATACAGTTCGTCTTCTGTGAATCCGTCCGTCGGGTCGGACATGCTGAGCTGTCCTTCGCGGCGCGGCGCATATATCTTTATAGGGCTGTTGTAGGTAATCCCCGTGCCGAGTATTTCGGCCAGGCGTATTCCCGGGATGCCGTAGCTGAGGTCGGCGGCGTGAAGCTCGTATGTCCCGTCGCCGATGAGTATTTCCGTTATGTGGGTCAGGCTGTCGAAGTTGTCTTCCACTCCCTTCAGCGTGATCATGGCCTGCCGGTCTCCGTAGACGGCCAGCGCCATGTCCTCCACTGTCTCCGTGGCCACTTCCACCTGTGGCAACCGCCGTATGGCCGTCAGCACAGGGTCGTCGGCCGGCGCCGTCTTCCCCGTCACGGGAACAACCTTCAGCTGCGGGTCGAACGACGTGAACAGTGAGGCCACGAGGTCGTGGAAACCGTTGAAGACGCTCAGTGTGACCACCAGAGCCATTGTCGCCACGGCCACACCGACAGCCGAAATGCCGCTGATGATATTGATGGCGTGCGTGCTCTTTCTGGAGAAGAGATAGCGGCGGGCGATGTAGAAAGGGAAGTTCATGTTTATGATTCAGTTGATTTTTAGTGCAGAGCTCAGAGTGAAGTTCTTATAGTGCAGAGTTCCTTATAGTGCAGAGCTCAGAGTGATGAGTGAAGAGGTGTGATTACTCTTTAGTGCAGAGGTCTGAGCTAAGAGTGCAGAGGTGTGATTGCTCTTTAGTGCAGAGCTCAGAGTGATGAGTGAAGAGGTGTGATTACCATTAAGCTTTGAGCGTTGGATGTCAGACCTCTTCATTCCTCACTTTTATCTCTTCCCTGACCTGCTCTACTTACTTATTGAGCAGTTCGTCGATATGTTCGATATAGTCAAGCGAGTCGTCGATGAAGAAGCGCAGTTCGGGGATGATGCGCAGCTGATGGCGCGTGCGTGTTCCCAGCTCATAGCGTATGGTCTTCTCGCTGGCTGTGATGTTCTTCAGGATTTCCTCGCCCTTTTCGCTGGGGAAGATGCTCAGATAAGCCGTGCAGATGCTCAAGTCGGGCGAAACACGTGTACGTGTCACGGAGACCATCACACCACGCATCATGCGTGTCTGTTGCTGGAAAATCACGCTCAGCTCCTTTTGCAGCAGCCGGGCTATCTTGTTCTGTCTTGTCTCTTGCATATCAGTTAGCTGTTTTTATTTGCAAAATTACACATAAATCGCGAGAATTATGTATTAATGAGGGAAAAAAGAGGGGCCTCCGGTCCTACAACAGCCTCGCCCTACTCTCAACTGTCAATTGCTTGTTGACTCTTTAGCTTTTCTTAAAATAATGAAAAATAGTGATTTTTCACTAAATAAATATCGCTATCGGATAAAAATACGTAACTTTGCATGTTCGCTGTGACGAACGGACAACTCTTAAAACCAAGAGACGTAACATATTAATATAAATAACAATAACTGTTTAGAACAATGGATAAACTTAGCTATGCTTTAGGATTAGGCATCGGACGCCAGCTGGCACAAATGGGAGCCAACGACATCAATATCGACGATTTCGCACAGGCCATCAAGGACGTTATATCCGGCAATGAGCTGAAAGTGTCTAACCGTGAGGCACAGACAATCGTACAGGACTATTTCGCAGAACAGGAAAAGAAACTTCAGGCCGAGCGCGCCGAGAACGGAAAAGCCGCACGCGAGGCAGGAGAGAAATATCTGGCCGAAAACGCCAAGAAAGACGGCGTTGTCACACTGGCCAGCGGACTCCAGTATCAGATAATCAAGGAAGGCGAGGGCCGTCAGCCCAAAGCCACAGACAGCGTGAAGTGCCACTACGAGGGATTCCTCGTTGACGGAACGCTCTTTGACAGCAGCATACAGCGCGGCGAACCCGCAGTGTTCGGTCTCCAGCAGGTCATTGCCGGATGGACAGAAGGTCTGCAGCTCATGAAGGAGGGCGCAAAATACCGCTTCTTCATCCCCTATATGCTGGGCTACGGAGAGTCAGGCGCAGGTCAGTCCATACCGCCCTACTCCGCTCTGATATTCGATGTGGAGCTGATAAAGGTGATGTAATCCGAGAGAACGAAGAGTGAAGACGTGTTGATGAGCGGAGCGGGAACAGGCCATGCAGTCCCTTTTTCTTCTCCGGCTCAGACAACAACAAACATTTCCAGATTCAAATAACATGAACATATCCATCTTCCTCCCCCGGGAGGGTTGGATTTGTTTTCAAAAACAAATAAAGCAAAAATGAAAAAACTTACAGTAGTAGCCGCCATGGCTATCGCTGCCGCAACAATCACATCGTGCGGCAACTCTACACCCAAGGCAAACCTCAAGAACGACGTGGACACGCTGAGCTATGCTTTCGGCATGTCACAGACTGACGGTCTGAAAGACTATCTCATGCGTCAGGGTGTCGACACGGCATACGTCAACGAGTTCGTAAAGGGACTCAACGAAGGCGCGAACGCCGGAGAAAACAAGAAGAAGGCTGCCTACTATGCCGGTATTCAGGTCGGTCAGATGATCAGCACACAGTGGGTCAAGGGACTCAACTACCAGCTCTTCGGCAACGACTCCACACAGACCGTATCACTCCAGAACATCATGGCCGGATTTGTCAGCGGAACAACAGGCAAGAAAGGTCTCATGACCATGGAACAGGCACAGATGCTCTTCCAGACAAAACAGCAGCAGGTGAAGGCCAAGGCTATGGAGGCTCAGTACGGCGAAAACAAGGAAGCCGGCGAGAAGTTCCTCGCCGAGAACGCCAAGAAAGAAGGCGTGAAGACTCTGGAAAGCGGCGTACAGTATAAGGTCATCAAGGAAGGAAACGGAGCCATCCCCGCCGACACCTCAATGGTGAAGGTACGCTACGAAGGACGCACCATCGACGGCAAGGTGTTCGACAGCTCCGACAAGCACGGCAAGGATCCCGTAGCTTTCCGCGCCAACCAGGTGATCAAGGGTTGGACAGACGCTCTCGTCCACATGCCCGCCGGCTCTGTATGGGAAGTATATATCCCGCAGGAACTGGCTTACGGCGAGCGCGAGCAGAGAGACTTCAAGCCCTTCTCCGCACTCATCTTCAAAATCGAGCTTGTCTCTGTCAACGAGAAGTAATCCGTCATGAAGAAGATACTCACACTTGCACTCGCCGTCATGGCAAGTGCAACGTTTAATGTCGCCACGGCCGCCAAGAAGAGCAAGAAGAACGCGGCCAAGACCGCAGCTGTCCAGCCCGTGACGCTCGCCACCGGCTCCGACACGCTGAGCTATGCGGCTGGAATGGCCCTCACGGACGGCCTCCTGCAATATCTCAGCCAGTCACAGGGCATAGACTCGACAACCATCGCCGACTTCATACGCGGCTTCGAGGACATGATTGCCGCCGGTGAAGACCCGAAGATGAAGGCCTACGCCACCGGAATGGACATCGCTTCACGCCTCAAAGGCCAGATGCTCACCGGCATGAAAAGCGAGTTTGAGAACACGCCCGACTCTGTGGTTGACGCTCTCGTCTTCCGCGGATTCACCGACGCGCTCAAGCAGGACACCACGACATTCACCCTGACTAAGGCATCCGGGATTTTCCGGGAAAGACGCGAGGCCGACAAGAAAGCCAAGGAAGAGAAGCTCTATGGCGAAAACCGCCGTGCCGGCGAACGCTTCCTGGCCGAAAACACCAAAAAAGACAGCGTCGTGACGCTGCCCAGCGGTCTCCAGTATAAGGTGATTGTGGCCGGAAACGGCGAAGTGCCCAAGCGCACGGACAAGGTGCTCGTCAACTACGAGGGCCGTCTCGTTGACGGAAGCGTGTTCGACAGCTCCGCCAAGCACGGCGACAAACCGGCTTCTTTCCGCGCCGATCAGGTAATCAAGGGATGGACCGAAGCTCTCACCATCATGCCCGTCGGCAGCAAGTGGCAGCTCTTCATTCCCTACCAGCTGGCCTACGGCGAGCGTAACGCCGGACAGATAAAACCCTTCTCAGCCCTCATATTTGACGTAGAGCTGGTCGGAATAGATAAGCCGCAGGCCGAAAAACCGGCCGCCAGCGACGAAAAGGCTAAGCCGGCAACGAAGAAGGTTGCAAAGAAGACTACAAATAAAAAATAATGATGACAAGGCTATCCTGTGAAGGATGCACCAAAGTTCATGGTAACTATATTTATTTGAGAAATAAGTATATGCACATACTTATTGAGCCGGACAGCGGTCCGGCTTTTTTTTATTTAGCAAGAAATTCATACTTAAACGCAAATAAAACAACGCATCAATTACAAACCCTTTCTAATTAACCAGAACAATGAATACAGCAGGCATCATCTCAGCCATCGCTCTGTCGGCCGCAATGGCTATGACAGCCGAGGGCGCATCACCTCAGATCAGCTGCAAAGCCCGGGGAATGGATGTTGAAGTGACATTCTATTCTCAATCAATCGTCAGAGTACAAAAAAGTCCGGTGGAGAAGAAAATCGACAAAAACAGTCTTGTTGTTATCAAGACTCCGGAAAACGTCGAGGTAAAAACTTCCGGCTCGTCCGGCAAGCTCACGGCCGCATCTTCCGAAGTATCGGTGGCAGTGGATACGAACACCGGAGCCGTCACATTCACAAAACCATCCACCGGCGAAGTATTGCTGACCGACCATTCCACCTCGTTCTCTCCGGAAAGCCATAATGGCACGGATTACACGCGTGTGAAAGGAAGTTTCATGCTTGATGAGGAAGAGCCGGTCTATGGAATCGGCCAGGTTATGGACGGAAATATGAACCGCCGCAACTCAAGCCATCATCTCCAGAATGAGAATATGTTTACCTATTCTCCATATTTCATGTCGCCAACAAAAGGCTACGCCGTATATATAGACAATTATTCGATATCCGATTTCAACGACAACCGCCAGCTGATGGAATTCTCTCAGCTCGGTGATTCATTCGACTATTATTTCATGACTGGAGACACTCCTGATGATATCATTGCCAATGTCCGCGACCTTACCGGACACGCCCCTATGCTTCCTCTGTGGGCTTATGGCTTCTTTCAGAGCAAGGAGCGTTACACCACACAACAGGAATCGCTTGATGTGCTGAAGAAATATCGCGATCTCAAAGTGCCTATAGATGTAATGATACAGGACTGGAGATACTGGCCTGAATACAACGGAACTGATTCCCTGTGGAATAGTCAGACTTTTGACCCGGAGAGATTCCCGGATCCAAAAAAATGGGTGGACGAGATACATAAGAACAACGCGAAACTTATGATTGTAAGCTGGCCGGGCTTCGGTCCAAAGACGCCCCAGTTTGCAGAGCAAAGTGAAAAAGGCCATATTCTCGATTTCCTCACATGGCCTCCCAAAAGTGGCGCGAAACCATATGATGTTTTCAGTCCGGAAGCCCGCGATATATACTGGAGATACCTCAACGATGGAATCTATGGAGCAATCGGCAACGACGGTTGGTGGCTCGACTCAACGGAACCCGACCATATAGAGAAAAAAGACAAGGATTACGAGGTGATGACAGCCAAAGGCCCTTACCGGGGTGTGAAGAATGCATACTCACTCATGCACAATACCGGCATCGCCGATCATCAGAAAGCACAGAACAAGGACAAACGTGTTGTCATCCTGACCCGCTCGGGCCATATAGGCCAGCAACGCCTCGGCTCCAACACATGGAGCGGCGATGTGGTCTCTACATGGGACATGCTGCGCAAGCAGATACCGGCCGCACTCAATTTCACCCTTATGGGCATTCCTAACTGGAACAGCGATATAGGCGGATTCTTTGCAGGGCGATGGCGCAAGGGAGGGGGCACCCACAATCCCGAATTTCAAGACCTTTACAACCGATGGATGCAGTTCGGCGCATTCTCTCCTATGATGCGTTCGCACGGAACCGACCTGCCGCGCGAGATATGGCAATTCGGAGAGCCGGGCAGCAGGTACTTCAATTCAATAGCTTCAACCATTCGTCTCCGCTACCGCCTGTTGCCTTACATTTACAGCACATCCTGGGATGTATCGGCAAACGACGGCACATTCATGCGGCCGCTTGTAATGGACTTCGCGAGCGATAAAAATACCCACGATCTCGGCAGTGAATACATGTTCGGCCGCGAAATTCTCGTAGCGCCTGTCACTGAGCCGGGCGTAGCCTCATGGAATGTCTATCTGCCGGCCGGAAGCGGCTGGTGGGACTTCTGGACCAACAGCTTTATCCCCGGAGGAAAGACAGCAGCAAAGGATGTTCCTACCGAAATAATTCCACTTTATGTGAAAGCCGGCAGCATAATCCCATTTGGACCCGACGTGCAGTACTCCACCGAAAAGAAATGGGATAAGCTTGAAATACGCATATATCCCGGTGCTGACGCTTCGTTCACACTCTATGAAGACGAGTTTGACAACTACAACTATGAACAGGGACAATACTCCACAATCACCTTCACATGGAACGATGACGATCGTACTCTCACCATCGGCGACCGACAAGGCAGTTATCCCGGCATGCTCAAAAACCGCTGCTTCAACGTCACCCTCGTGAGCGAAAATACCACAGCAGGAAATATCCCGGCCAAACCCACGAAAAAAGTGGCGTACAATGGCAGGAAGAATACCGTAAAACTCTGACTGGCATCAATGTCACCACAGAATCGGCACCGACACCATCCATGCCGACAACGAGAACCGACGGTACTGTACCGAAAACAGCATAACAATCAGCTGAATATCCCTACTTAAACGCAAAAGTACTTATTTAACGCGAAGACGCAGAGAAGCAGAGTCCTTTTCCTTTTCAAAAAAGACTTTGCGGCTCTGCGTCTTTGCGTTTAAATAAGCGTCCTCACGTTCAAATACGTTCCAATTATTGCCAAAACATCATCTTTTTCACAACGCCGATGGCCTTATCTCACGGATTTTACCTAAATTTGCAGCACGAAGAATATAAACGTTTATAATATATGGCTTTAAAATGTGGTATCGTAGGCTTGCCCAATGTCGGCAAATCTACGCTTTTCAACTGTCTGTCCAGCGCAAAGGCGCAGGCAGCCAACTTCCCTTTCTGCACCATCGAGCCCAACGTGGGCGTGATAACCGTGCCCGACGAGCGCCTCACCCGCCTGGCCGAAATAGTACACCCGGGACGCATCGTGCCCGCCACATGTGAGATTGTGGACATCGCCGGACTCGTGAAAGGCGCGTCAAAGGGCGAAGGACTGGGAAACAAGTTCCTCGGAAACATACGGGAGACAGACGCTATCATACACGTGCTGCGCTGTTTCGACGACGACAACATCACCCACGTGGACGGAAGCATCGACCCCGTGCGTGACAAAGAGATAATCGACACGGAGCTACAGCTGAAAGACCTTGAGACAATCGAGGCACGACTCCAGAAGCAGTCCAAGATTGCCGCCGTTGGAGGAAACAAGGACGCCAAGATTGAAGTGGCCGTGCTGGAAGCCTACAAGGCCGCTCTGGAACAGGGAAAGAACGCACGCACAGTGGAATTCGACAGCAAGGAAGAACAGGACGCCGCGCGCAATCTGTTCCTGCTGACCTCAAAACCGGTGCTCTATGTCTGCAACGTGGACGAAACGTCAGCAAAAACCGGCAACGACTACAGCCGCCGCGTGGAAGAACTGGCCCGTGAGGAAAACGCGGAAGCCATGGTCATAGCCGCCCGCACCGAGGAAGACATCGCCTCACTGGAGACATACGAGGACAAACAGATGTTCCTCGAAGAACTGGGACTGGAGGAAAGCGGCGTAAACAGGCTGATCAAGAAAGCCTATTCGCTGCTCAATCTTGAGACATTCATCACCGCCGGAGAGATGGAAGTGAAGGCATGGACCTACCGCAAAGGCTGGAAAGCGCCCCAATGTGCCGGTGTCATCCATACTGACTTCGAAAAAGGATTTATCCGCGCCGAAGTCATAAAGTATGACGATTACATAGCTCTCGGCTCCGAAACAGCCGTGCGCGACGCCGGAAAACTCGGCATCGAAGGCAAGGAATACGTCGTTCAGGACGGCGACATCATGCACTTCAGGTTCAATGTCTAACTCCCGAGCGGCCGCAGGGAGCGATAACTCCTAAAAAAATAAAGAAAACCATGCCCATCATCAACTACATCCTTTGGAACCCGTCGCTTGAAGCGTTCAGTCTCGGTCCGCTCTCCATCCGCTGGTATTCGCTGTGCTGGCTCATCGGCCTGCTGGCGGCCTATCTGATGGTCCGCAGGCAGTACAGGGAACAGAAAATCGGCGACGAACTCTTCGAACCGCTGTTCTTCTATTGCTTCATAGGAATCCTCGTCGGTGCCCGACTGGGCCACTGCCTGTTCTATCAACCGGACTATTTCCTGTCTTCCGGCAGCCACGTGGTGGAAATGCTGTTGCCCATCCACTTCACACCAGACGGTTCGTGGCGCTTCACCGGCTATGAGGGACTGGCATCCCATGGCGGCACTCTGGGCCTTATCGTCGCCCTGTGGCTGTACGTCCGCCGCACGAAACTGAGCATCTGGCGCGTCCTTGACAACATCGCCATCGCCACGCCGGTCACAGCCTGTTTCATACGGCTGGGCAATCTGATGAACTCGGAGATCATCGGCAAGATCACCGACGTTCCATGGGCGTTCATCTTCCAGCGCGTAGACGCCATGCCACGCCATCCCGGCCAGCTCTACGAGGCCATCGCCTACGCCCTGCTGCTCATCATAGGCTGGGCCGCCTACCGCCGTTGGCCGCAGCGTGTTGGCACGGGCTTCTTCTTCGGACTATGCCTGACATATATCTTCACGGCACGCTTCTTCATAGAATACACCAAGGATATACAGGAAGCCTTCGAGGCCGGCATGCCGCTGAACATGGGACAGCTGCTCAGCATACCGTTCATTGTCATCGGTGTGGCGTGTATGATGAGGTCAAAGAAACTTTCCGGAGAGGCTAAAGGATAGAGACCGGCGGACGGTCAAGACTATCACTGGCCTGTACAGTAAACGTTCTGACGGCGCTGTTTTCACGATATTCCCGAACAAGGAACAGACCGCGAAAACAGCGCCGTCAGAACGTTTACTGTATTCTTTCAGAACATCATGACCATCCGGTCAGAATGCTATTTCCATTCTTTCAACGTTTCTTTTCCACGCCTTCAGGTTTCTCCGGCGGGAAAATGGCAGGCTCCTCAATCTCCTTTCCCGCCACGGCGCCAATCCTGACAAGCACATTATACATCCTTATGCCGATGCGTTCGGTCCAGTCGGCGGCAAAATGGAGATTGTCCGGACCGAGCCATGCTTCGCTCAGGTCAACGCAATAGACATTGGGCAGTTCTTCCGCCACACGCCGCTGGGCCTCCTCCACACCCCGGCTGTACTGCCGGCTGGCGTGGGGAACGGTTCCGAAGATGAACGGCAGTGTCATATATTCCTCCCGTCCGGTCTTGCGGCTGATGGTCTCACGCATATAGCATATCATTTCCTTGAAGTTACGATAGTAGTCAGCGGCCGCATGGCGGTCACTCTCGCCCTGATGCCACATGATTGCCTTGACGTCATATCCCCCGGGCAGACGGCTGAGCGTAGAGTCCACACAGAGCGTGAAGCCATCCATGAGCGACTTTGTCAGCGAGCGTCCTGTGGCCACATCGCCACTATAGGCTCTGTTGGCGGCCAGCCATTCCCCTCCGGCATACCATGAGGGGCGTTTCGGCCCGCCGGCCACGGTGTCTATGGACGTACCGCCGACAGCGGCTTTGATGGAATAGAAAGCGGCGTTGAGAGTACTGTCAATCAGATGGTTGACCACGTCGCAATAGGACCAGCGGCCGCGATTCCCGACGAACGAACGTCCGCCGAAGTGTCCGTCGCGCTTTGTCGTAACGTCGGCATAGTTGAGATGATTGTAGCCGGCAGCCAGATAGCCCGGCATGTCGGCGGCATAGACACGGCCGTCCGTGTTCGACTGTCCTGCTGTCAGGAACACCGGAGCACGCTTGTCTGAAGCGACGGTGTCGCGGCCGCCCGTCTGGGCTGCCACGACCGTCGCTACCACAAGTGATATTAACAATAGTGTTTTCTTTTTCATAACCTTTTATTTCAGTTCCGGCACAGTCACAGGGAAGAGATAGTGCTTCCGCAGCGGATTGTAGTCAAGCATCCACTGGTCCACAACGATATGGTTGTCGAGGGCCCGTATCGTGAGCGTATGGCGGCCACGGGACAGCTCCACCGGCAGTTCCCGCACTGCCTGACCACGCAACACGTTCTGTTTCCATCCTTCGGAACGGAATTTTTCCTTCAGTGTATAGACCTTCGGTTCGCCGCCGTCGATGCTGACGCTGTAGCGCAGGTCACCGCTGTCGTTGGGCTGGGTGGGAATCAGCGCGGTGCGCAATGTGGCCTTACCCTCGCGTTCTGTCATGAACTCGTATGTGAGCGTGCCGTCCTTCGGCAGCGCCACGGCGTTCATGCTGTGACCGAGCATACGGATTATGCGTATGCCCTTCGATGCCGTTGTATATTCGCAGGCGTTGAGAGCCAATGTGCCTTCCGTATTGACGGCATGGCGTGATTTTTCCTTGTCCTTGGCAAGCCACTCGCCCACCTCCTTGTCGCTGAGCTGCACGGGCAACGACGGAGCGGCGAACACAGGAAGGTCGCGCGGACGCATATTCATCGAACGGCGCCACTTTCCACCGGACATTGTCTCGTTATAGTATTCTGTCAGATGTCGGATTTCCTGATAGGCGCTCTGGCTGCGGGCCACGGCCGTAAATAGAGCCGCATTTGAGGCGGACATGTCTTTATCAGCGTTTTCCGTAGCAAGCTGGCGGGCGCGCTGCGACTCCAGAATCTTCCGGGCATGGGCGTCGGCGGAATAGACGGGATACTGAATCGCGGCGAAATAGGCGTCGCGAAGCTCCGGCCGCACCAGCGATTCTGTCTCACGGACCACGCTGACCACGTCGGCATAGCGCTCCAGATAGCGGTCCAGCTCGCCGCCGAATGCCGTCGTGCTGAACTCAGAGTTGATGACGGGACTGAGTCCGCGGGCGTAGGTCTTCTTGTCAAGCTCCACCTGGCTCCACCCCATGAACTCCGGACGGCGCTCGCCGCAGAGGCGGAAGAACTCGTGCATGGCGGGATAGAGCCGCTCGCCGGCCGCCGTGCCGAACTGGCGGCAAAGCCACGCGCGGTAATGGTCATCAACGGTCGACGCCGAGACGCTGTTGATATTCCACGCCATGTCAAGGAACAGTTCGAGGTCATAGCCCGCCACCTTCGGGTCGTGGACGTTGGCAATCCATATCTTGCGCACGTTATGGTCGTAGGCCTCGCGCATCTCGTTGTAGATCAGTCCCGGCTGGGTTGTCGTCAGCCACAGATAGTCGTGAGGCCGTCCCCAGTAGCTCAGGTGATAGTAGATTCCGCCGCCGCCCGCGCGCTTCTGCTCGGCGCTGTCGGAAAGGCGCGTCATGTAGCCGTAGTTGTCGTCACACCACATCAGCGTCACGCAGTCGGGCACGCGAAGCCCGCGCTCATATATCTGAAGCACCTCCTTGTAGGGCACGAACACCTGCGTCTGCTTCTCCGGCGCACCTATATACTTGCGCAGCAGCTCCTGCTGGTCGTCGATGACCTGCTGGAGGGCCGACTGCTTCTCGTCCATTGTCCTGACGCCTTCCATCGAACCGTCGTGAATGCCGCGCATGCCGATGGTAAACATGTTTCCTCCGGCCGAACCTTTCACCTCCTTCAGACGCTCCACCCAATAGTCCTTCACGGCCTGGCGGTTGGTCATATAGTTGTAGCGGCCGCGCTCCTTCTCGTTCCACTCGCCAACATTGTTCCTCAGGAGCGGCTCACAGTGGGACGTTCCGATGGCTATTCCGCAGCTGTCGGCCATTGTCTTTGCGCCTTCCGTGCGGAAGAAGGCCTTCGTTCCGGTGTGCATGCCGGGCCAGATGGCGTTGGCACGCAGACGGAGCAGCAGCTGGAATATCCTCTTATATGTCTTCGGCCCTATCTGTCCGGACTCCGCCGGCTCAAACGTCCCGTAGCTCCACGGCCTGAGCGACCAGTCCTCGTCGTTGATGAAGACGCCGCGATATTCCACTGAAGCCCCCTGCAACGTGCGGAATCCGGAATCTACCGTCAGTCTCACGCGCCGCTCGGGCACGACATCGCCCCACCATACCCACGGCGACACACCCGCCATACGCGAGAGTTCGAGCAGTCCGTAGGCCGTTCCGCGGCCATTCCGTCCGACAACAAAAATCTGACGTCCGACAACGGAGATATGGAAACCGTCGGTCAGCGTCATCAGACTATCCACCGGAACGCCCAATCCACGCAGCTTCCTCAGCACGGAAGCGGACGCGCGGTCGGCCTCAAAAACAACAACGGCGGCGTCACGCTCGCCAGCAGCCACGGCACGACGGCCCGTAACGGCCTCCATGTCGCTGCCGAACATGTCGAGAGCTGTCACGACCACAGGGTCTACGCTTTTCTGTACATTATACTTAACTGCCCCGCTACCGTCAAACCAGTCAATATCCGCAGCAGTGGCCGGCAGAAAGAATGTCATTGCGGAAATCACCGCAGCGATGGATTTGAAAAAGATTTCATTCATTGTCATTTAATGATTATTTTGTTCGTTTGCCTTTTTTCATCAGCGATTGTTCCGATTGCAAATATACAACAGAAAAGCATTTGAATAAAGGAAATTCGTACAAAAAACAGTAAAATCGTACGGAATGAAGCCGCTACCGGCCTCTCCAAAGGGAGAGGGAGCAGCCCCCACGGGTGAAAGGAATTGCAGAAGGTGTTGCAAAACCATGAAATCGCAGGGACGCAACTTTGAAACGTTGACGTAATCAGCTGATATTCAACAGACACCGCAAAGCTATATCCCTGCAAGCTGATAAACTATATGGTTCCGCAACACCCTCCCATGGGGACGATGGATAAATCAGACACTCTGAACTCTTATCTAAGAATAATGTTCCCGCCTCAGCGGATAATTTCCACGGAACCACTCAAACCTCTCCGGAGAGGCTTTCAGCCGTCGGCTATCCTCCATCGGGTCGTAGAGCTGGAGCGGGTCACCGGTATAGACGAAATCAGCGGGAAGAGACGGCGGGACGACCGGCGGAGGCGGTGTTAGCCCGAAATGGCGGCAGATGGCGGCGAGCGCCATATTGTCCGCGTTGGCCTTGCCATCGGCCGAATAACCCGCGATGTGGGGCGTACCGATAAAGACAGCGTCGAGCAACTCTGTGTTGATGGCCGGCTCGCCCTCCCACGTGTCCACCACCGCCTGACGCACGCGGCCGGAGCGCAGTGCCGAGAGCAGCGCGGCGTTGTCCACGACCGCCCCGCGGCTGCTGTTGATTATGAACGGACGACGCGAGAGACGGTTGAAGAATGCGTCGTCGGCCAGATGCCGCGTAGCGTATGGACCGGCGTTCGTGAGCGGGACATGGAATGATATGATGTCGGCACGGCGTTCAATCTCCGCGAGCTGAACATATCCCTCTGCCCCCACGGGCGGGTCGCAGACCAGCAGCCGGAAGCCCAGCTCCTCTCCAACTCTCACAACGCGGCTGCCCACATGACCGCAGCCAACCACGCCGAGCGTTGTCTCCTGCGGCACAAGCCCGTAATGGCGGCACAGCAGAAGGAGCGACGAACGGACATACTGGGCCACGGAACCGGCGTTGCAGCCCGGACAGTTCGCCCAGCCGATGCCAGCACGGTCGAGCCACTGCGTGTCCAGATGGTCGAAGCCGATGGTCGCCGTGGCCACAAAACGGACACTGCTGCCAGCGAGCAGACGTTCGTCACAGCGTGTGCGCGTGCGGACAATCATGGCATCGGCACGCCTCACGTCTTCCGCGGTGATGGACGCACCGTCCATATAGACCGCATCATCCGTCAGCCGCCGGACGGCCTCACGGATGTAAGGTATCTTATCATCAATGACTATTCTCATAAATTAAAAACAAAAGTACATAAAAAACCATATAAAACAGGCCCGCAGAGTCGAAAATGTATGGTTTTCGTTGGATAATTGAAAAAGTTTGGTTAGATTTGCACATCGAAAAACTATAATCATAACTATAATATGTCATTCACAGAACATTGCAACACTATATTCAGTCAAGCCATCAGAGACTACCATCTCACAGACAACGTCGACACGGCCATACACAACCCGTACGACCGTGACTCTATTGACTTCCACCTGTACACCAAGTGCTGGATAGACACGGTGCAGTGGCATCTGGAGGATATCATACGCAATCCCCACATCGACCCCAACGACGCCCTGTCGCTCAAGCGCCGCATAGACCGCAGCAATCAGGACCGCACGGATCTGGTGGAGGAAATCGACAGCTGGTTCCGCCAGCAGTACAACGAGGTCAAGCCGCTGCCCGACGCACGGCTGAACACCGAAAGCCCCGCATGGGCCGTCGACCGGCTGTCCATCCTGGCTCTGAAGATATATCACATGAAGGAGCAGACAGGACGTGCCGAAGCGTCGGAGGAACACCGCGCCAAGTGCACCGCCAAGCTCAACGTACTCCTCGAACAGCAGAAAGACCTCTCGCTGGCAATCGACCAGCTGCTGGAGGACATCGCCGAAGGACGCAAATACATGAAGGTCTACCGGCAGATGAAGATGTACAACGACCCGGCAACCAATCCGGTGTTGTATAAGAACGCATGAGACGTTATTATGAAAACGTCAGAAACGTTGTATAAGAACGCATGAAACGATGAAGGAGCACATACTCATAATACGGTTCTCGGCCATAGGTGACGTAGCCATGGCAGTGCCGGTGGTCTACTCGCTCGCCATGACATATCCCAAGGTGCGCATAACAGTGCTCAGCCGGGAGTATGCCCGCCCCTTCTTCGACGGACTGGCCCCCAACGTGAGGTTCATGGAGGCCGACCTGAAGAAAGAATACCACGGCGTTAAAGGGCTCAACAAGCTCTACCGCCGCCTGACGGCCAAGAACTTCACGGCCGTCGCCGACTTCCACAACGTGCTCCGCTCCGACTATCTGCGGCTGCGGTTCCGCCTCGGACGCTACCCCGTGGAGCACATCGACAAACACCGCAAGGGGCGCAAGCTCCTCACCCTGAGCGAGGGAAAACAGCTCATACAGCAGCCTACGTCGTTCCAGAACTACGCCGACACGCTGGCAAGGCTGGGCTATCCGGTCAAACTCCAGTTCCGGTCGATATTTCCGGAGGGTGGGGCAGACCTCAGCCAGCTGCCGGAGACAATGTCGGAAAAACCCGACGGCGAACTCTGGATCGGTATAGCACCGTTCGCCGCCCACCAGAGCAAGACCTACCCGGCAGAGAAAATGCGCGAGGTCATCCGTCTGCTGACCGAACGATACAGCCGCCTGAGGATATTCCTCTTCGGCCGAGGAGAGCAGGAGGAAACCACGTTCAGCCGCTGGACAGCCGAAACGGACTGCTGCGTCTACGTAGGACGCCATCTGGAGAACATGCGTCAGGAGCTCGTCCTCATCAGCCGGCTCGACCTGATGGTCTCCATGGACAGCGCCAACATGCACCTGGCCTCAATCACCGGCGTGCCGGTGGTGAGCATTTGGGGCGCCACCCATCCCTACGCCGGTTTTCTGGGCTGGAACCAAGACCCTGACACGGTCGTACAGACAGACCTGCCCTGCCGCCCGTGCAGCATCTACGGCAACAAACCCTGTATGAGGGGGGACTTCGCCTGCATGGCGTCAATCACCCCGGAGCAGATTGCCGGAAAGATTGCGGCGGTGCTCGCGAAAGCCGGGAAGACGGCGGAACGCGAATGACGTCCGCCCATCCGAAGGCAGGAAAGGCGGCGGAATAGGGTAGGAGGCCGCGCTTCAAACACATGATTGGACAGGATAAGAAAAAGAAAACGCCCCGAAAAGGGCTTTCATGGATAACCACATTATTAATTATTTAAATCTTTGAATTATGAAAAAGTACATTTGTGACGTTTGCGGATACGTTTACGATCCGGCAAAAGGAGACCCCGAGAACGGTATTAACCCCGGAACAGCATTTGAAGACCTGCCCGAAGACTGGGTTTGCCCGCTGTGCGGAGTAGGAAAGGAAGACTTCTCCGTGGAAGAATAGAAGGCGGAAGAAGATAAAATAAGATAAGGGGAGACGAGAGACACGTGTCTTGCAGCATCAGCAAAAGCGCGTTGTCCCTCGTCTCTCCTTATCTTATTCACGCTGTAGCGGATTCACGTTGTAGCGGATTGCAAGTCCCTTCCATTCTTTTCCGAACACTCGTGATTTGCAATCCGCTACAGCTTGTGATAATCTTCCTGCAAGTTCCTTCATACAAAATTGTGTCTGATATCAGTAGCCTCTGAAACACGGAAAAACACTGCCTTTGCGCTTTTGCGCCTTTGCGTTTAAATTGCAAGATTTACATAACTACGGCATGTGTAAAATTCCCCCATTCCCTCAAAAAACGGCCAAAAAGCCCGTTTTCCGTCTAAAAAGTGGTACTTGTGTAATAATTTGTAATACTTTTCTTGTACACAAACGCCTTTTTATCTACATTTGCAGCGTTCGAACACCAAACTGTACTTTATATTATTAATGTTTAAAAACAACGGAAATGAAAAGTAGAATAACAATATTAACAATGGTTTCTGCAATTGGCCTTATGATGGCAGCATGCTCTGGAAACAGCAGTAAGAATGCTCCGGCAGATACAACGGACAGCATTGAAGTGGAAGAGATTGACAATATAGAAGTATCCGGTCCCGATTCTTTAGGTATCTATGACCTTGTTAAGGAGATGCCGGCGTTCGAAGGTGGCGACGAAGCGCTCATGAAATGGCTCGGCGATAACATCAATTATCCGCAGGAAGCTCAGGACAAGAAAATCGAAGGCCGCGTTGAAGTGAGATTCTTCGTCAACGAGGAAGGTAAGATTGAAGACGCTACGGTAGTAAGAAGCGTCAACAAGCTGCTCGACGAAGAGGCTATGCGCGTTGTCAACGCCATGCCGGCGTGGAAACCGGGCACGGTCGACGGACAGCCGGTGAAGGTTTGGTTCACTCTTCCTGTGACATTCCAGCTGAAATAAATACTTAGACAGACATAAATACTACCAAAACGGAATATACAGGAAAGACCGTGAGATGGTTATCGATATATAAATATGGATTAATGTTATTGGCGGTATTTCTTACGGCTACGGGCTGCTCCAACGAGCAGTCTCGTAGCCGTATACTTGATAAGATTGAACGACAGATCAACATCGCGCCTTTTTCAGCCATGGCCCGGCTCGACAGCCTCGATGCCGACAATCTCAGTGAGGCCCACAGAGCGCTCTATATGCTCCTGAGGGCAGAAGGGCTTCACCGCCTGAAGCTGCCGCAGGACAATGTGGGAACGCTCGACGAAAGCATCGCGTTCTTCCGGACGAACGGCGACAAGGGCCGCGCGGCGCGCTCCATGCTCCACCACGGAATAGCGCTCTACGAGCACAACCGGCGGCGCGAGGCCATGGGCGTCATTCTCGAAGCCTCCGAAATGGCCAAGGACACGGTGGCGCCGTTCTTCAATTTCTATCTGAACGAATCGCTCGGATATATCAACCACTATATCGGAAGCAACAAAAATGCCTTGCATCACTACCGCATGGCTCTGCACCATGCACGCTATTGCGCCGACGAGAACCTGCGGGTGAGCGCAATAAACAGCATAACCGACATATTCGACAACCTCGACATGCCCGACAGCATGTCACTATACATCAGCCGTATAGACCCGTTCAACCGTCAGCTGGACGAGGAGCTTCTGGCGCAGATGTTCACCAACAAGGCCAGTCTCGCACTGCGGATGAAGGACACGGTTGAGGCCGTCAGTCTGCTCAACAAGGCCATGGAGACCCACACGCTGGTCTTCAAGGCCCACAAGCTCATGGGCGACATCTATGCCGGACGCGGAAACATGGACAAAGCCTGTGAGCTGTGGCTCGAAGCAACCATAAGGCCGCAGCGGGACATCAATTTCGACGCCAACATGAAGCTGTTCAAGCATTTCGACAGCACCCACCAGTATATGCGGGCCATAAACGTGATAAAGCGGATGACGCTACAGTATGAGGCTGTCTGCGCCGACGAGGGACTGACGGGCATCGCCGGAGCGCAGGCGCAGCACGAGATTGAGGCCAGCAGGAAGATTCAGGAGCGAAAGCTGAGAAACATGGTGGCCATGGTGTTCCTGATTGTCGTCATCACCGTGACGACGGTAGTCTATCAGCGGCGGCGCATACGCAACCTCAACAGGAACTATTCGGCCGACATGATGACATATAACATCGTCAGCGACCGCATGGCCGCTCTGATGAAGAAGAACGAGACGGACGAGACAACAATAGCCCGGAAGACGGAGGAGATAAAGCAGCTGCAGGAGAAACTGGCCGAATATCAGGACGACCGCCGCCAGCCGGACGACTGGAACATGCAGGAACAGCTCATGCAGGCGCCCATCGTGACGCGCATGCACGCCCTGGCCTCACGCGGAATGGAGGCTGACGACACGGAGTGGAAGGAGATGTATGAGCTGACGAGAACCTACCTCCCGCAGCTGACGGCACTGCTCTACGGCACGACGGTCATCAACACGAACGAAATCAACGTCTGTCTGCTCATCCGACTGCGCTTCATTCCATCCGAAATAGCCGTGCTCACAGGCACCTCGCCACAGACCATCACCAACATCCGCAGCCGCATGCTCTCCAAACTGTTCAACGAAAAGGGTGGGGCAAGGGACTTCGACGCAAGGATAAGAACGATAAATTAGGAGTTTTGAACTACGAATTATGCCTACGGGATGTTCCTTGCTTCAATGTCATTCCTAACTTTATTCTGTCCCCAACCTCGTGACACGTCACGGCGCAGCATATAATTCGTAATTCCATAATTTATCATCGGTCGCAGGCCGACAACTCCTGAATCCTAATTCCTAATTCATAATTTTTATGTACCTTTGCACACATATATATAAAGTATGTATAGCAATGGACAACAACAAAGCAACACTTGAATTGGGAACAAAGCCTGTTGGTCGTCTGCTTATGCAGTATGCCATGCCGGCCATCATTGCCATGACCGCCGCGTCACTCTACAACATGGTGGACAGCATATTCATCGGTCAGGGCGTCGGCCCGATGGCCATATCAGGCCTGGCCCTCACATTCCCGTTCATGAACCTCGGAGCGGCTTTCGGAGCCGCTGTCGGCGTGGGAGCGTCCACGTGCATATCTGTCAAACTGGGACAGAAGGACTACGGAACGGCACAGAATATCCTCGGCAATACCGTGACACTCAATCTTATTGTCGGTATTCTCTTCAGCGTTGTCTCGCTGCTCTTCCTCGACGACATTCTCTATTTCTTCGGAGCAAGCCCGCAGACCATACCCTACGCCCGCGACTATATGGTCGTCATTCTTCTGGGCAACGTATTCTCACACATGTACTTCGGCATGAACGCCGTGCTCCGCGCCTCGGGCAAGCCCCGGCAGGCGATGTACGCCACGATGTTCACCGTCGTGATGAACACCATTCTCGACCCGCTCTTCATCTACGTCCTTGATATGGGCATACGCGGAGCGGCTTTCGCCACGATACTCTCGCAGCTGATGGCCCTGACGTGGCAGATGAGGCTTTTCTCCAACAGGAACGAGCTGCTCCACCTGCGGCGCGGCATCTACCGCCCGATAGGAATGATTGTCCGCAACATCATCGGAATAGGAATGTCGCCGTTCCTGATGAACGTCTGCGCCTGTGTCGTGGTCATCTTCATCAACAAGGGACTGCTCGCCTACGGCGGCGACCTCGCCGTGGGAGCCTACGGAATTGTCAACCGCGTGGCCTTCGTCTTTGTGATGATTGTCATGGGCATCAATCAGGGCATGCAGCCGATTGCCGGATATAACTACGGTGCGCAGCAGAACGAGCGTCTCATGCGCGTTGTCAAGCTCGCGATGATAGCCGCCACGGCCGTGACCACAGTGGGATTCATCATCGCAGAAACTATTCCGAGGGAATGCGCACGGCTGTTCACGGCCGACGGCGAACTGATTGGCATGGCAGCCCACGGCATGCGTATCGTCATGTTCACCTTCCCCATTATCGGCTATCAGATGGTCGTTACCAACTTCTTCCAGAGCATCGGCCGAGCCCGCGTCAGCATCTTCCTCTCGCTCTCGCGCCAGATGCTCTTCCTCCTGCCCATGCTCATCATCCTCCCGCCGGCAATGGGCGTCAATGGCGTATGGCTCTCCATGCCCGTGGCCGACACCGTTGCATCGGTCGTGACAGCCATTATCATGGTGAGGTATGTGAAGAAGCAAAAAGCCAAACCTACCCCAACCCTCCCGAAATGAGGGAGCCTGATATGACTTAGTGAGTTCCCATAACTCCCATAACTCCCATCAACCCATAACTCCCATAACTCCCATCAACCCATAACTCCCATCAACCCATAATTCCCATCACCCTCCCATAACTCCCATCAAAAAGACAATGAGCAAGATTATCATCAACATCGGCCGCCAGCTCGGCAGCGGCGGCCGGGAGATAGCCGCAAGGCTCGCCGAAAACCTCGGATGCAAGTTCTACGACCGCGAGCTGCTCAACCTTGCGGCAAAGGAAAGCGGCTTCTGCGAGAAATTCTTTGAGCAGAATGACGAGAACCGCGGCTTCCTGCGTTCGCTATTCCACCTGCACATCCCCCACATCAGCGATGTCAATTTCTACAGCAACAACCTCTCGCAGGAGAATCTTTTCAAGTTCCAGAGCGACGCCATACGCCACGCTGCCGAAGAAGGTTCGTGTGTGTTCGTAGGCCGCTGCGCCGACTACGTCCTGCGCGACCGCAACGACGTGGTCAACATCTTCATCACTGCCAATCTCGAATGCCGCATCCAGCGGATATGCAATCGCAACGGATGTGACGAGGACACCGCCAGAAAGCTCATCGAGAAGGGCGACCGCAGCCGCGCGGACTATTACAACTACTATACGGGCAAGACCTGGGGCCACGGCGCAAGCTATGACCTGTGCATCAATTCCAGTCTGCTCGGCCCTGAACAGACCGAGGAGTTCATCAGGGAGTTTGTTGTCAGCTGCCTCAAAAACAAACGCTGACGGACAATGAAGAAAATCGGAATAATAAGCGACACCCACGCCTACTGGGACGAGAAATATCTCCACTACTTCGAACCGTGCGACGAAATATGGCACGCCGGAGACATCGGCTCAACAGAGGTGGCCGAACGGCTGGCCGCTTTCCGCCCGCTGCGGGCTGTCTGCGGCAACTGCGACGGCGGAGACCTGAGGCTGATGTTCCCCGAACGCCTGCGGTGGCGATGTGAGGACGTGGACGTGCTCATGAAGCACATCGGCGGCTATCCCGGAAACTACGACGCCTCCATTCGCGGCCAGATATACGCCTCGCCGCCCCAGCTGTTCATCAGCGGCCACTCCCATATACTCAAGGTGAAATATGACCGCACGCTCAATCTGCTCCACATCAACCCCGGCGCCGCCGGACTGCAGGGCTGGCACAAGGAGCGCACGCTGATAAGACTGACCATCGAGGGCAATAAATTCAGTGATTGTGAAGTTATAACATTAGGGAGATAACCGCCGGCTGTGACGCTCACGCAGCGCCACGAGACCGCCCCGAGACAAAACAGCTTGTCTCACTCTGCAATATGCAGTCATATAGGGAAGCAAAATGCCTCATCTTACTTTGCAGCGTAAGCAATACGGCCGTAATACAAGGGACAAAACATAACAGAAATATAACGATAACGACAATGGACAATCTGTCAAGACAACTCCAAAGCCTCCTTGTCAGCATGGGCTACATGCCCGACAGCGTGCCCCACGAGGTCGCCCACGGCATAGAACACCTCCTCCATATTCTCGAAACGGAAGACGAAGAGGCGCTTACGCACTATTACGGACTGTTCGGCGAGCAGCGGCTGTCGCTTGACGAGATAGCCCGCAGCCGCGGACTATGCCCCGAGGACATGATGGCCAGCATCGACGCGTCAATCCGCAGGATTGCCGTAACGCCGGAATGGGAGATGATTAAGGGAATGATTAAGTGATGATTTGCCCCGATAGTACTGACGGGAGTGGCCATATAGAATATGAAGAATGAACAAATACTATAAGCGACACGATATGAAGAAAATACTGTTATTGGGCTCAGGCGAATTGGGCAAGGAATTCGTCATCGCCGCCAAGCGCGCGGGCCAGTACGTCATTGCTTGCGACCGTTATAACGATGCTCCGGCCATGCAGGTGGCCGACGAGCGCGAAGTGTTCAACATGCTCGACGGCGACGCTCTGGAGGCTGTGGTGAACAAACACCGCCCCGACATCATCGTTCCCGAGATTGAAGCCATCCGCACGGAGAGGCTCTTCGACTTCGAGAAGCAGGGTGTTCAGGTCGTACCGAGCGCCCGTGCGGTCAACTACACGATGAACCGTCGCGCCATCCGCGACCTCGCATCACGCGAGCTGGGTCTGCGCACGGCCAAGTACTTCTATGCCAAGACCTACGAGGAGTTCAAGGCAGCCGCCGACGAAATCGGTTTCCCCTGCGTGGTGAAGCCCCTCATGTCGTCCTCGGGCCACGGCCAGAGCTACGTCCACAACGACGATGAGCTGGAGCAGGCTTTCCGTGAGGCCATGGAAGGCAGCCGCGGCGACGTCAAGGAGGTCATCATAGAAGAGTTCATCGACTTTGAATCTGAGTTCACTCTGCTCACCGTGACACAGAAGAACGGCCCTACGCTGTTCTGTCCGCCCATAGGACACATCCAGAAGGGCGGCGACTACCGCGAGAGCTGGCAGCCGTACAAGATTTCGGACGAGGCTCTGCGTCAGGCCCAGCACATGGCCGACGAGGTAACACGCGCGCTGACCGGTGCCGGAATCTGGGGTGTAGAGTTCTTCCTGACACGTCAGGGCGAGGTCATCTTCTCCGAACTGTCACCCCGTCCGCACGACACGGGAATGGTGACTCTCGGCCACACTACCAATCTCAGCGAGTTTGAGCTCCACTTCCGCGCCGTCATGGGACTGCCCATCGCCGGAATCCACTTGGAGCATGCCGGCGTGAGTGCCGTCATCCTGTCGCCCGTTGAGTCTACGGAGCCGCTGGACTACAATTTCACCGACGCCCTCAACGAGGACCACACGCGCATCCGCATCTTCGGAAAACCCGAAGCCCACGTCGGACGCCGCATGGGTGTGGTGCTCTGCTACGGCGATACGGACGCCGACACTGACGCCCTGCGCGACAAGGCGAAGCGTCTGGCGAAGACCGTGCTCGGAACGGACCCCTACATGAAGAAATAAAACGGTCTTCCCACTGAAGACACATATCCTATATCGATGATAGAAACACTGCAGTCGCTGCGGTTCATATTCTTCGTGATGATATTCATGTCACACTTCGGATATGACGGACTACCGACATTCGATGCCGGCGGCGACTGCGGTGTCTCTTTTTTCTTTATCCTCAGCGGCTTTGTCCTTGCGTCAGCCTACGGCGGCAGGATTGCGTCGGGCTGCTTCCGCCACCGCACGTTCATGGCGCGGCGGATAGCCAAGATCTATCCTCTCCACCTGCTTTGCCTGCTCGCCGCAGTCGCCATCGGCATCAGACACATCGGCGCTGACAATCTGCCCGCACTGCTGTCGAACCTGCTGCTCGTTCAGAGCTGGATTCCGTCGGCAGACTTCTATTTCTCGGCCAACGCCGTCTCATGGTTTCTCTCGGACATACTGCTCTGCTATGCCGTCTTTCCCATAATTTTCCGTGCGGTCAGCCGCATGGCCCCGGCGGCACTCACCGGCGCCTGGGTGGCGGTGCTCGTGGTCTACGCCGTGCTCCTCTGCAACATCCCGGACGCCATGACAAACGCCATCGTCTATGTCTTTCCTCCCGTGAGGACCGTTGATTTCGCCATCGGCATAACCGTCTGGCGCATCGCTTCACGGCTGAAAGGGCGACACTCAGCTGTTTTGGAAAGCCGTTTGGCGGCCACTGCGGCCGAACTTACGGTCTTTGCCGCACTTGCCGCGATGCTGGCCGTCCATCAGTACGTCAGCCTGCAGATACGCACGGCATGTCTCTTCTGGCCTGTCAACATGGCCATAATCCTGCTCTTCGCCTGCGAAAGACAGGGTGGGGCGATGGCATGGCTGCTCCGCCGTAAGCCTTTGATATGGCTCGGAAATATCAGTTTTCCGCTGTTCATGGTACATCAGATGGCCATCAGCATCACCTTGACTGTTCTCCTCCGCCTCTCCGCCATCATCCCGGAACCGCCCCTCTGGCTCGCCCTGACGCTCTGCGCGGCTATGACGCTGGCTGGAACGACACTGGTGCAATATATAATGTCAGGGTTCAGAGTGAGAGTAAAGAGGCGTGATTGTTCTTAAAAACTGAACGGCGGATGACAAGATTGAATTAACAAACAAACGAAACCACTCTGTCTCTTCCTTTTTTGAGAGGGGGGGGGAACAGAAAGGGTCTTCAATATAAAAAAATATGGAAGGAAAAATAATCGACTTGCCGAAGATATTCGACCCCCGCGGAAATCTCACCGTGGCCGAGGGCAACCGCAACATACCCTTCGACATCGCCCGGGTCTACTGGGTATATGACGTTCCCGGAGGCGAGAGCCGCGGCGGCCATGCCCACAAGCACTGCCGTGAGTTCATCATCGCCGTGAGCGGCAGCTTCCAGGTCACACTGGACAACGGCCGCGAGCGCACAACCTACCATCTCAACCATCCCTATCAGGGTCTGCTCGTCAATACCGGCGTTTGGCGCACGCTTGACGATTTCTCCTCAGGAGCGGTCTGCCTCGTGCTGGCCTCCGACCCGTTTGAGGAGGAGGACTACATAAGGGATTACGGAGACTATCTGAAGTATCGGCCCCACCCCGGCCCTCCCCAAGGGGAGGGTGTCTGCGATGTGAAGGGATAAGACCCTGACATATATATAATATGACACCTAATATCTGACATCTGATATGTTTGAGATAAAAAGATATACCCCCGCCGACGCCGCAGCCTGGGACCGCTATGTCTCACAGGCAAGGAACGCCACGTTCCTGTTCTACCGCGCCTACATGGACTACCACGCCGACCGCTTCACCGACCACTCGCTGATGTTCTATAAATCCGGCCGGCTCCACTCCATTCTGCCCGCACACATCGTCGGAACAACGCTCTATTCCCACTACGGGCTGACCTATGGCGGCCTCGTGATGAACATTGACGTCACGATCAGCGACGTCGTCGAGCTGTTCTCCGGGCTTAACGGCTACCTCCGCGGCTGCGGAATAACGCGTGTCATCTACCGCCCGATTCCGTGGATATATCACCGTCATCCGTCGGAAGAAGACCTCTATGCCATATTCTGGAAGTGCAATGCCCGCCTGCATCTGCGCAACATCGGCACAGCCATAGCCATAAAACAGAACCTCAGATGGCGCAAGGACCACCGCCGGCGCCTCAAACAGGCACATGAGAACGGCGTATGGGTCAAGCGCGACGCCGACATAGCCGAGTTCTGGCCTGTGCTGGAAGCCAATCTTGCACGGCGTTTCGACGCGAAACCCGTACACACTCTGGCCGAGATGCAGTTGCTGAAGTCACGTTTCCCGGACAATATAATCCAATACAACGCCTACATCGGTGACGAAATCATCGGCGGAATCACGTTCTATGTAACTCCACAGGTGCTACACGGACAGTATAGCGGAACCACCGACCGCGGCAAGCAGGCCGGAGCGATGGAAGCCATCTATGAACAGGTCATGTACAACGACTATACCGACATTGAATTTCTCGATTTCGGCAGCTCCACGGAGGAGCAGGGCAGCGTCATCAACGCCGGTCTCATAGCCCACAAAGAGGGTTACGGCGGTCGCGGAGTATGCTACGATACGTATGAGTGGACAATCTAAACCC
>CAMWVS010000028.1 GCA_947177775.1 uncultured Prevotella sp.
CCTAATGCTTGCACTTATTTTTTGTGTTTGCGCCAAAAAAAAAAGTATAAAATCAAAAATCAAAATACAATCAATTTGCCACACCCGATTTTTCTATATAACTTTGCAACCGAATTCAGACGCTATTGGAAAACCTCTTTCACATACACCTTACTAATTATTATATTTATTTAGAATACTGAGATTACAACAATTATTTACAAACATTTATTAACAAAAAAAAGAAACATTTATGAAGAAGTGTTTATCTCTTGTTTCATTGCTTCTGGTTTGGACATTGTGCGCCAATGCGCAATATCAGCGGAAGACATGGGACTTTACGACGGGAATCAGTGAAGAGACCATCGAAAATCTTACGGCTGATGAATCCAGATGGACCACCAGCAAGAATGACGACGGCTCTTTCAAGGAAGCTGTAAACAAAACCAAGATGTCCGGTGAGTTTAATGCCAACGGCATCGTTATAAAGGAACTGCAGGGTATTTCTTTCGGAACAGGCGGTCAGAATGGCAGCAACGACTTTATAATCCGCCCCACAACGTTCCGTTTCTCACGCAAAGGCGAGCAGGCAATCCTGAGAGTCGTTCCCGGACAGACAATCACCGTAAAGGCAAGAAGTGCAAATTCTACTGCAACAAAGCGCGGAATTTCCGGTGATGCCAACCTGGAATACATTTCTGGTCCGGAAGGCGGAATTCTTCTCGGTGGTAATCTTGAAGCAGAGGGACGTGATGACAAAGGTAACTTCACTCTCACGTGGAAGGTGAAGGAAGACATCGAGATGGAAGGTGACTCTGTTGATGTAACCCTCACATTCGGTCCGGTAGAAGGAGGAATCGATGTCGTTCTCTTCCAAATTGACGAAGGTGACGAGCCTCAGATTCCGACAGGAACGAACATCGCCTACATCTATGATTCGTCATTCCCCGGATATACCGGAACCATAAACTCTATTCTCAACGGTCCGCTTCCAAATGTGATAGAAGACGTCTATGTGGAGCCTATTGACCTTAGCGGAGACGTGAGTGCAATTACAAGAGAAGTTCTTGAAGGATATCAGGTTCTGGTAGTCGACGGCGCTATCAACCCGACACATCCGTTCGTACAGAACCTCAAGGAAGCCATATCATACGTTCCTATGCTCAACCTCAACGCCGGACTATACGACGCGTGGGGATACGGCAAGGCTACAGAAACAACTACAAACACAATTTTCGTTGCTGAAGGAAACCGCTCCAACGCACTTTTCGCACCGAATGAACTCACAAGCGACGGTCTTGCAGAAGACGGAACACTGGAACTCTACAACAGCAACATCACTGGTGTCACTATAGATGAGAACTCACTGTTCGCAAAAGACAATGTTCTGGCCACTGCTGATGGTGTAAGCGCCATACACATACATAACGCCAGACGCAATGCATACATGATGTTGCCGTATGCCAACAACGTAGAAGGTATCAACGAGTGCATCACACTGCTCATCCCCAATGCAGTGAAAATGCTCAATCAGACCAAGACTCAGGTGGTTGGCGCAGCCAAGCCGAGCATCAATCTGGAATATCGCGACCAATACACCATCGTGTCATTGACCTGCTCTACCCCCAACAACAAGATTTATTATACTCTTGACGGCAGCGATCCCACAGAGGAAAGTACGTTATATACCGAACCGTTTGAAATACATGACGCCAACGTAACAGTAAAGGCCATCGCTACAGCTGAGGGCTATAACCTCGGCAACATTCAGGAGAAAAGCATCGGTATTTACTCCGTAAGCGGCGCTCCCGCAATATCTTTGAACAAAGAAAGCGGCAAGACCACCATCACGATCGTCCCCGCAAATGAAAACGATGTGGTTTACTATAACTTCCGCGATTCCAAGGACACTATAATGTGCTCACGCTACAGCGAGCCTGTTGAAGTAACAAAACACGTGACCATCACGGCATTTGCCGGACAGTATGCCGAGGACGGAACCTTCCTGGCATCAGAGACTGTGACTGAGTTTATCGGCGTAGACGATGAGAAAGTACGCCTGGATGTCATCGGACAATTTGACAATAACGCCACAGACTGGGGTTCTTTGAAGATAGCTGCCTATCCTTTCTATACCGGAGAAATTATCGGTACTGAAACTATCACTGATGAAGATGGCGAGACAATAATCAATATCTTTAAACCGGCAGACGAGCTGACTGTTGTCAATCCAGGAAACGGATGGGAATTCAAGACATACGGACAAGCCGGCCAAAACGTCAACTGCTCTATCACTCACAATGTCCAGAATTTCGACGGTTACAATCCGCAGACAGCATGGGATGACACAGACAATGAAGCTACCAACAACGGTCTGCAGTTCGGCGGTCGAGGCAGTAATGACGACGGCATAAAGGATCCGGCTTCTGCCTGCATCCAGAGCACAACAATGTATCAGGCTCCGTTTGACGTAGTAACTTACGCATTTGGCTATAACGGCAAGGCAAAAGTATATGTATCGGCCGACACTACTGACGTAAACAGCTGGATTGAGATCGGTGAAGTCAGCGGCGGTACAATAAAAGGTACAGCCAGCAATGGCAAAGATGGAAGCAACCGTCTGTGGAAAAAGAACATCGCTTCTTATGAAGGTACAGATCAGGTAGCTGTAAAAGTTGCAGCCATAGATGAAGGCAACACCATCAGTATCCTCAACATACTTGTTAAGAACTTCGGTGAGAAGTCAGAAGAGTACACTACTGGCATCAAGGATGTGAACATCGGTAAAGAGACAGAAAGTACTGTAATCCGCACCATTATATACAGCATCAACGGAGCACAGCTGGACAAGACAGCCAAAGGCATCAATATCATCAAAGAGATTTATGCCAATGGTTCCGTTAAGACACGCAAGGTGATGGTTAAGTAATAGCCCGAACATCGGAATAACGCATATTGAGACGGACCCGGCAGCTGATTGTTTCAGCCTGCCGGGTCTGTTTCTTTAGTAACAAAACACAACTTTTTTACTTTTTGCAACATTTTCGTCACATTTTCGTACGTTGCTTAATTTTTTTTATTATCTTTGTCTGTCGAAGAGACTACTAACGATAGTAAGATTCCTATATCCATAATATTGTGGCAATATAGAACCTAAAAATAATTGATTAAAAATGAAAAAGAAAATACTAATTCTCGACGACAAGGAAACCATTGCCAAAGTGCTCTCAATATATCTTATGAGCGATTATGACGTACAGTGGTTGCCCGACGGACTGCAAGGTGTGAAATGGTTACAGTCAGGAAACACTCCCGATCTCATTATCTCTGACATAAGAATGCCGGAAATGCGCGGCGACGACTTTCTGGAGTGGATCAAGCAGAACGAGTTGTTCCGCCATATCCCCGTGATTATGCTCAGCAGCGAAGACAGTACCAGCGAACGCATACGTCTGCTGGAAATCGGTGCGGAAGACTATATCGTGAAGCCGTTCAATCCGATGGAATTAAAAATCAGAGTAAAGAAAATTCTGCCCAACTGACGCTACATTTATGATAGGCATTGTATATTTAGGACGCAATCCAAACACGCAGGAACGCCTCAAATACATTCCAGGCCAACTCGTGCGTATGACGGCTACATATAAGGAAGCCGAACAGGCATGCACCCCCTCAAAGAACACTAAAGACGAGCGGTTCATCGTGTTCTTCGAGCAGACAATACTCAATGAGGACATTACGGCAATCACCTATCTGCACAAAAAGTGCAAGAACACGTATATCATCCTTCTAACGAAGGAACTCTCCGACAAAGACAGGCTGAGATACCAGCAGTGTGGCGTCAGTGACACCATTCCTAAAGAAGCCACGGTTACGGAGATACACAAGAAAATCCAGTTCATCTCTGACCGTGAGGATCTGCTCTTTGACAAGAATGATCCGCAGTACGGAATACTACAGTTCAAGATTCCGCTGTGGAAGCGTCTCTTCGACATCATTTTCGCCAGCGCCGCCATAATCGTGTTGTCACCGGTGTTCCTGATAACGATAATTGCCATCAAACTGGAAAGCAAGGGACCGGTCCTCTTCAAATCGAAACGTGTGGGAACGAACTATACCATCTTCGACTTCCTCAAATTCCGAAGCATGTATGTCGACGCAAGCGAACGTCTCAAGGAACTGAGCAAGGAACACAACCAGTATGCCGCCGGACATGGCAACAACGACGGAGAAAAAGAAAAGAGCGTCATCACGTCGCCGCTGGGCGACGAGGCCGAAAGAGACATGGAAGCTTCCGGAACGGAATCGTCAATGATGTTCGGAGAC
Source organism: uncultured Prevotella sp. (assembly GCA_947177775.1). GTDB lineage: Bacteria > Bacteroidota > Bacteroidia > Bacteroidales > Bacteroidaceae > Prevotella. The sequence goes on from CAMWVS010000028.1 coordinate 4,306, forward strand.
GAAGAGGTGATGCTCGTGGGCGACGACTTCCTCGTGGCGGAAAAGGACTTCAACAAACAGAAGACGGAGGAAATCAATAATGCTTTCGTCAAAATCGAGAACGACCCGCGAATAACAAAGGTCGGACGGTTCATCAGGAAATACAGCATCGACGAATTGCCACAGCTGTTCAACATCCTGCGCGGAGACATGTCCATCGTCGGGAACCGCCCGCTGCCGCTCTACGAAGCGGAGAAGCTGACCGGCGACGAGTGTATAGACCGCTTCATGGCCCCGGCCGGACTGACCGGACTGTGGCAGGTGGAGGAACGAGGCAAGGGAGGCGCCATGTCGGCCGAAGAACGCAAGCAGCTTGACATTACCTACGGCCAGACATACAATTTCGCCATGGACATGAAAATCATTTTCCGGACGCTGACGGCATTCATACAGAAAGACGATGTCTGACGGCATTCATACAGAAAGACGATGCCTGACGGCATGAAGCGCAAGAAAAACCTACAGAGAAGGAATAACCATAACTACGAACTATAAGATTATATAACGAACAAGGATGAACAGGCTAAGGCTTCTAACCATACTATTGGCTGCCGGACTGGGGCTCACCGCATCGGCCCAGTTCAACGACAGCGGCATCAGTGCCGGTTTCTTCGACTCCAGCGAGTCCAGCACCATCAATTTCTCTAAGTTCCACCTGCCGCCGCTCGCCGTGCTATTTGAAAACGCAAAGTCAAACCCGCAGATTCTTGACCTCGCCAAAGCACAGGAGATAGCACAGGCCGAGGTGGCCAAACAGAAGAGACACATCTTCTCATACGTGCGCGGACATGCCAGCTACAGCTACGGAAAGACAGACATGTGGGGAAACAACTCGTCTACGTACAACCAGATGATCTATCAGTTTCAGGGAACGGAACAGAACTATTGGAACGTCGGCGTGAACCTCAACGTCCCGCTGGAGGACATCCTCGACCTCAAAGCATCGGTAAGACGGAAAAAACTCGCCGTCGATCAGGCGCAAATCAAGAAAGACATCGCATACGACCAGCTGAAATTACAGATTGCGTCGCTCTATGTAAAGATAACCAACAGCCTCGTCTCACTCAAGACAGCAAGCGAAAACGCCGCGATTTATCAAGGTGCGGGCGCGCTGAATCAGGAAGACTTCCATCAGGGAAACATGACCATCGAGGACTTCGCATACACGAAGCTCCGCGAACAGGACGCCGTCAACAAATATCAGAATCTCCAGACGGAAATCACAACGGACATAATCACACTCGAAATCCTCACCCACACGCCTATCATAACAAACACCACCACCGACATAACACTTGACAGTACGATCGAAAAGACTGAAAAGGAGATTGCACGCGAGAACAGGGCCATGGAGAAGAAGATAAGAAAGGCGGCCAAAGAGGAGGAAAAGAAAACGGTCGAAATGGAGAAAGCCGAAAGGAAAGCTCAGAAAGAGGCCGGCAAAGAAAACGAAAAACAAAACTAAATCCTAAAAATTATGGATACATTCAGATATTTGGTGAGATTTCTTTACCGCATACGCTGGTATCTCGTCGTCCTGCCGCTGATAGCATTGATCATCGCATGGTTCCTCACGCGGAACATGGAACGAATATACAACACCAATACCACCATCTATACCGGTATGATTACCGGATATAACATAGAGGGCGGAACAGGTGTGGCCGGAGGAAACGCACAGACGAACATAACCAACCTCATGCTTATTGTCACTACAGACAATACGATACACGAAGTGGCCCTGAGGCTTTTCGCACGCTGTATGATGTACGGCAATCCGGACAAGGACAACAACTACATATCGGCACAGCACTTCCGCGAGCTGAACAACTCCGTCCCCGCCGACGTCAAGGCGCTCATCAACCACAACAGCGAGTCGGCGACATACGCCAATCTCAAGGCTTACGAGAAGCCCTCACAGGACAACTATCTCTTCGGACTGCTCAACTATCACACTTATTTCGGTATCAACAACATTACGTCGAGACTGAAAGTGATGCAGATTGACCGGAGTGACATCATCGACATCGGCTATTCTGCCAACGACGCCGGCATTGCATACAACACTCTCGACATTCTCAACGAAGTGTTTGCACGCCAATACCAGCAGCTGAGGTTCGGAGAGACCAACAACGTGATAAAATTCTTTGAACGCGAAGTGGCACGCCTCTACCGGATATTGTGCAACGCAGAAGATGACCTCATCAACTACAACATATCAAAGAGAATCATCAACTATGGTGAACAGACAAAACAGCTGACCATACTGGACGCACAACAGCAGACGTCGGACAATGACCAGCTGATGAACTACACCACGACAAAGGCGCTGATGGACTATCTGGAAAGACAGCTCGGAAACAGGGCCAAGCTCATCAGGGCCAACAAGGACTTCACAAATCAGGTACGCGACATATCGAGAATACAGTCACGAATATCAAACTTACAGCTTATGAGCAGTGAGGGCGGAGGCAACAACGCCGAATCACAGCAGGAACTGGCAAAGGCCCAGCGCGATCTGCAGAACGCCACAAAACGCGTTAAAGACCTGACTCTCGACATCGAAGCCGGAACATACAGCACGGAGACCGGCGTCAAGGCAAACTCTTTGATAACCAAATGGCTGGACCAGGTTCTGCTGCTGGAGAAGACAAAGGCTGAAATGACGGCACAGGACATCATGCGACAGAAGCTCGACCGTCAGATTCTCTATTACGCACCTATCGGAGCTACGCTCGACAGAAAAGACCGCCACATCGGATTCATCGAGGGCAACTACATGGAAATGCTCAAGGCGCTCAATGCCGCACGTCTGCGTCAGCGCAATCTGCAGATGACGACAGCCACGCTGCGGGTGCTCAATCCGCCGATGTTCCCTATGAACGCCCAGCCGACCAACCGTCTGATGATTCTGCTCGGAGCATTCCTGCTGACATTCATCCTGACGTCGCTCTACTTCCTCATCATCGAACTGCTCGACCGCACGCTGCGAGACCGCATGCGCTCGGAACGGATAACAAAAATTCCGGTGATGGGATGCTACCCGAAGGACAGCTCGCTGAGATACAGACGATACAACAAGACCATCGCCGACATGTCGCTCCGCCAGCTGAGCAAGGCGTTGCTGCCCCACTTCAAGACCGGACAGCAGAACGTGCTCAACCTTCTTTCCACCGACGCGGCCAACGGCAAGAGCTATCTGGCACAGGAGCTGGAAAACTATTGGGTTTCACTGGGTCTGCAGGTGCGGCGTCTGGCATACGACGAGGATTTTCTCGCCGAAGACAGCAAGTATATCATGGCCAAAGACGTAAAGGACCTTTGTCCGGACATACTGCCGGATGAGATTGCCATCATTGAATATCCGAACCTGAACGACCACCCGATTGCTCCGTCACTGCTCAATCTCGGAACAGTCAATCTCATGGTGACACGCGCCAACCGCACGTGGAAAGACGTTGACGCGAAAGCGCTGAAGGAAGTTCAGGCACAACTGGAAAACAAGGATTCGCTCTATATGTATCTCACTGAGGGTAGCCGCTATGCTGTGGAAGAGTTCGTCGGCCAGTTGCCGCCATACACGAAGTTCAAGAATTTCGTCTACCGGATATCACAGCTCGGACTCACCGCAACGGAAAACAGCCATACTATCTGATGAACAACTACCGCACTAACAGTTTTTCAGAATATACAAACGAGAACCGGGGAAGGATGATTTCACTCCTTCTCCTTTTCTCGCTTTCAATGTATCTGTTCTACAGCATGGGAATATCCGGACTCGCCATCGTCTGCGTGTTGCCTCTGATTCCCATCGCCATATATCTGACTCTGAAATACAAACTGTTTGCGTTCGGACTATTGTTCATCCTCAACTACACCATCATGGGATTGACGAAGTATGTGAGTATCTCCCTGCCTATAACGGCAATGACCCAGCCGATGGTGTTCCTGCTGCTGTTCAGCGAACTGATAAACATCAATGAAAGGAACGGAAGGTTTCTCGCAAATACCATGTACTTCATGTTTTCCATCTGGATTGCCTATCTCGTTCTGGAAATACTGAACAACACGTGCGACCTGCCGTTCAACTTCGGAAGCTGGATGCTCAACACCTATCTGCTCGGTCTGCAGATTGTCTTCGGATGTATGGTTGTCTCACTGGTCATAAACAATCCGAAGCGAATCCTGTTCTTCCTGAAAATATGGGCCGTGATGTCCATCATCGCCACTATATGGGTATTCAGGCAGAAGACATTCGGATTTGATACGGCCGAGAACAGATGGCTTCAGGGAGGAGCGGCGAGAACCCACCTCATCGGAGGAACAATCCGCTATTTCTCCATATTCTCCGATGCAGCGAACTTCGGATGCCACATGGCCGGAGCCGCAATCGCGTTTTTCATTGCCGGCGTGACGAGCAAGATAAGAAAACACCGGCTGCTTTTTCTCATCACAGGAGTTTGTTGCACGTACGGCATGTTCACTTCCGGAACACGTACGGCCATATTCTGCTTCCTTGCCGGCACCTGCCTCTACATCATTCTGTCCAAATCGGTTAAACTGGGAGCCGCTGTGACGGTACTGGTGGCAAGTTTCACGTTCCTCCTCGCATTCACGACCATCGGGCAGAGCAACAGTATGATCAGGCGAATGAGAAGTGCGTTCGACAAGAACGATGCCTCCAGCAATGTCCGTGACATCAACAAGCAGGCTCTGAAAAAATATATGCAGGACGCGCCGTGGGGTCTCGGAATATCCGTCGACCCGAAATCAATACCGAGCAACAACAAATACAAGATTGTAACCCAGACGGCATCTGACTCCACATACGTCTATCTGTGGGAATATACCGGCGTAATCGGTGAATATCTCTTTGCATTGGTAAATGTGGTCAGTCTGTTCGGCGGATGCTACATCGTGTTGTTCAGGCTGAAGAACAAATCGCTTCAAGGTATAGGAGCCGCTTTCTGTTGCGCTTTTGCCGCCATTAATGTCGGAGGATACGCAAACAATATATTGACGCAATATCCAAACATTATAATAATGTTCGGCGGCATGGCCCTGACTTATTCATTGCCGAAACTTGAGGATGACTACAATGAGTTCGAAGGAAGGCTTCTTGCAGAACAGAAAGAGAAGAAACGGTTAAAACTGGAGAAGAAACGTGCATCGAGAGTGTGACATATCCATCATCACTGTCAACTATAACGGGTATGACGACACCTGTGCCCTGCTTGACACAATCCCTCTGAACGACGGTTCGCTGGAGGTGATTGTGGTTGATAATGCCTCAAAGAGAAACGAGGCCGCAATGATTTCCCGCAAATATCCGTCGGTGAAAACAATACGCTCAGAAAGAAATCTCGGATTTGCCGGAGGAAACAATCTCGGAATCAAGGCCGCAACGGGACGCTATCTGTTCTTCATCAACAACGACACGGTCTTCATGTCATTTGACGTCCAGGCACTGGTTGACAGGCTGGAATACAACGGAAAGACAGGCATGGTGTGCCCCAAGATACGCTTTGCCTGGGGAACAAATCCCATACAGTACTGCGGATATACGCCGCTTTCCCGCATCACGGTGCGCAACCGTGCCATAGGTTTCGGCGAGGAAGATAACGGCCAATACGACACGCCCCACCCCACTCCATACGCCCACGGAGCCGCCATGATGGTGAAAAGAGAGGTTATCGGGCGTGTAGGGATGATGCCGGAATGTTTTTTTCTTTATTATGAGGAACTCGACTGGTCCATGAGCATAACCCGAAACGGATATGATATATGGTTTGAACCGGCCTGCACGGTCTTTCACAAGGAAAGCCGATCCACCGGACAGGACAGCCCGTTGCGCACATATTACATAACGCGTAACCGCCTTCTGCTCGTCAAGCGTAACTTCACCGGCCTTCAGAAATACATGGCCTACGCCTATCTCACGGCCCTCGTGGCTCCCCGCGACATCATCAGCAACCTGTTACGTGGTCGCGGCAATCTCGCCGAAGCGACAATAAAAGGAATCATAAATTTCATAAAGCTATAAAAACATTTACCGGAATGTGGTGGATTATAACATATACAGCAGACGTTCTTCTTTTTGTCGGGGTTGCCCTGACGTCACTCTATATGGCGATCTATTCAATTGCCGCTTTGTTCTGTCAGCGAACGAAAGTGCCCACGGCCAAACACCAGAACAGATTCATAATATTAATACCGGCCTACAAGAACGATGAAATCATCGAACATACGGTCAAGAGCGTTCTCGGACAGACATATCCGCAACGCCTGTTCGACGTCACGGTCATTTCCGACCATCAGAAAGAGATAACCAACTTCCATCTGGCACAATATCCGATAACCCTGCTCACCCCCAACTTCAAGAGCAGCACGAAAGCAAAGTCACTCCAACTGGCTATCAACAATCTGCCGCAATTCAAGATTTACGATATCGTCATAATACTCGATGCCGGAAGTCTCGTAGAACCGGAGTTTCTCCAGAACATGAACGACGCCTTTGAGTCAGCCGGAACGAAAGCCATACAGGCCCACCGCCTGTCGAAAAACCGCGATACGGCCATAGCATGCCTCGACGCAACCTTTGAAGAGATAAACAACACCATATTCCGCCGCGGCCACATCACCCTCGGCCTGTCCGCCGCCATCTCCGGTTCCGGCATTGCCTATGAGTTCAGATGGTTCAAGGAGAACATCAAGAAAATAAAGACAGGATGGGAAGACAAGGAGATTGAGGCTCTTCTCATGAGGCAACAGATATACGTCGACTACTTCGACGACATTCATGTATATGACGAGAAGACCCGCAATACAACCGATTTCAACAAGCAGCGCGGCCGCTGGGCCTCCACGCAGCTACGCTCAATACTGTCCAACATCCACCACCTGCCGGCTGCAATATTGAGCAAACGCTATGACATGGTCGACAAACTCATCCAATGGCTGCTCATCCCGCGAACCATCATGATGGCAATCATCGTCGTCATGAGCATCATACTGCCGTTCATCTACTTCACGCTGGCCATCAAATGGTGGATAACATTTGCCGCCATCATATTCATTTTCGCCCTCGCCACACCTGACTATCTCGTGGACAAGAAGTGGGAACAGTCTTTTGCCAAGGCGCCTTTCATCATACTGGCCTCACTTCTCAACATAACGAAGCTGATCAGACGCAAAAAGAATTTCGAGAACTTAAACTGACAAGCCGATGCTTTGGACCTCCATACATATCATAGACATTCTGCTATGGCTCGTCATGGCCGGCTCCGTGGCATACGTTCTTTTCTTTGCTGTCGTCAGCATGACAGGAAAGGAAAGCTCCAAACCTACGGCCGACACTGACTCAAAGGACATTAAGGACTTCAAGCACAGCTTTCTCATCATTTTCCCGGCATACGGGGAAGACTCCGTCATATATCAGTCCGTCTCTACATGCCTCAGACAAGACTATCCGTCAGAGCTTTTCGACATCGTTGTAGTTTCCGACCACATGAAGCAGGAAACAGACGCTATGCTCGGAAAGCTCCCTGTCAAGCTGATGAAACCAGCTTTCGACAAGAGTTCGAAAGCCAAGGCACTCCAATTCGCCATCAATAACACCATCAAAGACTATGACCGCGTTGTCATTCTCGATGCAGACAACATTGTCGGTGCCGACTTCCTGACGCAACTGAACGCGTCATGTAGCCAGGGATATAAAGCCATACAGTGTCACCGTTGCGCCAAGAACTCCGACAACGACATCGCCATGCTTGACGGAATAAGCGAAGAAATCAACAACACGCTATTCCGCAAGGCCCACAACCGCATCGGCCTCTCATCGGCACTCATCGGTTCGGGCATGTGTTTTGACTACCAATGGTTCCGTTCCAATGTCCACAATCTGCTCACGGCAGGCGAAGACCGCGAACTGGAGGCGCTGCTGATATGGCAGGGCATATACATAAAATACGAAGAGAGCATACATGTGCGCGACGAGAAAGTGAGCAACAAAGACAATTTCCAAAGACAGCGGCAACGCTGGATGTCGGCTCAACTGAACTGTCTCTGTTCAATGCTGCCACATCTGCCGGCAGCCATCATCCGCCGCAACGTCAACTTCATCGACAAGACCGTCCAGCAGATGCTCCTTCCGCGCTCCATTCTCGTTGCCGCAACATTCGTCCTAGCCGTTCTCATGCTCATCATTGCACCGGTATGGAGCGTCAAATGGTGGATGCTCTTCTTCACATTGTGCCTTTCTCTGGTTATCGCCATCCCAAGACGGATGCGCACACGCACCATATTCAGCAAACTGACAGCATTTCCAGCCCTGACACTGCGCATGATGACCAACATCAGGAGGATTGACCGCAACAACCAGGAGTTCATTCATACCAGCCACGACAGATGAAGATAGCTATACTCACATCAGGTATATTGCCCGTGCCGGCAGTACAGGGAGGAGCCGTCGAAAACCTCATCGACTTCTATCTGGAATACAACGACCGTCACATGCTCCACGACATCACCGTCTACAGCGTGTACAACAAGCATGCCGTCTCCCGCCCGGAACTCCGTTCGGATGTCAATCACTACAGATTCATCCGGACCAAGACCCTCGCGGCAAAGGTCAGGAGGCGCCTGCTCCATGCCGTCAGCCGCAATGAATACTACAACTACCACATAGAATACTATCTCGATCGCGCCATCAAGGACATCCGCCGGTGCCACTATGACATCATTATAATGGAGAACCGGCCCGGATATGCCATGAAAGTGCGGGCCAACAGCGACGCGAAACTGATATTGCATCTTCACAACGACCTCCTCAACAACACTACCAGGCTGTGTGAAGACATCCGGAATACGCTGTCCGGCGTCATCTGCGTTTCCAACTATATAGCCAAAAGAGTTCTTACGATAGACACCACTGCCGGCAATCCCGTAACGGTCTACAACGGAATAGACCTCAAAACATTCTCTCCCAGTCACGACGGCAAAACAAAGAGAAGCGTTCTCGGCCTCTCCGACGATGATTTCGTACTGATTTTCAGCGGAAGGATAAACCACGACAAAGGCATCGACCAGCTCATTGACGCCATGATAAGACTTCACGAGCACAGCCGGATAAAGCTTATCATCATCGGAAGCAGCTTCTTCGGCAACGTGGACAACAAGGACGACAACTTCATCACACAGTTGAAGAAGAAAGCCGGAAGCATTGAGGATCGCATTATCTTCACAGGCTTCATCCCATACAATCAGGTTCCGGACTATCTCCACGCCGCCGATGCCGCCGTCATACCGTCCGTGTGGGACGACCCGTTCCCGACAACGGTGCTTGAAGCCCAGGCCGTCGGGCTGCCCATCATAACGACAGACCGCGGAGGAATTCCGGAGGAAGTCGGTAGCGCCAACGCCATCATCACGCCGACCGGCGACGGTTTCGTGGCGGGACTGGCCGACGCCATCTACCGGCTATACGCAAACGCGGATTTAAGAAAAAGAATGGGCGAGGCGTCACTCGAACGCTCGGTTCTGTTCGCCAAGGAGAGATTTGCCGAAGACTTCTTCAACGCAATAGCCCAATCAATACGATAACGGAAGAAACGACCCAAAGAACAAAAAAAACAGAGTAAAAAAAGTGAGCGAACGCGTACACAGAAGCATAATGAATATCAAGGTGGGGATGTTCTTCTACGTCCTTTCCCTCTTTCTTGCATTCTTCTCACGAAAGATTTTCCTCGACAGTCTCGGAGCCGAGTTCATCGGCCTCACCGGTGCACTGGGCAACATCCTCAGCTTTCTCAACGTGGCCGAGCTGGGCATCGGAACGAGCATAACCTACTTCCTCTACAAGCCACTGCAGACGGACGACCGCGACAAGATCAACGACGTCATGTCCGTCCTCGCCTATCTCTACCGCACCATCGGCATCATCATAGGTGCCGGAGGCATAATCGTCAGCCTGTTCTTCCCGCTCATGTTCAGCGGCCAGCCGGTTGACCTGTTTCTTGTCTACTTCGCTTTCTTCTCTTTCCTCGCCTCGTCCATGGCCGGATATATCATCAACTACCGCCAGCTGCTTGTCTCCGCCAATCAGAAACAATACGTCGTCAACTCCTATTTCCAGACCATCGCCATCATCCAAAACCTTGTTCAGATTCTCTTGGCGTGGTACTACCGCAACGTCTACCTTTGGGTAATCACCGGACTTGTCTTCACCGTCATCGGCTGCATCGTCTTCAACCACCGCATCGACAAGGTCTATCCATGGCTCAGGATTGACATCAGAAAAGGAAAAAGACTTCTCAAGGAATATCCCGAGATTCTCCGGAAGACACGCCAGATATTCATTCAGAAGATAAAGAACTTCATTCTCCACCGCAGCGACCAGATACTCATCTTCGCATTTGTCTCGCTGAAAATGGTGGCGTTCTACGACAACTACATGATCATTGTCAACAAGATCAACTATCTGGTCAATATCCTTTCCGACGGAATGAACGCCGGCATCGGCAATCTCATTGCCGAAGGCAACGACAGCAACACCATGAAAGTTTTCTGGGAACTGACGGCCATACGCTTTCTCATCGTCGGGATGGTCATCTTCCCCCTGCTGATGTTCATCCAGCCTTTCGTCGTCTGCTGGCTCGGCCCCGAATATCGCCTCAGCGACACCATCATCTTCCTGCTCCTGTTCAGCATCTTCATCAATCTGTCACGCGGCGTGGTGGAGATGTACATCAGTGCGTGCGGTCTCTTCTCCGACGTATGGGCCGCCTGGACGGAGCTGGTGCTCAACATCAGCGTGACGCTTGCCCTCGCCCCGTTCTTCGGCATTGCCGGAATCCTCATCGGAAAGATTGTCAGCGTCTTCTTCATCGCCATGTTCTGGAAACCCTACTTCCTCTTCACCCGCGGCCTCCATCACCACGTGAAGGACTATTGGCGCGGCATGCTTCCCTACTACACCATCGTTGCCGTCTTCCTCTGCGCCGCCATCGCCCTCCGCCACTACGTAGTCGAGCCCCATGCCGACAGCTTTCCGCTGCTGATCAGCTATGGCGCCATGACCTTCGCGCCACTGCTGACGCTCTATTTCCTGACAATGTTCTTCATGACGCGCGGCATGAAATATTTCGTCGCACGCAAGCCAAAGATATATAACTGTCTCAACAGAATAACGCCGATAAAGAAATGAGAATAATATGTGATGCACCCGGACAGACCTGCAACAGACTGTGGAGCTATCTGGCCGCCATATCCGAATGCGCCGTCAGGCGCAAGCGGCTCGTCATCATCTTCTACGACTGGACGATAGAAGATTTCCCGAACCTGCTCCACTGCCCGTTCATCTATTTCCCGCTCTTCCACAAATGGTATCTGGAGCGCGGAAACGGATGGAACAACTACAAGGGCCTCACATGGAAGGCGACCCACAACAAACGCATGGACCGCATATTCCGGTTCTTCGGCTGCCGCAAGGGCTGGCACACACGCACCGAAACCCGATATATAGCCCAGGCGAAACCGATGCTGAAGCATATATACAGACCGAAGCAGGAGATTACGGACAAGGCCGAGGCCCTCATAAAGAAACTCAAGACCTCTGCCGACATTGTAGTCGGTGTCCACATACGCCGCGGCGACTACGCCACATGGAACGACGGCCGTTTCTTCTATTCGCTCGAACAGTATCACGCTTTCATGCTCCGTGTGAAGGAGTGCTATTCCGACCGCCGCGTGGCGTTCTTCATCAGTTCCAACGAGGACTTCGACACTGCCATCTTCACCGGATGTGACTGCTGCCGGTTCTCCGACGAACCGTCACCAGCTGTCCTCGACCTCTACACGCTGTCCGTATGCGACCGCATCATCGGTCCTTTCAGTACATTCAGCCGCTGGGCCTCGTTCATCGGCGAGGTGCCGCTATGCTTCCTTGAAAACGCCGAACAGCAGTTCACAGACGACAGTTTCTCCACTATTGCCGATTTCTTCCATTTCAAAAACGGACGGGAAATTGCTGAATGGTAACTCTTTTATTAGTTCAGAGTTTGTAGTTCTTAGTGTAGAGCGCAGAGTGCAGAGTGAAGAGGGCAAAGTTTAGAGCGCAGAGTGATGAGTGAAGAGGGCAAAGTTTAGAGCGCAGAGTGAAGAGTGAAGAGGTATGATTACCTTTAAGGGCGGAGTACTCAAAGGTAATCATACCTCTACACTCTTCACTCTTCACTCTACACTCTTCACTCTACACTCTGCACTCTAAACTTTGCCCTCTTTCACTCTGAACTAAATTTCAAACGCACTCTTCTCCGGCAATATGCGTTCAAACGCGCCGTTTATCTTTTCCCGCAGAAGAGGAACATCGGTCATCACGGCTTCCTCCGTGTCGTTCAGACACACGATGTCGGCCTTCTGCCCGCATATACAGTCAACAATATCGTCAATCTGCCCGTCACTTATCTCAAAGTATTTGCGGCCGGTGAAGAGATTTGGCGCGAACTCATTCTTAGCCAGCTGCCAGTAGCGCATCAGATACTGAGTCACATTCGTGTCATGCCTGATTCTGCTGCTACTGGTCTTATACAGATAATCCGGCTCAGTCGCCCAAACCTCCTCAAATGTGCTTTTAAGGAAAGACTGAGCACTGTGTCTGTTCTCAAATCCGGTGAAAAAATATTGGTTCCACTTGGCCAGATTCCTCAATACACCGCCAAAACCGAGATATGAGCCATACCACTTCTTACGGTTCTTCCAGCAACAGATGTTCTTCTTCCGAAAATGATTGTTCAGCAGTCCAAGGTTGCAGAAGTCCATAATCTCTATGTTAAATCCCGTCTTGCTCTTTATGCTGTAAAGCAGTTCCAGCTGCGCGAAGTCACAGGGCTGTCCGTCGCGGAAGAAGTCTGTGCGGGGGAGCGGACGTATCGGAAAGAAATCGTCGTTCATATAGATGAAATGCTCGCTTAGACCGGAAATACGGTGAAGATTGAGGTCTATCGCATTACTGTTGAACGTCGGCAAATGTTCCGCCGGCATAAACTCCTTGTGCGTCACCAGCCGCAGTCGTCCGCAATCCGCGTTGAGCCATTTGGGGCGCTGTCCGTTGGTCACGAGGAACACCTTGTTCACCCACGGCCAGAAACGTTCTATGCCGCGGAAGAGATAGTGAAGATTGTCCCAGTCACGGTATCTCGCCTCACAGTCACACGCCACACTCTCACCCTTGTAGCGGGCTTTCTCCTTGCGCCATTCATCATCCGAGCCGTCAACCCAAAGGACGACCACATCTATAGGATAGTTCTCTTTCATATTTTTCTGTCTGTTAAATACCGTCCGCCTTCCCATTCATTCCGCGTCCGCTAACACCATCTCCTCTATCTGCCGGGTGTAGCCTTCTTCTGCAAATTTACATATAAATCACGAGATTTCTACACCGACAGAATAAAGAAATTGATTTTTCTTTAGAGAAAAGATAATCATTGATTCTGTCATTAAAGAAACAAACAATGATTTTAAGACGGCCGCTATGCATCGACGAAGCTCCCCCGCGCTGTAGCAGATGCAGCCTCAACACGGGATTCCCTCTTCCCCACATCTCGCAGACATCCTTACTCTTGAGTGTTTTTTCGGCTCCTGTCATTATTTTTCCTATTTTTACGCTCACGAGAGTAGCCACTTTCTGAAAAAAATCCTCCACGCTCCCAAATATCGCAATCTCGCGCGCATAAAATTCCAGGGGTTTCCATGAGCTTATATTTACATATTTTACAACCACCTAATTACCAGACACTTGCAAAACACCACTACCCCATCGTTTTGTCAAGGGACTGAGACATTCTTGCCGTAAGGCCCTCCCGAGGTTGCAACGGGGCCTTTACGGCATTGCAACGGGGCTACCGCCAGCATGCGAAAGCAGCCCCGCCGCAACCCCGGGAGGCCCTTACGGCAAGATTTAGGGAACTTTTCATGACAAAAACAGAGGTCTGAAAACGACAAAAATCTGAGTTCTGGAAAAGCAATAAGGCCCTTACGGGAGCAAAATGACGTTCTGCCGGACGTTTTTTCGCACCGGAGATATCCACAAAAGCCCCAAAACAGGCCGTTCCGGCCCTCAAAACGAGCTAAAACGAAATTTCCGGCGGACCACGTTTTGTAAGTATTATCGACAGCCGTCACGGACATCTGACTACTGAAAAAGATGCGGAGAATCACAGATTTATCGGACGATGTCAATCGAAGAGACCGAAAAATTTGTCTGTTTCCACATTTTTATATACTTTTGCATCTCAGTAGAAAGAATACCATAATATATATATTGTAATTATGTATAGAACAAATACATGTGGAGAGCTTCGCCTCTCTGACGCAGGCAGCGTCGTCACGCTGTCCGGATGGGTTCAGCGCAGCCGCAAGATGGGCGGCATGACGTTTGTAGACCTGCGTGACCGCTACGGCATCACGCAGCTGGTTTTCAACGACGCCGTTGATTCCGACCTCTGCGACCGTGCCAACAAGCTGGGACGCGAATACTGCATACAGGTGACTGGAACCGTCAGCGAGCGCGAAAGCAAGAACAAGAACATCCCCACGGGCGACATCGAGATAATCGCCTCCGCCATGAACGTGCTCAGCGAGAGCATGACACCGCCGTTCACGATAGAGGACAACACCGACGGCGGAGACGACATACGCATGAAATACCGCTACCTCGACCTGCGCCGCAATCCAGTGCGCCGCAATCTCGAACTGCGCCACCGCATGACAATCCTCATACGCAACTTCCTCGACTCCCATCAGTTCATAGAGGTTGAGACACCTATTCTCATCGGCTCTACTCCTGAAGGCGCACGCGACTTTGTCGTGCCCTCACGAATGAACCCTGGACAGTTCTACGCTCTGCCGCAAAGTCCGCAGACACTCAAGCAGTTGCTCATGGTCAGCGGCTTCGACCGCTACTTCCAGATAGCGAAGTGTTTCCGCGACGAAGACCTGCGCGCCGACCGTCAGCCGGAATTCACACAGATAGACTGCGAAATGAGTTTTGTCGATCAGGACGACGTTATCAATCTCTTTGAGGACATGGCACGCCATCTGTTCAAGGAAGTGCTTGGCGTCGAACTGCCCTCAAAGCTCCAGCAGATGACCTGGCACGAGGCCATGCGCCGCTTCGGCAGCGACAAGCCCGACCTGCGCTTCGGCATGGAGTTCGTCGAGCTGATGGACGTGCTCAAGGGAACGGGAACATTCTCCGTCTTCGACGACGCCGCATATATCGGCGGTATCTGCGTTCCGGGTTGCGCCGGCTATACCCGCAAGCAACTTGACCAGATCACAGACTTCGTAAAACGCCCGCAGGTAGGCGCCAAAGGACTTGTCTACGTGAAGTTCAACGAGGACGGCACGGTCAAGTCGAGCATCGACAAATTCTATACTCCCGAAGTATGGCAGCAGCTCAAGGAGAAGATGGGAGCCAATGACGGCGACCTCGTCCTCATCCTCAGCGGCGACAACGCCAACAAGACACGCACGCAGCTCTGTACCCTCCGTCTCGAGATGGGCGACCGTCTGGGTCTCCGTAGCAAGGACAAGTTCGAGTGCCTGTGGATTGTCGACTTCCCGCTCTTCGAGTGGAGCGACGAGGAACAGCGCCTCATGGCCACCCACCACCCGTTCACCATGCCCAACCCGGACGACATCCCACTGCTCGACGAGCATCCCGAACAGGTGCGCGCCAAGGCCTACGACTTTGTATGCAACGGCATTGAGGTTGGCGGCGGCAGCCTCCGTATCCACGACGGCAAGCTGCAGGAGAAGATGTTCCGCATCCTCGGATTCACACCGGAGCAGGCCATGGCCCAGTTCGGCTTCCTCATCAACGCATTCAAGTATGGCGCACCGCCTCACGCCGGTCTCGCTTTCGGCCTCGACCGCTTTGTGAGCATCTTCGCCAAGCTCGACTCCATCCGCGACTGTATCGCCTTCCCGAAGAACAACAGCGGACGCGACGTGATGCTTGAGGCACCGAGCACACTCGACCAGAAACAGCTCGACGAACTGCAACTGCGCGTTGATTTGCATCAAGAATAACCGCCTGTTTTGCTAAATAGTGCTGAAAATCATTATTTTAATGCTCGGAATGTTTTACGGTTAAGAAATAATTTTTTACCTTTGCAACCGAAATGATAAGTGAATGAGTTGTGATCATTCAATACGGGTATTATTTTAATCATTATGAGAGAAAAGAAAACAACAAAGAAGGAAACTGCGGTTAAGTCTGCAGAAACCAAGAAGGCCACTGTGAAGAAGGCCACAACGACAAAGAAGCCGGCTATCGTGCTTAACGCAGAAAACGCCGGTTTTAAGGCAGGAGATGTTTATCAGGCACTGGCAGCAGCCGAAAAGGCGCTTACACTGAAGGAAATTGCAAAGGCAGCAGGCATCAGCGAGGATGAGACTCTGCTCGGAATGGGCTGGCTTTTCAAGGAAGGCAAGATTGTTCTGGCAGACGACAAGATTACGCTGGCTTGATACCTGAATCCATAAACTATAATAAAGACCGGTAAAGCCGAATGGCATTACCGGCCTTTTTTATGCTCAAGAAAAACAGAAAGCATGATTACGGAATACGACAGACAGATACTCATGATTCTCTCTGACGTCGGAGAAAACGGCATAAGCGTGCAGGCACTGGCAAAGCACGTTCACAACATGAACTGCACGCTTTTCTTCACACCCGATGTAGCGGAGGTCCACCGTTATGTCCAACAGTATCTGCTGCGCAATTCACGTCAGCCACATCCGCTCGTGGAGACAACCGGACAGCGCGGTCACTACCGGCTGAACACGAAAGAATCGGATGACGCACGCCAGCTCATGCTCGAGTTTCATGACGAAAAACCACAGAAAGAAGAAGAAAAGCCAAAACCAGACTTATCGCTCGATATGTTTGCCTGACACAGTAAAAAAAACAGGAGAGAACTATATAGACATCCCGGTTGAACCAAAAGAAAAATATCACAAACCGGAAACAGACATATCATCCGAGTTCTTCAAACATTTCTTCATACAAAGCCAGCAGTTCACAGGCTGTTTTCTTCCATGAAAACAGTTTCACACGTTCCAATCCCTGAGCTATAAGCCGTTCCTGAAGTTCTTTGTCGGACTCCAGCCGAGCCATCATTGCAGCAATGTCGTCAGGATTCTCCGGATTAACAAGCGCAGAATAATCGCCGGTGATTTCCGGAATGGAAGATGTACCACTCGCTATCAATAGCGTACCGCTGGCCATAGCCTCCAACACGGGGATTCCGAAACTCTCGCGCAGGGAAGTGTAGAGCAAGGCGAATGCTCCGTTATATACAGCCGGAAGATCGCTGTTGGGGATATATCCGGCCGACACGATATACTCACGGGCAGCTTCCAGACCGTTGTTCTTCAAGATGGAATCAATGGCCTTGGGATTGAAGTCGGCCACAAGCAATTTGTGTTTCGTTTCCGATTTGATAACATACCGGGCATATCCGATTAAAGTGCGTTCTGTGTTTTTCTTCGGGTCAGTGTTTCCGAAAAACAAGAAATATCCCGGCTCGTCAATGTATTTGCGATAGACGCCGGCTGCGTTTTCCATAGGACGGAACCACTCGTTGTAACCGTTGTATATCATAGCCATCTTATGGCGCGGCAGTTTCAGCTTTCCGAGAATATTGTCAAGCTCGAAATCGGAAACTGTTATTACCCTCCGGCACTTGTCAAGAATCCTCGGCACGACCATACGGCGGTAGAGTCGCCCCAGATTCTGATAGACAGACGTGTTGTGTCTGTCCCTCGGTTCGAGAAAAATTATATCGTGGAGCGTGAGCACCAACGGAATGCCCCCACACCAGATGGGAGCCGTGTTGCTCGTGCAGTGAAGGAAGTCAACCCGGTCGCGCCTTGCGGCACGCGGCAGCGCCAACTGTTCCCACAACGGATATGAAGGACAACTGACTTCAACCACATGCACATTGGAAGAACTCTCAAGACATCTGTCCTCACCCGGCTTCACATAGATGAAGTATTCATTGTTCTTGTCCATCCGTTGCAGTTCCTTAATCTCCTGCAACACCACATAATCCATCCCGTGTTTGTTCTTACGGAAGATTCGTTGTGCTTCTATTCCTATTCTCATAACTGCTGGTATTTCAGATTCGTTTCTTTACCGCCGCCGGCACACCGGCAACAAGTGAGCCGGGAGGGACATCGCGTGTGACCACTGCCCCTGCTGCCACAACAGAATGACGCCCTATGCGCACACCGGGCAGAACAACAGCGTTGGCCCCTATCCAGACATCATCTTCAATAACAATCTGAGACAAACTCACCCCCTGGGCGTCAATAGGAAGCGACGGGTCGGCAAAATTGTGATTGAGCGCGGAAACGGTGATACCCTGAGCGAGATTGACATGGTTGCCTATTCGCACAGGACCGATGACTGTCGAATGAAGTCCGATGCGGGTATAATCGCCGATGATAACGTCGCCGACAGCGTTATTAATACACGAAAAAGACTCCACCACGCTCCGTCGCCCCAGAGAGAAACGGCGGTAGGGCGGCGTGTCCATCCTTACAGAACCGTGGATGACGGAACCGCGGCCGCGATGCTGATATAACGGAGCCAAAGCGCGGACATACCAGCGCGGACGTGTCTGAACTGGATTCATAATAACGAAATCCAGCAGCCGCTTCAGTACAGGACTCGACTTCAACCGCGCCCTGATGGTGTCCTTATCAATAGATAATGTCATAATAGCTACAAATTTAAGAATAAAATGCCATTATCCAAAATTTTTACTCTATATTTGCAGTAAAAATAACTGAAAGATGAAAATACTGTTCCTTGTATATCACGGATTTTCAGAAATAAGCGGCATCACAAAGAAGATACGCAATCAGGTGAAGGGACTCCGTGAGAACGGCCACGAGGTTCATCTGTGCTACTATACGTTCTCGCCGGATGGCCACCGGTGCCGTTATGCCGACGACACCATTATCGCCGATTATGGCACGGGGCTTACGGCTGCCATACGCCAACGTCTTTCCTATGGCTGTATTTATGACTATTGCAGGACACAAGGAATACAATTTGTCTATGCCCGCAGCTTCATGAACGCCAATCCATGGCTCATCCGCCTCTTCTCACGGTTGCGACGGGCCGGAATAAGGGCAGTGACGGAGATACCGACATATCCCTACGACGGTGAATTTGTAGGTTTTCCGCTGCTCGCACGGCTCGGACTATACACAGACAGGATTTTCCGCCGCAGACTGGCAGCACGGATGGACGCCATGGTGACCTTCTCCGATGTCACTGAAATATTCGGTCAACGCACCATCAATATAAGCAACGGAGTGGACATGGACTCAATTCCGCTGCACCACCCTGTCACAACGTCAGGAGAAATCCACATCCTGGGCGTGGCAGAAGTCCACTATTGGCACGGTTTCGACCGCATGATAGCCGGTCTGGGAGAGTATTATAATAAGGAGGAACATCCGCGCGAGATCTTTTTCCACATCGTGGGCGGAGTGGCCCAAAGCGAAATGCACGACTCGGTGCATGCCCCCGGATTTGCCGAACTGATTGAGAAATACGGAATCAGCAACCGCGTTGTCTTCCACGGACAGCTGCACGGCAATGAACTGGACAGCGTTTTCGACCGCTGCGTTTTTGCCGTGGGAAGTCTCGGACGCCACCGCAGCGGAATCACTGACATAAAAACACTGAAAAACCGGGAATATGCCACACGCGGACTACCGTTCATCTATTCCGAGCGGGACAGCGATTTCGACGATAAGCCGTATGTCATGAAAGCACCTGCAGACGAGTCTCCCATAGACGTAAAGAATATATTGGAATTCATTGAAACCCATATCTTCACACCGCAAGAAATCCGCAATACTGTCGGCTGCATGTCGTGGAAGAACCAGATGGAGATTGTCGTGGACAGCGTCATGAGCCGCTGACCGACGACTATGGGAAAGAAGAAAAGAAAGACGACGCTCAGGATTTGCTTTTCAACCAGAAGACGGCCATCGAACGCAAGCCTACATAGCTCAGATAGCCGGACCTGAGGGCGCGAAGAAACAGGGACGGCTTGTCACGAAGAGGCATAACGTGGCCCGCATGAAATACAATCGGAAGAGTGAAGCGCATATAACGCTCAATGGTTGGATTGGGCAATAACGGTTTCAGCTCGTCCATCACCGTCAGATAGCAACTGAGGTTGCGCCGCGTGAAACCGTGTCCCATGACTGACGTGCGCCTAACGCGATGGCAGACCAGCGTCTGCCGGAGACCGCAGATGCGGTTGCTGCCAAGAAAAAGCAAGGTGGTGAACAGTTCGTCCTCGTGGATTATGCCGACACGGAAGCGCACACCGGAGCGGCGGAAGAAAGAAGTACGGATGAGATATAGCCACACCACGGAATTGTAACGGTGGTGGTCCATCATCAGATTCAGCAGGCCGGCGCCGTCGTAGAGCCGGTATTCATCCAACAGTCGGGTCTGACGGTAGTCCCATGACAGCGGGGCGGCTCCCTCTTCATACATTATCTCAGCGTCGAAAAGGCAGATTTCGGCGTCCATGGCCTTGGCGCGGTTGTATGCCAGTTCCAGTGCATCAGGGCTTATCATGTCGTCCGCATCCATGAAATAGACGTATTCGCCCGTCGCAAGTTCCATTCCGCGGTTGCGCGCTGCCGATGCACCGCCATTCTGCTGATGCAGACATGTTATCCTGCTATCGCCTGCGGCATAACGTTCCGCTATTTCGGCACTGCCATCCGTGGAGCCGTCGTCAACAACAATGATTTCAATGTCGCGCAAAGTCTGTGTCTGAAGAGAACCGAACGTGGCGTCAAGATACGGCGCCACATTGTAGACGGGGATTATTATGCTGACCTTTATCATACAGGTTTTTTGCAAAAATACGACAAAATGTTGATTATTCCAAATCTTTTTTGTAAGTTTGTAGGCATAAAGACAAACTTACATCCATGCCATGAATGCTGCCAGTCATAAGTATAAAATAGTCTATTGCACACCTGCACTGTATATGGCAGGCGGCGTGGAACGTGTTCTGACTCTCAAAGCCAATTATTTTGCCGAGCACTATGGCTACGATATAACCATAATACTAACGGAAGGACGGGACAAACCACTGTTCTACCAACTCTCGGACAAGATAAAGATAGTTCATCTCGACATCAATTTTGAAGAGCTTTGGGGACAACCGTTTGTCAGTAAGGTTCTGCTTTACCTAAAAAAACAACGCGAATTTCGCCGCAAACTACAGGAACAGCTGATGCGTATCAGACCTGACATCACAATAAGCCTGCTCCGCCGCGAGATAAACTTTATCACATCCATTAACGACGGAAGTCTGAAGATAGGCGAATTGCATGTCAACCGAGCCAACTACCGTAACTTTGAAGCCAACGACACAAACATTCTCAAACGTCTGTTCGCGCGCTTCTGGATGGACAATCTCGTAAAACATTTGTCCCGTCTGGACCGTTTTGTTGTACTGACGGAAGAGGATTTCCAGTCATGGAAAGAGCTTGACAACACTATCGTCATACCCGACCCCATGTCGTTCAAGCCTACCGGCTTTAGCCGTCAGGAGCACAAACGCGTGATAGCGGTGGGAAGATATGCCTATCAGAAAGGATTCGACATGCTGCTGGAAGCCTGGAGCATGATTGAGAAGCAGTGTCCGGAGTGGCAACTGGCCATCTACGGCATGGGCAACCGCACCCCGTACGAGCAGCAGGCGGCCCGGCTGGGACTGGACATGACCCGATGCCACATCAACGGAAGCACGGCCGACATAGAGAAGGAGTATTCCGAAAGCTCACTCTTCGTGCTCAGTTCGCGTTTTGAAGGCTTCGGGATGGTGCTCGTCGAAGCCATGTCGTGCGGTCTTCCCGTGGTCTCTTTTGCCTGTCCGTGCGGTCCGCGCGACATCGTCAGCAACAGGCGGAACGGTCTGCTGGTGGAAAACGGAAACGTGGAGCAGCTCGCCAAGGCCATGCTCAGCCTCATCTCCGACGACGACATGCGCCGGAAGATGGGCGAATCGGCAAAAGATGACGTACGACGTTTCGATCTGGACGTGATTGCCGGGCTGTGGCAGAAACTGTTTGAAACAACAATGAAATCCAAACAACCCCATTGATATGGAATATGAAGTGACAATAGGAATACCGCTTTACAACGCAGAGCGTTTTATCCGCCCTACACTGGAATCGGCACTCGCCCAGACTTTCAGGAATATAGAGTTTCTTATTGTTGACGACTGCGGCACAGACGGTTCCGTTGAGATTGTAAAAGAAATACAGAACAGTCATCCGAGGGGCAACGACATCCACCTCGTCAGACAATCGCGGAACATGGGTGTTGGTCCGGCACGCAACCGGATTATCGACGAAGCCCGCGGACGCTATCTTTATTTTATGGACGCCGACGACCTGATAGAGCCGGAAACAATCAGCCTTCTTTATGAAAACATGAGGAAACATGACGCCGAAATAGTGTTCGGGTCTTACGAGAAAGTAATCTACAGCCCGTCGGGAAACAACACCGGCACGTCCGGAGAAAAAGAGCTGTATTCCTATCCCGACGCCGTTCTGACCGGAGAAGGATGTCTCGCGGAGTTCGCTTTCCGCAAATACGGCGGCATACAGGCGGCCGTATGGAACTGGCTCGTGGACATCAGCTTCCTCCGCGCCACAGGCCATCGCTTCATAGACGCCCACTATTGGGAAGATATGGTCTTCACATACACCCTCGTGACATACGTATCACGGGCGGTTCTTCTCCATGATGTCACCTATCATTATATGTGCCGCGAGGACTCGCTGTCCAACTATCAGCGGCGCGAACATATTGATAAGAATGAAGTGAC
Organism: uncultured Prevotella sp.; assembly: GCA_947177775.1. Taxonomy (GTDB): domain Bacteria; phylum Bacteroidota; class Bacteroidia; order Bacteroidales; family Bacteroidaceae; genus Prevotella. Next base: position 27,291 of record CAMWVS010000028.1, read on the forward strand.
GGCCAACGCCTCTACGATTGACGTTCTGAAAGGCGTAGCGAGAAAGCGGCTCATGAGGCGCCCGTATCTCGGCAACTGGTGTTACAACGTCGTGATGACCGACTTCTACATCGTATGCAACGCCATCCGCAACCGCAACATAATCCGGCCGGCCGTCACGCCGGCAGAACTGCGCTCTTTCATGAGCCATCCGCTGCGGCCGGGAGAAATACTCCGGCTGAACCGCATGCGCGGAAAAAACCTTTTCCTATACACACTCGGAAAACTCCCCGCCGGCCTGTCCGTATGGATAATCGCTTTTTTAGGCAGACGTAAGGGACTAATCTAACAATACAACAACCATGGCCTGGTACGACAAATATCTTTCCATATACGGACGTCCGTTCGACGATGTGCCCGAAACCATCGTCAAAGAGACGCGCGACCGCATATCCGCTATGCAGAGCGACGCCCCCGTGGTATCCATTGTGGTCATCGCCTACAATGAGGCCACACGCCTTCCAGCCTGCCTGTGGTCACTGAGTGACCTCAGGACAGACTACCCTTTGGAAATCATCGGAGTCAACAACAACTCAAAGGACGAGACCGAGATGGTCTACGAAGCTTTCGGTGTGCGCTACATAAACGAACCCAACCAGAGTCCGGGACACGCCCGCCTGTGCGGGTTGACCAACTCACGAGGCAAATACCACTTCTTCATAGACGCCGACACCATGTATCCGCCGCGCTATGTCGACCTCATGATGGAACATCTGAAACGTCCCGGAACGGCCTGTGTGGGAACGTTCTGGAGTTTCTATCCCGACGAACGTCATTCACGTCTCTCACTTCTGCTATTCGAAGCCATACGCGACATGTTCCTCTTCGTCCAGCATTTCAAGCGGCCGGAACTGTGCGTGCGCGGCATGACGTTCGCTTTCCGTGCCGACTGCGCCCGTGAAGTGGGCATCCGGACCGACATCCGCCGTGGCGAGGACGGCTCGCTGGCACTCGGACTGAAACGCTACGGCCGCATCGCGTTTCTCCGCAATCGCCATGCGAGGGTCGTCACCGGCTATGGAACGCTCAACGAGAGCAGCATCTGGCAGAGCCTGCTCAACCGCATCCGGACGCAGGGACGCGGCCTGACCCGCATCTTCTACAAGAAGGAACACTATGAAGACTCTGAAGAAAACATCATAAACAGACGGTGATGAGAATAGTTTATATCCTGGATACGCTGGCCCGTATCGGCGGGCTGGAACGCATCATCACCGACAAGATGAACTGGCTGGCGGAAAACGGCCACGAGGTGACGCTCATTACGGCCGCCCAAGGCGACCATCCCCACTCGTTTCCGCTCTCCGGAAAGGTGCGCCACACGGACATCGACGCCCGTTTCCACGTGCAATACCGCTACCGCTACCCCATGCGGCTGTTCATCCGCTGGCAGATGGACCGCCGGTTTATCCGCAATCTCAGCCGCGCGATAGAATCAATCGACCCCGATGTGATTGTCGCGACGACATACTATAAGGCCGATGTCGTGAGCAGCATGAGATGCCGGGCAGTAAAAATCATAGAGAGCCATAACGCCCGGCCGTTCACAGGACGCATGGACGGAGTCCGGCGGAACGCCATCATACAATGGTTTCACGACGTTTCCCTCCGCAGATACAACAGCAAGATTGAACGGAAAGCCGACGCCATAGTCACGCTGACCGAAGGCGACGCCCGCGAATGGGCCTCGGCCCGAAGAGTGTGCGTCATTCCCAATATATACATGAACCCTTCTACCGTCTCCGTCAACTCTTCTGAAAACACCGTTCCACCTGCTAACGCCCATCAGACAAATACTACTGACAATGAACATCAATGCCACCGGCGCGTCATAGCGGCCGGACGGCTCGTCTATCAGAAAGGATTCGACATGCTCATCGACGCTTGGGCCATTGTGGCGAAATCACATCCGGACTGGACGCTCGACATCTTCGGCTCCGGAGAGGAGGAGGAGCGGCTACTGCTGCAGATTCGACATCTGGGACTTGACAGCCTCGTCAGGATAAACCGCCCCACCCCGGACATACTGCAAGAATACTCACGGAGCGACATTCTTGTTGTTTCCTCACGCTTCGAGGGTTTTTCTCTCGTACTTGTGGAGGCCATGTCGTGCGGAACACCATGCGTAAGCTTCGACTGTAAGTATGGTCCGTCGGAAGTAATCCGTGACCGGGAGGACGGTATGCTGGTGGAAAACGGAAACATCACTCAGCTCGCCGCCACCATCTGCCATCTTATAGAAAACGATGAAGAACGCCGTCGCTACGGCCGCCGGGCTGCGGAGAACATCACGCGCTACCGTCCCGAAAACGTCATGCCGATGTGGACAGACCTGTTTGCGAAGCTGGCTGACGACAAGAAGACAGAAAACATGCAATAGTTCCTGAGTCCATGCCAAGTTTCGTCACGACGGACCATTCCATGACATGCCACCATAACAACGTTTCATCTGGCAAAAAACTTACGCCCTTTTGATATTCGCAGTGACTGCACACCAGATGTGGCATGAATGCCACGAAAATCGTATGAAGGGCATGAGGAAGACACAGGCAATTCATGAACGGCATGACGCAGACCGCTCGTCGCTCCGTCGTATGGGAACTGCCATCCCGCTTTAATGCCGTAAGCCGTGGACGAGGGTTTCAGTCTCAGAAAAGTTATGTCGGGCAGCGAACCGTCGGACTTGCGTTCACGCCGAAGCTGACTGCCGTCAAGGCTCTCGAAATCATTTGCCGACAGTTGGACGGACGGCAGGAAGGTATTGTCCGTCAAAGTACATTGGCTGAGGTCGACGGCACCGCAGTCGTCCCTACGGCTCTGATAAGACAGATTGTGCGTCAGGACATGACCATAACCATCCACGTCGACCGCCTCGTCCCATGACTTGCGGTTCACCATATAGAAATTGTACTTGTTCTGACAGGCCGAATTGTTGTGCCAGTCGTTACCGCCAAGATGATGATTCGAATAGAATCCGTTGGCTTTATTGGCCCAACAGATGCAGTTTCTGATAATGTTTCGCGGCACATCGACGTCGCCTTTCATCGTTCCCATGCCATAACCTCCGGCCTTTATGCCCGTGCCGTCGCCGCGAGAAACACGATTGGCATCATATCCGTTTTCCCACGCCCAGCAGCTGTCTACCACAACCGGCGCGAGATTTGAAATCAAGTCAATGCCATCGTCACTGTTGCGCCACGCCCGGCATCCACGGATGACATTGCCGGTATATCCTGCCTTATTGAGATGAAAGCCGAATCCGTCGCAGTTGCCGCCGCGGCCGTTTTCCGAGACAGGGTCGTAGTTGTTGTAAGCATCGCAGTTGAGCACAAGATTATTGCTGCCCCGCGTGAAGTATATTCCTATACCCATGCCGTCGTGAATGTTCACACGCTCTATGATGCAGTTGCTGCCGCCGCGCATACTGATGTTCTCGCTCTGCGTGTGTCCCGTTATGGTCACCTGTATGCCCACGATGTCGAAATCGCGCAGTCTCCAGTAGTCACCCTTGACGTAGAATCCACTCACGCGCTTGCCCTCCGGTCTGACAGCGCTCAAGTCTATCACGGCTTTCTCACCACCGTATCCGGCTATCGTGATCGGCTTGGCCGCAGTGCCGCTCTGCGTGAGATTATACACACAGGCATAGAGCCCGCCCTCCTGCCAGCCCATTATCTCGTCCTCCGTCGGCCTATATGTCCCGCCACGAAGATATATCACGTCGCCGGCCACAGCTTTCTCCACCGCCCGACGCAACGTTGCCCACGGCGCCACGGACGTACCATTGCCGTCGCCATCACTGCCGGACGGCGATACATAATAATCACGGGCCGAAACAGTCATGACGGCAATAAGGGCGATAAAGGATGATACAAGTCTGTTCATTACATTATAATATTTACGTTGTTAGAAGATCAGTTCTCTTGTGTGCAAATATAATATGTAAAAACGTTATAAGGAAACGAATCAGCATAAAAAGGAGAAAAAACATTATATTTCCAATGTGTATTCAATCAATAGTTTATTCACGACTAAGCCCCCTTTCCTAAACAACAACTCAAAATAGCGCAAAAGAAATCAGCCCCCAATCCTTGCCAATAACAGCGGAAGAGATTGTTGCCAATCGGCATCTTTCCCGCTTCCGGCACGGATTCGGAGGGCTGATTTTCCTAAAAGACGATTTATCTGTTTATGATTACCTTACGGCCGTTGACTATATACATTCCAGCCGGCAACGTGTTGACATCCGGTGCATTGACCCGCTGACCACTGATGGTATAGACAACATTATCCAACGGATTGCGGCTGACTTCAACATTATCCACCGAACTTACCTGTTCCTCTATCACGGCAAAGAAATAACGTCCCCAATCCGTCGCCATATAGTCATCCTTGCTGCCCACCGGGACATAGAGCATGGCGTACTGATTTATTGAGATGAACACACCGAAACCATTGACCGGAGGAGCGGGATTGTTTGAATGAACCTTCTGAAGATTGGCACATTTGAAGAAAGCCTGATCGCCGATATGCGTAACCGAGGCAGGAATCGTTACTTCCTTCAATGCGCTTTTGTTCGCAAACACATTGTCCTCAATACCGGTCACGGTATATTTCACAGCATTATCATATTTTATTGTTGATGGTATAACAACTTCTGCCGGCAGCAACTGAGAAATATATCCCGAGACCGTAGCCGTTTTTGACGGTTCATCCAATGTGAATGTCAGGCCTTTAGAACCGTTATGCGTTATCAAATCATCTGTCAGAATATGACTGAAATAATAATTCCAGTAAGGACTCTCAGCATAAGTGGCCTCACTCCCTTTAGGAACATAAAGTATTGCATCCGAAGCTATCTCCTTGAAAGCATTTGAGCCTGTTGTCGGTAGTGTGGGATTTTTAGAATAAACAGATTTTAGGCTTGTACATTGATAGAAAGTTCTGGTTCCGACATGTGTAATCAAACTCGGCAACGTTATTTCCGTGAGACTCGCACAACCCTCAAACGCTTTGTCTCTTATACGCGTTACCGTATTAGGAATCGTTATCGCTTTAAGACTACTGCAATTATAGTATTTACAACCAGTTATTACTCAATAATTTGCAAGTAATAAGTCAGAAATATGATCGCAACCTTTAAGGGTACATTCTAAGGGGTGAAGATTTAACGCTTTTATTGATTCTTAACTCATTTGGAGTGTCAATACGAGCGGTTTCTTCTTTTTTCGATGCAATTTATTTCCGATATTCCACTTCTATTTTGGCTCATTGCTTAAGCCTGTACAAAGGTACAATATTTTTCCGATATTGTTCGTTATCCCTTAGCTTTTGGGTCGCAGAGCAGATTCTCCTCCAAAATTTTCACTAAGTACCATATTTTTATCGTATTTATTTGTAAACTTACAATCATCTTCTTTCGGAAAGAAAATCTTGCAACGAAATTGTTGTAATGCCTAATCCGAGAGCCTTGGATTGCAAGAGATTGTCGGAAGTCAACAATATAGGATTCTTATCCTCTGTTTTATATCTTAGTGCAACGGAAAGAATAAGACAATCGGCTTTTTGTGCATCGAAACCATTGGGAAGCAAGGACGAGTCGCCTTCTTCCATGCTGGAATAATTATTAAGAAAAGCCTTGTTGATGTTTTTAACCGCATCGTTGAGTGCTTTCTTGTCAATACTTTGTTTCAATTTTAAACGATCAAGTTCTTCCAATACTGTAGTGGGAATCACAACTTTATACTTTCCTATTTTTGAGATAATGGTTGGACATTTTACAAACACATTCGTGTCAATAATGAAAATATTCTCCTTGTCTGCCACAATCTCCTTCAAATGTTTTTCAGGCAGATTGATTTTCCCAAGAACCGTTACCTTTAATTCACCAGATGTTATGGTTTGAGTCATGGATGGGTTTAATGCTGCAACTTTGTTTTCATTGATTTTCAGCAAGAAGCGTCGAACCTCATCTGACATGAAGTTTTTGAGAATCATCCTATCAGCAACAATTATAGTACAACGTCTTGCACGAGATGTTGCTACATTAAAAAGTTTGCTGTCAAGAGAATAGATAACAGAAGCATTGGGGATGAGAAAAATGGTATAATCGACAGTCAATCCCTGTATTCTGTCAACAGTTTCTATTTTCAGATTGTCGGGAATCTCCTCGCTGTACAGTTTCATGATGAATGTCTTTTGCAATTCCTTGACCGTTTCTTTGAACTTGGATAGAATTGCTATTTTAGCTTCGGGACTTTCTTTCAATATTCGCTCAGTCAAATCAAAGGCAACATTCAACGCATTTACAGGTTTCTTATCTCCTATTTTAAGTTCTAAATCCACCAAAGACGGTCCTCCCAATCTATTCAATACAGGCAAGGATGTTTGTATCTCATCAACACCTGCAACCGAGTTCAGTTCATTGTTGTAGAAGACACCAGTGAATTCAGCTCCTCTCTTAGTCAAACGGAATGTATCGCTCAACATGAATGTTGGCATAGGAATATTATTGCAAAGAGTATCAAATCCTTTCACAATAGGACTCCATCCACAAGTATTGATTTTGTCTTCATTGGTTTTAACAATAGGAGCAAGCTGCTTCTGGTCTCCTATCCATACGACTTTGCTTCCTAACTTCTTCGATGCGGCAATCATTGGTAGTAACGCCTGACTTGCTTCGTCTACTATGACATAATCAAAAGGAGTAGTTTCAAGCATGTCTTTAGCCCACCCACTTGAAATGTAGAACGTGGCAAGCGAGAGATGACCGGGCGTGGCATTGCAAACGTTTCCTTCATTTGCCACCAATTTAGGTAATTCGTGTCGCTCGTCTATCGTCAGGCTTGTCTTTGATACTTTGCCACTTTCAAGATACGGTTTCAAATCCTCTTTGGAAGCAACGACTTTCAATGCTTCATTAGTTAGTGCTGTTACCAACACGCTTTTTCTTTCTGACAAAAGCTGTGCGACTAACCTTCCCATCCTATATGTTTTACCTGTTCCAGGGGGGCCTTGAATGGCAACAGTATTATGAGATTCCAAACTACGCAGAATGTGGATATTCAGGTCTTCTGTCGCGGCAACCTTTTGTGGATTCCATGTGCTTTCTTCAACAGAAAAATAATCTAAAATTTCTTTTGTCGCTTTACATTCAGAGTTTTGGACAATATCTTTCAAGTTGAGTAGATATTTCAATGGTGGGTCGTTAGGCCCGAAGGCAATGATTGGATTTTGGGATTCAAGCAAATTTGCAAAATCCACGGTAATATTCTTCACCCCAACCAAGCAAAATGCAGGGTCTTCTGATTTTGAAATCCAGACGCAATGTGCATCAGAGTAATCACATTGATATTGTTCCCGAAGGTCTGCCCAAGCACAATCACCCCAATTCTTGTAACTTGCCATCTCGCCGATAAAACAAGATGCTGTCCAGAAAGAATTTTTACGAGGCATGTTGTCAGAGATACGCACTTTGAAGATGGAGAAATCTCCTCTAAAGCCAACAAACTTGCCAACAAATACTTCACCACGTTCTTTCAGAACTGTAGCTTTAGTTGCAATCAGACGACCATACTCCTTCATCTGAGTATCATACTCAGTTTCAAGAAATGCTATATAATCTTCTCGTTTGAACTTCATAATGAATCCTCCTCTGAATATAGGTTCTGCACTCCTTGCTTTTTTTGCATAGATATTCTTGACAGATTTTGCATTGCCTGGGATTCGAAAGGATGCGAAGTTGAAGTGCATCTCATTGAAATATTTCAATAGTGATGAAAAACTATTCAATCTGTCTTCGTGTTCATCCACATTAAGATTTTCTGAATCGAATGTGATAGAGAACGTTGACTGTTTTTTAACGAGATTGTCTTTAGGGACTTCTACTATCTCATTATTAGACCGATACACCAACAGCTTAGCGTTTTCTTTTACAACCCATTCCCATTCCGTTGGATTTACCTTGAATGGTTCTGTTTCAGTTCTATAGCTTTTAAGAACTATTTTTATTGTCTCTCCTAATTCGTCTTGAACCTCCTCGTTTGAATAGCAATATGGAACACCATCCTCATCGCATTCTCCATATCCTGTTGGGAACTTCCAGTCTGGACGTTCTTCTATTAGTTTTTGCTGTGCTTGAAGTTGAGCCTCATACATCTTTCGTTTAGACATTTCGCTTTCTTCCAAACCAACTTTTGCGGTTCGTCCCGACTTTAATCTCTCCACTTCCTGTTTCAGGCGGGCGTTCTCGTCCTCCAGTTCCTTGTTACGGCTGCTCAAATCCTTAAAATCTGCAATGTGAGTCACAAGTTCTGTCAAGTCTTCTTCATTCAAACTATTCTTCAAGGTCTGCAATTGCTGTCTTTCATTTTTAGTCCAGACAACATTCATGCTAACAGAATCTTTGATAGGATACACTTTGGGGAAATGGTTTTCATCAAACAGGCTCTTGTTTGATTCGCCCCATTCGTCAATCAACAAACGTGTAGCATTTCTGAAGTTTTCATCTTCCCAATTTAAATTATTGCTATAGAGCTCCTTAATTCTTCCATCAATATAGGCATAAGCATCCGCAGAGTTTTTCTGCTTGGAGATTGTTGCTACACAACGTGGGTCAATAAGGATATTGTAGTAGTTGTTCGCTTCATCAGAAATCAATGCAATAATGTCTTTAAGCGGTTTATCTATACTTTCAGCTTCTTTATAAAGTCTGTCTTTAGCGACAAAGTTTCCTGCTTGATTTGGATATATTGCCTTGTTTGAAAATTGAAGATTGCGACTTTCAATATATTTGTATAGCACATTTAGATTCTCAAAAAATTCATCATCGCTAGTTGAAAGTTCATCTAAGAAGGTTTCCGTATTTGCTTTCTTTTCAATTACAGAAACTATATCACGGCAAATAAACTCATTGATACGAAGCCATAGTTTGCTGTCAACGACCTCAATGGATTCTTCTATTCCTTCACATTTTCCAGGCAGAAAATAACGAGCAATATTCTTTAATGCTGTTTGAGTAATTGAGACATTCTCGTTTTCGGAACTTGTTATTGGTAGAACCTGTATCAAGTATAATGCTACTTGGCGCAGGGTTTCCTCACTGTACTTTCTATACAGGGCATAGCTATTGTATGTATTTGAATTATTCCAACTCTGGTAGCCTAATGTTGCGTTTGATAAATCTGAGGCAAAGTCTGCGATATCTTTTGCACTTGTCTTTCCCAATGATTTTAGGTCAATAGCATTGTCCAACAGAATATCTTTGTATGACAGTCCTATTTCCCCAAACACATCGTTCTTCAATACCTCTGGAATACCATTGTCAATGAACAGATTCTTAGAAAGGCAGAATTTCCCATTTTGGTTAGGGACTATCGCCTTATTATTCATTGTTGCCAAGGTAATACCTAAACTAAGAATTGTATCATTCAACCACTTTGCGCCTAATCCGACAGGAAGATTTGTCAAAAAATTCTTTGACTCAATAGTGGAGATTATATAGTTGATAAGCCACTTGTCCGTTTCCTCCCAAGCCGCTTTATTCAATGAATTATCAGCAACCGTTTGTGCGTCCTGCCATTGAAAAAGTTCTTTTGTAATTGTGAATATGCGTGAACGCTTTGTTACAAACACCTGTTCATATTTGTTGCTATCTGACACAACTATAGAAATAAGTGGCTGTAATTTCGCGAGTTTGGTTGCATCTGTATAAGCAGGGGTGTCAATAATACCTTTTGCCAAACTATTCACTTTGGCAGAATAACTCGTAGAATTAAATTTACTATCCAACGAAATGGTTGTTATTGATTCATGAAGGAGTAACGGCTTCATATCTCCATCGAGCTTTGCTAAAACGTCAAGAACTATACTTGTAACACCCTCGCCTTGCTTGAAACCTTCTTTGTCCTTCTTCAAGAACGTTCCGTTCATGTTTGGCAAAAGAGCATACTTTTTGAGCAAAAGCTCATCCTGAGACAACACGAAAGCTAAAAATTTGTTGTACCATACAAATTTATCACTGTCTGAAACAACATCAAGAGAGTCCATAGAACTTCTGGCTTCAATGTCAGCACAAACATCATCTGTTGTCCACAACCTTATTTCATCATCTTTCCAAAGAATGTGTGCCCATTTACTATTGTCAGCAACCAATTTTTCAGGGTATAGTGAAGTGAGCAAATCGAGTAAGGTGTCCTCCGATTTTTGATTGCTTTCTTTAGCAATAATGCAATCTGACAACCTAAGAAGTGTTCCTGATGTAGATAAAGGAGTTACTATTGGATAGCTTGTCAGTATCTCTCGCAGTGCTGAGATAACAGATTTCTTGTACCAATCCTTATCTAATTTCTCGTGGTCTTTTAACGACTTCAATCCATTGCACAGGTTGAAAAAACTATTGAACTTTTCTTCAGAAAGATATTCAACAATAATCTTGAATACATCAGGTAGTTTATAAAGAATTTTCTGGTTGATACCAACCTCTGTAATTACATTTTTCTCTTCGTCTATTGTAATTCCATTGAGAATCAAGCTCTGTCGCTCGCTGTCTGGTTCAAAATCTGGACTATTCACGAATATCGGCATCTGTATTTGCCCTTCAATGCCGACCAATGGGAACACACAGAACAATGACGTTTTGGTGTCTGTACTTACTATGTTCTTATTGCTATCAACTTCACAAGCAGCTTGTAATCTTATACCTCAGTTCGGGATAAGAAATATCCATTAAAAATTTGGTAGTCTCACAAATA
>CAMWVS010000029.1 GCA_947177775.1 uncultured Prevotella sp.
TGAGTGAAGAGGTAAGAGCGAAGAGTTCAGAGTGCAGAGGTAAGAGTGATGAGTGAAGAGGTATGATTACCTTTATAATCTTCGTTTTTGCGGAAAAAGTAGGAACATAATCCTGTGCACTCTCTTCGAACCTGCAAAGGGTAATCATACCTCTTCACTCATCACTCTTACCTCTGCACTCTGAACTCTTCACTCATCACTCTTCACTCAGTTTCTTGCCAAATTCCTTCCCGCGTCTATTCTCAGGAAGATGAAGAGAAGGAACGTGAAGCCCCACAGTGACGAGCCGCCGTAGCTGAAGAACGGCAGCGGAATGCCGATGACCGGCGTCAGGCCGAGCACCATCCCTACATTTATGAACACATGAAACAGGAATATGGATAGCACGGAATAGCCGTAGACACGCCCGAAACGGTATGGCTGGCGCTCGGCAAGATGTATCAGGCGCAGGAACAGGGCAAGAAAGAGTATCAGCACGCCGGCCGAACCAAGAAAACCTTCCTCCTCCCCTACGGTACAGAAAATGAAGTCGGTGTCCTGCTCGGGCACGAACTTCAGCTTGGTCTGCGTTCCATTAAGGAAGCCTTTGCCCTCAAGGCCGCCCGAACCGATGGCTATCTCACTCTGATGGACGTTATATCCCGCACCGGCGAGGTCTTCCTCCAATCCCAGCAGAACGTTGATTCGGACACGCTGATGAGGCTCCAGCACGTTGTTGAGCACGTAGTCGGCCGAATAGAAGAAAGCCATCGAACCCAACGCGAAAGCTATTATGAAGAAATAGTTACGCAACCGCGTGGCCAAAGCACGCCAAAGAAGCGTGCCTATCAGCAGGGCGCTGAGCACCAGCTGAACCCACACGACGTCAAACGGTATCACGTATTCTGAAAAAAGCAGAAACAACACCGTGATACCGATGCAATAAGCCAGTATCTTCCACATCAGACGGCGCTCATGGCAGTAGACGCTGACCATCACGGCGGTGAATATCTGTACGAGCAGCAACACCGTGAACTTGCCTACCGACGTCGGCGTGTCCCACAACATGGCTGACTCGAAACGTATGCCGACAACAAAATAGATGACGGCCGCCACGCCCGTGAAAAGTATGCTGCCGGGCATTCCCTCGCGGTAGAACATGAGGAAGAAAGCCAGATAGACCAGCGCCGAACCCGTCTCACGCTGCAATATGATGAACGCCATCGGGGTGAGAATGATAGCGAGCGTGGCCGCAAAATGCTTCAAGCGGTGTATGTTATAGCCGTGGACACTCATGAACTTGGCCAAAGCCAGCGCCGTGGCAAACTTTGCAAACTCCGCCGGCTGCAAGCGTAGAGAAGAGCCTATGACAAGCCACGAACGCGAGCCCTTGATCTGATGGGGATTGAAGATGGTGGCGAAGAGCAGCAGCAGCAGAGCAGCATAGATGAAATAGGCGAACGTATCGTAGAAGCGGTCGTCCATCATGAGCAGCACGAAGCCGAGGCATATCGACGTTCCAATCCACACAATCTGCATGCCGGAGCGGGTGCTGAGGCTGAATATGTCCGTATCACCGTAGGTATAGCTTGCCCCGCACACGCTAATCCACCCGAAGGTGAGCAGGGCTATATAGATGCCTATTGTCCACCAGTCCAGCGACCGGAGCACGCCGGGCTGCTTCTTATCTGTTCCTTGTGCCATACGCGATACGTCTTTTCTGGAATTCCTCGGCCTTGCGTTCCGATTCTTCCGATAGTTTACCATTGATATACTGTTCCATCATCAGCGAACCGAGCGGCACACCGTAGTCTGCTCCCCATCCTCCGTTCTCAACATAGACGGCGATTGCAATCTTCGGGTCGTCCTTCGGGGCAAATCCCATGAAGACAGAGTGGTCGTGTCCGCGGTTCTGGGCCGTTCCGGTCTTGCCGCACACCTCGTAGTCAGAGCGGTTGGCAGCACGGCAGGTTCCCTTCACGACGGCGCCGCGCATACCCGCCACCACCGTCTCATAAGCCGACCGGCCGGCCATGGTGTAGCGGCGGCGGGTGTATGTAGTGTCAAGCGTCTCACCCTCTATCCGCTTCACGACGTGAGGAACATAGTAGTAGCCGCGGTTGGCGATTGTCGCGCCGAGGTTGGCAATCTGCAGCGGGGTGGCGTTGACCTCACCCTGACCGATGGATATACTTATGATGGTCAGTCCGTTCCACGACTTCCGGTAAGCCTCATCATAGAAGTCCGCATTGGGGATGAGACCGCGCTTCTCTCCCGGCAGGTCTATTCCGAGGCGGTAGCCGAACCCCATGCTGACCATATAGTCGCGCCAGCGGTTCATGGCGTTCTGGACGCTGCCATATTTCGACTTGCTTCCTATCATATAATAGAGTCCCCAGCAGAAGTATCCGTTGCACGACGTGGTGATGGCGTCGACCAGCGGCAGCGGCGAACCATGGCCGTGGCAGCCGACGTGGAGGCCGCGGAAGTTGAAACCACGGTTGCATGAGAATGCCGTTCCGGGCGAAATGATGCCTTCATTGAGGAATGTCAGTGCCTGGGTGGTCTTGAAGGTGGAGCCGGGGGGATAAAGTCCCATGATACTGCGGTTGAGCAGCGGCTTCCACGAGTCGCGGACAAGAATGGAGTGGTTCTTGCTCCGCTGCCGTCCGACCATGATGCGGGGGTCGTATGTCGGCGACGACACCATGCAAAGGACCTCTCCCGTGGACGGTTCGATGGCGACGATGCTGCCGATTTTGCCTTCCAGCAGCCGCTCGCCGAGGGCCTGAAGTTCGAGGTCGAGACTGAGAGTGAGGTTCTTGCCGGCCACGGGACGGCGGTCGAAAGCGCCATTCTGATAGCTGCCCTGCACCCGGCCGTGGGCGTCGCGCAGCAGAATCTGTATTCCTTTCTCCCCGCGCAGTTTCTGCTCGTAGCTACGTTCAACGCCCAGCTTGCCGATATAGTCGCCCGGCTGATAGTAGTCGTCTTCCTCGATGTCGGCCGGCGACACCTCGGCCATATCGCCCAGGACGTGGGCGGCGTAGGGATACTGATATTGCCGTATGCTGCGGCGCTGTATGTAGAAACCGGGGAATCGGTATATCTTTTCCTGGAACAAGCTGAACTCCTTGTCCGAGAGCTGGCTCATGAACATCTGCTGCGTGAAGGGCGAATATCCCGGTGTGCGCTTGATTTTCTCCATGCGCTCGATGAAAAACTCGCGGGTGATGCCCAAGGCCTGGCACAATTCCGTTGTATCGGTCCTTCCGCGCGCCTCGCGCGTGACGACCATGATGTCGTAGGCTGGCTGATTGTAGACCAGCAGCTTCCCGTTACGGTCGGTTATCACGCCGCGCGAGGGATATTCAATCTTCTTGAAAAAGGCGTTGGAGTCAGCGTTCTTCTTGTAGTCGTCGCTCATAAGCTGAAGAAAGAACAGGCGCACGATATAGACCAGCACGATGGCGATGGCCACTCCTCCGACGACAAAGCGTCTGTTCTCAAGTCCGTAGTCCTTCACTTCTTCCTGACGCTCTCTATGGTGAGTATTAGTATCAATGTCAACAGTGTGCTTCCTCCTATACACTTCAACCAATGTACCCAATGGAAGAAGCAGAACATTTCCAATGTGAAGAAACACAAACAGTAGAGCAGAACGAGCACGGTGGCGTAGAAAGCGAACTTCGCCATGCCCATCGTACCGGCCGAGGGCACCGTGTCCTCCGGTGCATCACGCTGCAGGAACAGGTTGAAAAAGCCTGGCTGTATGGCGGCCACGAGTGTGAGCGACGCCGAGGCCACGCCGGGGGTATTGGAGAACGTGTCGACGGTCAGCCCGAGCAGGAAGCCCCACAGCATGACGCCCCATCGGGGATAATCGTGGGGAAACGTCAGCACCATATATATATATAATAATGGTGTGGCGCAGCCGAAAAGATGGATTCGGTTGAACACCAGTGCCTGCACCAGACACAGTGCGGCAGCACCAAGAAGTCTCTTTATCAGATTGAGGGGCATTTTCTTTTTTTTATAGGGTCTTTAGGGTCCTTAAGGTCTTTAAGGACTTTAGGGCCTTAAAGACTTTTTAATCATTTCCGCGTCTTTCCCTGCAGCGAGTCACGGGCGGCTTCCATAAGCCGCGAGCGCTCTGCGATGGTCCGGTCGCTGATGACGTAGACGTCGCGCAGACGTCCGAAGTCGGTGGCCAGTTGGATTTTCAGGCGGTAGGACAGTCCGTCGCGGGAATTGTAGACCTGAAGGATTTTGCCCACGGGCACGCCCTGGGGGAATATCGAGGAATAGCCGTTGGTCTCCACCCAGTCGCCCAGTTTGAAGTGGGCATGCCGCGGAATATCCTCGACATAGGCTATGGTCGGGTCGCCGCCGCTCCAGCGCAGATAACCGAAATAGCCGCGCTTGCGTATCGTGCAGCTTATACGCGAACGGACATTCAGCACGGGCAGGACTATCGAGTAATGCTCGGAGGTCATATAGACCACACCGACGACGCCCAGCCCGCAGGCCACGCCCATGTCGGTGGCAATGCCGTCGGCGCGTCCCTTGTCGATGGTTATCAGATTGTCGTCACGGTCGAGCGTACAGCCGATGACCTTTGCCGGCGTCAGACGGTAGCGGCTCAGCGTCTCCATGTCCTCGCGCTTGGCGGCGACGGTGTCACCGGTGGCTTCAGCATAGAGGCGCGACAGCTGGCTGACCTGCCGTTCGAGATAGAAATTGCGCAGGGTCAGACTCTCGTTGATCTTTGTCAGCGAGAAGAATGACTCAACGGCGGAGTCCCACTCGTAAATCTTTCCGGTCATGGCATTGGCCGAGGTGACCCACACGCTGCCCTGGTAACTGTTGTACTGGAACAGCAGCACCACGCTTATCAGCTCAAGGACGGCAAAGAGTATCCAATGGCTGTGCTTTGTCAGGAAATCCAGAAGGTTACGCACGAATGATTTTTTTACTTATTTTTTTACTTATTTTTTTACTACTTGTAACTCCATAATTCAGCCATGCGGTAACTTGAAACTCCATGAGTTAGCCATACGGCTACATATCAAATCCACTTCACGCCGACGCCGCGTCATACCGATACGATACGGCTACGGCCGCACAATGTACAACGACGATGCACAATGCGCGGTACCGCAGGAGTAATCATGAGAAGTTTAAAGCTAAAAGCCTGAAGCTACAAAAACGTTTATCTCATCAGGAACGAGAAGCGGTCAACGTTCTTCAGGGCAATGCCGGCTCCGCGGGCCACGCTGTGGAGCGGGTCTTCGGCCACATGGAACTGGATGTTTATCTTGTCCGTCAGACGCTTGCTCAGTCCGCGCAGCAGCGCGCCGCCGCCACTCAGGTAAATACCGTTCTTGACGATGTCGGCGTAGATTTCCGGCGGCGTGTTCTCAAGAGCCGAGAGCACGGCGCTCTCAATCTTGGCCACGGTCTTGTCAAGACAGTGGGCAATCTCCTGATAGCAGACAGGCACCTCCATCGGCAGGGCCGTGATGCGGTTCGGTCCGTGAACGACATAGTCTTCAGGAGCCTCGTCGCCGAGGTCGGTCAGAGCCGAGCCTACATGAATCTTGATACGCTCGGCCATACGTTCGCTGACCTTGACGTTGTGCTGGCGGCTCATATATTCCTGTATGTCAGCCGTGAGGTCGTCACCGGCAATGCGGATGGAGTTGTTGCAGACAATTCCGCCGAGCGAAATCACGGCAATCTCGGTCGAGCCGCCGCCTATGTCGACAATCATGTTTCCCTCCGGTGCCTCGACGTCAATGCCGATACCGATGGCTGCGGCCATAGGCTCGAAAATCAGATAGACGTCGCGTCCGTCGGCATGCTCGGCCGAGTCACGCACGGCGCGCAACTCAACTTCGGTCGAGCCCGAGGGCACACCGATGACCATACGGAGCGAAGGCGAGAAAAGACGGTTGCCCGTATGAACCATCTTGATAAGTCCGCGCATCATCTGCTCGCAGGCGGAGAAGTCGGCGATGACACCGTCTCTCAGCGGGCGGATGGTGCGTATGTTGTTGTTTGTCTTCTCATACATCAGCTTGGCCTTGCCGCCGACGGCGATCATCTTGTCCGTGCGACGATCCAGCGCCACTACGGACGGCTCGTCGACAACAATCTTGTCATCACTGATGATGATTGTGTTGGCCGTTCCCAAGTCCATGGCTATCTCCTGGACAAACGAAAAAAATCCCATAATATTTTAAATATTGAGTTACGAGTTACGAATTTTGAGTTGTCGGGCTGTGTCCGGTTATGAGGCGCAGCCCGACAACTCAAAATTCGTAATTCAAAATTCGTAATTACTTACTGAACCACGCGTGTATCGCCGTGTCGTAGTGGCTGCTCACACCGAAGGCGCGTGTTGCGAACATGCGGCGGTCTTCGATGTCGGTCTCGGCACCTTTCTTGTTGAGGATATCCAGCAGCACGCTGTATTCAGCCTTGCTCGGCACGATGACAACGTCCTTGAAATTCTTCGCTCCGGCACGGATCAGCGATATTCCGCCTATGTCGATTTTCTCGATGATGTCAGCGTCTGAAGCACCGCTTGCCACTGTATCCTCAAATGGATAGAGGTCAACGATGACGAGGTCTATCTCCGGAATTTCATACTTGGCCATCTGCTCGCGGTCGCCGTCATTGTCGCGGCGTCCGAGAATTCCTCCGAACACTTTCGGATGGAGCGTCTTCACGCGTCCGCCGAGGATTGACGGATAGGTCGTAACGTCCTCTACCTTGCCACATTCATAGCCCAGCGATTCGATGAATGTCTGTGTTCCTCCCGTCGACAGGAATTTCACACCCTCTTCATTGAGCTTCTTGAGCAGCTCCTCCAGTCCGTCCTTGTGGAAAACCGAGATGAGCGCGGTCTTTATCTTCTTTGTTTCAGCCATAATAATTATTATAATGCATTATTCTATTTAATATGAGGATGCAAAGTTACAAAAAAGCACGGACAGCGCAACATATTTTTCGGCAAAAAATCACCGTTGTCCCATTGTAATAAGTATATAATTAACCTATGTCATCCCGGCAGAACCGAAATAGCGTCAGGAAGGCTCTGCAAGGGGCCTCAAGCTGCGGCATTATGGCCATGGAACGGAATATGCCTGAAAGCCCCGGCCGACATATACCGAAGATGACGCCACAACAGATTTGCACCTCTGAAACTCAGTATTGAGCAAAAAAAACAGCCCGCGTTGCAAAGTGTGTTTGTCATTTTTAAAGATAACGGCCGCCAACGGCCCCGGATTAGCATTTTTTACCGCTTCCGCAGGACAAAAATCCGGGGTAACGCTTGCCGTTGACAAATTAAAATACTAACTTTGCGGTCGTGTAAATAAACCAGACAGGTTTCTAATTAACAACAAATATATAAATCAGATTTATGGCAAGTTACAAAACATTGGGTCTTGTGAACACAAAAGACATGTTCAGCAAAGCCATCAACGGCGGTTACGCAATCCCCGCTTTCAACTTCAACAACATGGAGCAGCTCCAGGCCATCATCAAGGCATCAGCAGAGCTCAAGTCACCGGTTATACTTCAGGTATCGAAGGGTGCGCGCAACTACGCTAACCAGACCCTCCTCCAGTATATGGCACAGGGTGCTGTGGAATACGCCAAGGAACTGGGCTGCAAGGCTCCTGAGGTTGTGCTCCATCTGGACCACGGCGACAGCTTCGAGCTGTGCAAGAGCTGCGTCGACATGGGCTTCTCTTCTGTCATGATTGACGGTTCCTCACTGCCCTACGACGAGAACGTAGCCCTGACAAAGAAGGTCGTTGAATACGCCCACGCCCACGACGTTACCGTGGAAGGCGAGCTCGGCGTGCTGGCCGGTGTTGAGGATGAGGTTGCTTCAGAGGAGTCTCACTACACAAAACCCGAAGAAGTTATCGACTTCGTGACAAAGACCGGTGTTGACTCACTGGCCATCTCCATCGGCACGTCTCACGGCGCCTACAAGTTCAAGCCCGAGCAGTGCACACGCGACCCGAAGACCGGCCGCCTCGTTCCCCCGCCTCTCGCTTTCGACATTCTGGACGAAATCATGCAGAAGCTTCCCGGCTTCCCAATCGTTCTCCACGGCTCTTCTTCTGTGCCCCAGGAGTATGTCGACATGATCAACGAGTATGGCGGCAAACTGCCCGACGCAGTAGGCATTCCCGAGGAGCAGCTCCGCAAGGCTTCAAAGAGCGCCGTATGCAAGATCAACATCGACTCTGACTCACGTCTGGCCTTCACAGCCGCTGTCCGCAAGACTCTGGCCGAGAAACCCGCTGAGTTCGACCCCCGCAAGTACTGCGGTCCCGCACGCGACCTCATGGAGGAAATGTACAAGCACAAGATTGTCAACGTCCTCGGCAGCGACAACAAGCTCGCTGTTCTGGACTAAGAAACAGAACCATGACAATAAAAAAGGCTCTCCCGCGGGAGAGCCTTTTTTATTGTCATGGTGAACAAAGAGTGAAGAATTAAGAGGTAAGAGTTGTGAGTGCAGAGTGCAGAAGTATGAGTGAAGAGGTAAGAGTTGTGAGTGAAGAGTGCAGAAGTATGAGTGAAGAGGTATGATTACCTTTTATAATCTTCGCTTTTGCGGAAAAAGCAGAGACATAATCCTGTTGCACTCTCTTTGAACCTGCAAAGGGTAATCATACCTCTGCACTCATACTTCTGCGCTCTTCACTCACAACTCTTACTTCTGCACTCTTAATTCTTAACTTATTTCGGCTGTTCCGCCTCCAGTTTGGCCACACCACCGGTCACGGGATTGAGCGTCAGGTGAGTCGTGAATCGTTTGTTGAACAGGTCTCCGCTGAGCAGTTCCACGTGTCCGAACTGTCCCGCCATAACCTCAAAACTGCCCATGGGCGTATTGCCACGGGTTATGTCGACACGGATTTTTCCAGGAACATTGACATAGATACCGTCCTCAACAGGCTGAGCCTTCTTCTTTTTCTTGTCGCCGTCAGCCGGAGCAGCGGGCGGAACGGCGTGAAGGTCGGTCACACTGACGTAGAACGGAGCACCGGAGAAATCGTCGGCGTCAACAAGTCCCAACTTGGAAGACAGCCTGAAAAGCACCTGACGGCTGACCTCGCGGTCGGGATAGTAGATGAAAACATGTTCAACGGTATCCCGGACGGTCTTTCCGGCGAACAGCTGGGTCAGCGCCTGGTCCTGGGCGGACAGCTGATCGAGCATAATGCGCATCTGTTCGCCATCCTTGGGCATGAAATCGGCCTGCCCTCGGGTCAGCTGGTTCTTGCTGTCGCGTATCTCGTAGATTTCGAGAGCGGTCAGTTCGGCCATCTTCGCCGTGCTGCCGGCTGCAAGAATCTCCTCACTCATAAACTGCCGCGGGTTGACCTCACGCGGTCTGGGAGCCGGAACAAACTTCTTCGGTTCCTCCGGCACTGTTGCGGTGGCATTGATTGCCAACAGCGTTCCGTCGTCAGCCAGCTGCATGTTGGCCGTCGCGTTTTTCGCATTGAACTTCACCGAATAGCATTTAGTCGTGTCCGCAACGCCAAACGTAGTCATGCTGATGCTATTGACCTTATAGTCCACGGACGGTTCCTTTTCCACGTCTTTCAGGCGCAGATACCTCTCGGCATATTTGGAAAAGTCTCCGGGAGTGTAGGTCGTCTTCTCCACCTGCACGACAATGCGCATGGCGGTCTTCGGAAGGAAATATACAGCACCCTCGGGAGTCACTCCCGGCTGATACTTGCTTATCTGTGTCTGTGCCGATGCCATGCTGCCCAGCATGAGCATTCCGGCTAAAAGGGTTATTTTCATACTTGATTCCATGTAGATTGTTATTCTGTTGTCTATCTTTCGTTACCTTCAAACATACTATTCCGGCTCACTCCTCCAGTCTGGCAAAAGCCTTTGGAAGCCATTCCACAATGTCGCCGGCCGTGACACTCTCCTGCCCCAGCGCGCCGGCCGCGATGTCGCCGGCCAGTCCATGGAGATAGACGCCTAAGAGGCAGGCGTCGCGACGGCTGTAACCACGAGCCAGCAGGGCGGTGATGATACCCGTAAGAACGTCTCCGCTGCCCGCCGTGGCCATGCCTGGATTGCCCGTAGGATTGAACGCCACGTGTCCGTCCGGCAGACACAGGGCCGTGTAACGTCCCTTGATGATGATATATGCCTGCAACCGTTCGGCCAGACGGCGAGCCTTCGTGAGCCGTTCATAGCTGTCAACGGAATGACCGTCCAGACGGTCGAACTCCTTCGGATGGGGCGTCAGGATTATTTCCTTGGGCAACTGCTGTATCCAGGCGCGGTGATTGCCAAGGATATTGATGGCGTCGGCATCCGCCACTATCGGACACTGCGTCCTGCGGAGCTGCGCTATGAGAGCTATGGCCGTTGTCTCGTTCATGCCGAGCCCAGGTCCTATGCCGAGAGCGCTGAAGTCTTCCGTGTCCACCGGCTCGGCGAATATGGCCTCATCGGCGTCAGGCTGTATGATTGCTTCCGGCACGGAAATCTGGGTTATGACATTGTTGCACCGCGGCGAATGGACCGTAACCTTTCCCGCACCGGCCCTAAGACATGCCCTTGCGGCCAGCACGGCCGCTCCGCCCATGCCGTAGCTTCCGGCCACGAGCAAGGCGCTGCCCATCTGACCCTTGTGGGCAAATTCCGGACGGGGCCGGAGAAGATTGCGCACCTCGTTCTCCTCCACTATATGATATTGAGTATCGATGCTGTCCATTCCCTCGCGGCTCAGCCGTATGTCCAGAACACGAAGCTGGCCGACGAACATCTGGTTCTCGGCAAAAAGGAAAGAGAGTTTCTTGTGCTGGAGAGTCAGTGTCAGATCAGCCCGGATGATGTTTGCCCTTATATTATAGGTATTGTCTTCCGTCATAAGTCCCGAGGGCATGTCGATGCTCACCACCCGGCACGGCGAAGCGTTGATATACTTCACCAGCGAGGCGAAACCGCCAGCAAGGGGTTTGTTCAGCCCGGAACCGAAAAGTCCGTCGATGACCAACATATCCGAAGTGAGCTGCGGAGGGTCAAACTCCTGAGTCACTTCCGTCAGCTGTTTCAGGCGGCGACACTCCGAGAGGCGAGCCTTGTTGGCCGCACAGTCATCGGAAAGGTGGCCGGAAATATTGAAGAGATACACCGTCACCCCGTAGCCCTCCTCCGACAACAGCCTCGCCACGGCGAGCGCGTCGCCACCGTTGTTGCCGGGACCGGCAAAGACAACCATCGGCGTGTCGTTGTGCCACCGGTCCGTAATGACACGGGTGATGGCCTTGGCTGCACGCTCCATCAAATCAATTGATTTGACAGGTTCATGCTCTATGGTATATTTGTCAAGCTCATGTATCTGAGCGCTCGTGAAAATCTTCATACGGCAAAAATACAAAATTAATACTATTCGGTGACTATTCTTTGACGGATTTTTACTAATTTTGCCGCAAATATTAAGTTTTTGTACCATGAGTATAGTCAAAATCAAGGACAAGGTGTTTGAAACATCTATTTCCGAAGCTGAGATTAGACAGCGCGTGAAG
The DNA here is from genome assembly GCA_947177775.1 of uncultured Prevotella sp. GTDB lineage: Bacteria > Bacteroidota > Bacteroidia > Bacteroidales > Bacteroidaceae > Prevotella. The sequence goes on from CAMWVS010000029.1 coordinate 11,571, forward strand.
GCCGTGGCAGACGAAATCAACCGCGACATGGCCGGACGAAATCCGCTCCTGCTCGCCGTTCTCAACGGCTCGTTCATATTTGCCGCCGACCTTATGCGCGAACTGACAATCCCATGTGAGATTTCGTTCGTCAAACTTGCATCCTATCAGGGAACGACATCGACGGGAAAAATAAAGGAAGTTATCGGCATCAACGAGGACCTGGCCGGCCGTGACATCATCATCGTGGAGGACATCGTGGAAAGCGGGCTCACCATGAAACGCATGATCGAGAGCCTCGGCACACGCAATCCGGCGTCGGTCAGCATCTGCACGCTGCTGCTGAAGCCTGAACGGCTGAAGGCTCCGCTCGACATAAAATATGTGGCGTTCAGCATCCCCAACGATTTCATTCTCGGCTACGGACTTGATTACGACCAGCAGGGACGGAACCTGCGCGACATATACACCCTGAAGGAGTGACCCGAGGGGACCGGCCCGGCGCAAGGGCAGACACTTCAATAGAACAATAAATTAAGGTAAAACAGATATACGGAGATGAAGAATATTGTGATATTCGGTGCTCCCGGTTCAGGAAAGGGAACACAAAGTGAACTGATCATCAAGAAGTACGGACTCGGACATATATCCACCGGCGACGTGCTTCGCAGCGAGATTAAGAAAGGAACGGAACTCGGTAAGACGGCCGCTTCGTTCATTGACAAAGGCCAGCTGATACCCGACGAGCTGATGATTGACATCCTCGCCGGCGTCTACGACAATTTCGGTCCGGACCACGAAGGCGTAATCTTCGACGGCTTCCCCCGCACGATTCCGCAGGCCGACGCCCTCAAGGAAATGCTCGCCAAGCGCGGCCACAAGATTGCGGCCATGATTGAGCTGGACGTTCCGGAGGACGAGCTGATGACGCGCCTCATCAACCGCGGCAAGGAAAGCGGACGCTCGGACGACAACGAGGAGACCATCAGAAAGCGCCTCGGCGTCTACCACAATCAGACGGCGCCGCTCATCGACTGGTATAAGGCCGACGGAACCCACCACCACATCAACGGCCATGGCGAGCTGGACCGCATCTTCGGCGACATAGCCGCCGTGATTGACAACGTTCAGTGACCGGCTGGTGACGCTGACCGACCGGAAACAAATCCTAATCAGGAATACGGAGACCGACGGGGCGTTCCCCCATAAGGACAATGTTGATGAAAGGAAAGAAGAGCTGAGAAAGCAGGAGATTTGTTTACAAAACAGGAACAACAAAATTTTCCGTTTTAGCTCATTTCGGGGCCGTTTTAGGCACGTTCGGGGCGTTTTTCGCCCCACTCCACGCAAAATTCAGACAACTTTTCACGCTATTTCAACCCCGGGAAGCCCTCCCGGGGTTTTTCATTTGGAGATTTCGGCCAGTTTCTGATGCTGTTTTTTGTCTTGAAAAGTTACCGTTTTCTTGCCGTAAGGCCCTCCCGGGGTCGCAACAACGGCCTTATGAGAATGCAACGGCAGCCCCGTTGCAATGCCGTAAGGCCTCCGCGGCAAGGTCGGGAGGGCCTCGCGGCAAGATTTTTCCAATGCCGTTGTTTTACCGCGCCGGCCCTCCGGTCTGCAAACATCTGTAAACAAGACAGTTACAGAAATATGTAAATATATCGTCACAACAAACCCCGATTTTTGACATGCGTGAGATTTCGATATTTGAGAGCGGGGAAGAATTATTTCAGAAAGTGGCTGCTCTCGTTGGCGTAAAAACAGGAAAAAAGAGGACAGTACCCCGGCCTTGGCCCTTCACAAGGGGAGGGTGCCTACGGAAAGAAAGAAACCTATAGCTGACGAAGTGGATTGCAGAGAGGGTGCAGCAGAATGTGTGCACTGTAGCGAGAAATTTGTCCCTACAGTGTACACATTCTGCTGCACCCTCTCTCCGTCATCTTCCGAACAGCCCGTGAGAGAGACGCCATGGTGTGACGTCTCTACGTGTGCTTGACGCCAATTCAGGACTTGCTGTCCATCAGATGTACATAACGCATTCCCTCGGCCACACCACGGGCCGTCTGGTCGTCGGTGAGCAGGGCCAGCAGGGCATAAGCGTAGGGGAATGTGGCGGCCGGGCCTTCACCGGTCGTGATGTTTCCGTCGGTCGTGAAGAGTTCGGCGGTATATGTGGCACCGGTCAGGCGGTCCTCAAAACCGGGATAGCACGTAGCACGGCGGCCGTTGAGCAGTCCCAGAGAGCCAAGCACCATCGGGGCGGCACAGATTGCGGCGATATGGCGGCCGGCGGCATTGTGGGCCAGGAGTGCGGCCCGCAGACCCTCATGGCGGTCGAGATATTCCGCGCCGGGCATTCCGCCGGGCAGCATCAGCAGGTCGGCATCATCCAGCCTCGCATCCTCAAAGAGCATGTCCGTCTTGACGGTCACGCCATGGGACGACTCGACATATTCACTGCCCGTGATGCTCACGGTCCTGACGTCAACTCCGCCACGGCGGAGGATGTCCACTGCTGCCAACGCCTCAATGTCCTCGAAGCCGTTGGCCATAAACTGATAAACTTTGCGCATGATTCTTTATTTTTGGAATTAACAGGAGTTAAAGGAGTCAGCGCGGTTAGAGAGCCCGCGCTGACTCCTTTAACAACCAAGAGCCTCTTTATACAACCTTATCGTCTCCCGCAGTCCCATATACAACGCGTCGCATATCAGGGCGTGGCCTATGCTGACCTCGTCCGTCCAGGGGATGCGACGATGGAAATAGTGGAGGTTCTGAAGGCTGAGGTCGTGACCGGCATTAAGCCCCAGCCCCTGTCGGCGGGCCTCCTCGGCGGCGACAATGAAAGGAGCGATGGCCGCCTCGCGGTCGGCGGCATAGCCTGAAGCGTAGGGCTCGGTGTACAGTTCAATACGGTCGGCGCCACACTCGCGCGCGCCGATGACCATCTCAGGGTCGGCATCAACGAAGATTGACGTACGTATGCCCGCCTCCCGGAAACGGCCCACGACGTCGGTGAGGAACGTGCGGTTCGTGATGGTATCCCAGCCGTGGTTTGACGTCAGCTGGCCGATAGCGTCGGGAACGAGCGTCACCTGAGTGGGACGGACCTCAAGAACGAGGTCGGTGAACGAGGGGATGGGATTGCCCTCGATGTTCAGTTCCGTCGTGATACGGCCGCGGATGTCGCGCACGTCCTGATAGCGGATGTGGCGCTCGTCGGGACGGGGATGGACGGTGATACCCTCGGCACCAAACGATTGGCAGTCGATGGCCGTAAGAAGCACGTCAGGATTGTTGCCGCCGCGGGCATTGCGCAAGGTAGCCACCTTATTGATGTTTACGCTTAATTTGGTCATTTCTCCTTAATTTCGATTCGTTTCTGTTCTGTTCTCGTCAAAAATACGTAAATTTGCAGACATCATCGGCCGGTTGCAGCATCGCGACCGCTTCCGGGAAACAGGAAACGGCGACGCGGCAGAAGACTACTGCTGCGTGCAAAGGTACTGAATGTTTGCCAATTAATGGCACACACACGGCTAAAGATATATAAAACATGGATTTTTATGACACCACGGAAACTCAATTTCGCCATTTTCGGAAACACATTTCAGGCAAAAAAGTCGTCTGCCATACGCAATGTGCTCGCCTCGCTGGAAACCCATGGGGCCGGAATATCCGTTGACCGGGAATATCATGACTTCCTCCTGAAAGAAAACCTCATGAAACCGGGACGGGCCACGGTGTTCGACGGCGACGGCTTCGAGGCCGACTTCGTTATCTCCATGGGCGGCGACGGAACGTTCCTCAAAGCCGCCGGACGTGTGGGTCCGAAAGCAATACCCGTAATCGGAGTCAACATGGGACGGCTGGGATTTCTGGCCGACGTCGGACCGGGAGAGTTCGACGACGTTGTGGGGGCTCTCCACCACGGATGCTACACGGTTGAGAACAGGGTGGTCATAATGGTTGAAACCGACGGCGAACCGCTCGCGGGATGCAACTGCGCACTGAACGACGTGGCCATTCTCAAACGGGACAACGCCTCTATGATTTCCATCCACACCAGCATCAACGGCGAATATCTCACGACGTTTCAGGCCGACGGACTCGTAGTGAGCACGCCGACGGGTTCGACAGCCTATTCGCTATCCAACGGCGGACCGATAATCGTCCCCGGAACCCACGTACTGGCCATGACGGCCGTGGCGCCCCACAGTCTGAACATACGCCCCATTGTCATCTCCGACGATTCGGAAATCACACTGGCCGTGGAAAGCCGCAGCCACAATTTCCTCGTGGCTGTGGACGGACGGTCGGAAAAATGCTGCGACGTTACACGGCTGACGCTCCGCAAGGCACTCTACGGGGTGAAAATCGTCAAGCGCAACGGCACACGCTACTTCGACACGCTGAGACATAAGATGATGTGGGGGAAGGACTTGAGAATCTGACATTCCTTAAAGACCCTAAAGTCCTTAAAGACCTTAAAGACCCTAAAGTCCTTAAAGTCCTTAAAGACCTTAAAGTCCTTAAAGTCCTTAAAGACCTTAAAGCCCTTAAAGACCCTAAAGACCCTAAAGTCCCTAAAGTCCTTAAAGACCCTAAAGACCCTAAAGTCCTTAAAGACCCTAAAGTCCTTAAAGACAAAACCCTTCTTAAAAAGAAATATGCTTCTAAAAAGAATATTCCGTAACGCGGAAGAGAAATATCCGGCGAAAGCCATCCTGAAATGGTTATGGCAGGCGTGGCGCGGAAACAGACGGCAGACTCTGCTCAACGCCATCATCGGACTGACCACCGTAGCCGTCAGTCTGGGTTCCGTCTGGGCCATACAGCGCGCCATCGACATAGCCGCCGGAGCACGGGAGGGTTCGCTGTGGGCGGCCGTGGGCGTCATGGCCGCGCTGATAGCATGCGAGTTCGGTCTGTCCATCGGCAGCGTATGGGTGAAAAACATCCTCGGCATACGGGCACAGAACCGTATGCAGCGCGACATGACGGCCAGACTGCTGTCGTCGGAATGGCGCGGACGTGAACGCTACCACAGCGGCGACATCGTCAACCGGCTGGAACAGGACGTGGCAACGGTAGTGACATTCCTTACGGAGACGCTGCCGGGAACGCTGTCGGTCCTGACAATGTTCATCGGAGCCTTCGTCTATCTGATGCGGATGGACACCGTGCTGGCCATTGTCACCGTGGCCATACTCCCGGCGTTCATCATCCTGAGCCGCTTCTACGTAACGCGGATGAGGAAGTTCACCAGGCTGGTTCGCTCATGCGACAGCCGCGTGCAGAGTATCCTGCAGGAAACCGTGCAGCACCGGATGATCGTCAAGACGCTTGAATGTGGCGGGAGCATGATAGGACGGCTCGACAAGAGCCAGACGGAACTGAGGGAGCATGTCCGCCGGCGAACGGCATTCTCCGTCGTGTCGAACCTCATTCTCAATACAGGATTCTCACTGGGCTATCTCGTGGCGTTCCTATGGAGCGCGCTACGGCTCTACAACCATACGATTACGTTCGGAGCGATGACGGCGTTCCTCCAGCTGGTCTACCGCATACAGGGACCGGCGCGCGAACTGACACGACTCGCACCGGCGTTCGTGGCCGTCTTCACTGCTGCCGAACGGCTCATGGAGCTGGACGACATGCCGCAGGAGGAACAGGGAGAGGAAATTGAGATGGACGGGCCGTGCGGCGTAAGGCTGACGGACGTGACATATACGTATGACGGAGGCAACAGACAGATTGTCGACGGACTGACATTCGATTTCCCGCCGGGCAGCTGTACAGCCATATTGGGTGAGACGGGAGCTGGAAAGACAACACTCGTGCGTCTCATTCTTGCCTTGATAAGGCCGCAGCAGGGACGGGCCGAGATTTACGGAACGGGCGGACGCCATGAGCTTTCGGCGCTGACACGATGTAATTTCGTTTATGTCCCGCAGGGAAACACGCTCCTCAGCGGTACGATACGCGACAATCTGCTGCTCGGAAACGTCAGGGCGACGGACGACGATATGCGCCGCGCACTGGAAACGGCCTGCGCCGGCTTTGTCTTCGACCTGCCCGAAGGACTGGACACGGTGACGTCGGAGTCCGGAGGCGGTCTCAGCGAGGGACAGGCACAGCGCATCGCCATCGCACGCGGGCTGCTCCGCAACCGCGCTGTCATGCTCTTTGACGAGGCCACGAGCGCTCTCGACACGGAGACGGAACGGCAGTTGCTCCACAATATCCTCAGTACAAAGGAAAAGACGGTCATCTTCATAACCCATCGTCCGGCCGTGGTGGACTATTGCGACCGTGTGCTCAGGGTCGGCCGGACCACGTCATCCCAAACCGAATGACAGCAACCGGGCTGACGGCCTGATGAAAAATCCGGGATTATGGAAGCACATCGGCAAGAATACCTTTCAAAAGATGGGTCGCATTCTGATTACGCGCCACGCCGGGCGTAATCTTATAGGTGTATGTTATTTCGTCCGAAAGGCGTATTTCAAAGCAGAAATTGTGAAAACGGCCGGTTTCATCGTCGGCCATTCGGGACAATTCGAGGTCGTGGGTGGCAATGACGCCGCTCACGGGCAGGCTCGAAATGGCCTCAAGGAACATCCGCGAACCGTTAAGTTTGTCCAGCGAATTGGTGCCTTTAAGTATCTCGTCGAGAATGATGAGCGTATGGCGGTGGGCCCGGCAATGATCTATGAGCTGGCGGAGACGGAGCAGTTCGGCATTGAAATAGCTGATTCCATGGGCAAGGTCGTCACTCGTCCGCATGCTCGAAAAGAGTGAGAAGAGCGACACGCGGAAACTGTCGGCAAAGACGGGCATTCCGTTCATGGCCAAAATGTAGTTCACTCCGAGCGAACGGAGGAAGGTGCTCTTGCCTGCCATGTTTGCCCCGGTGACAATATAATAATGTGTGTCGCCAATAGTGAAGTCGTTGCGCACGGCCCGCGCACCGAGGAAAGGATGCCACAAGCCGCGTGCTTCATACGTAAGTTCGATGGAATCGACGATTTCCGCACGCCCCGCCGACGGCTCGTTATATCTGAACGTGGACATCGAGACAAGCGCGTCGGTCATGCTGACCTCGTCAATCCAGCGATCGATGCTTCCGGTATAGGCTTCCTGCCAGCGCCTGAAACGTCTTACGAGAAAGATGTCGCTGAGAAAAAGGGCATCGAAGAATATCAGTCCGAGCACATTCCCGCGTCGATCGAGACCGTCAAGAATACGCCGCAGGTCGTCAAAAGCGCCGATGGAATGGCCCAAATCGGTCGTTATGGCAGTAAGAACCGAGGAAGAGTCCGCCGCCGGAGACACAGTCGCCATTGCCGGAGAGTCTGTCTTTATTGCTAAAGAATCACCATGACGCACGATTATCTCCACCAGCTCACCATACGCCCGCAGCTCTTTATGAAGCCGGCCGGCCGAAGAACCTATCTTTTTCAACGGTCCTGTACACAACATGAGTGATATGAACAGGTTTGCCGTTCCCCAAAGCACGGCCAATCCCGATGGAATGGACGTAAATATGCACAATAGCACGGAAGCGAAGAAGCCTGCGACGGAAGCCCACGAAAGCCCTAAGGCTACGATGGAATGGGAATATCCGGGCATTTTCATCGTTTTCACCGTGTGCAATGCCGATTTAACCGAAGCGGTGTCGATGTGTCCGCGGACACCTCTTGAAATGAACTCGGTGCGCAACGGCTCCATCCCGGCCAATGCGTCAACCGCCTCACGCTGTCTCTCGATTTCAATGCAAAGTCTTTTAATAACCTCACTCTGCTTACCCTCACTTCCTCTTCCTTCGATGAAACCGCAGTTTTCTGCACCCTCACGGTCCTGAGGAAGGACTGAAAGCAGCGCTGCGAGGCGGTCGCTGCCGCCTGACGTTACGGTGCGGTTGATGCGGTGGAACAGCGATTGCGCCCCGAATATGTCCATATCGTAGGCGAATGGATGGGCCGTATCGGCATATCTGAGGCCGTCGTCGAAAGGAGTGAAATCTCCGGAGAGATACTTCAGCTCGTTCTCATATACGGTACAAAGGTCTGTCCGGCGCTCCATCCGGTCACAACAGCTCACGTCCAGACGTCTCGCGACAATATATCCGACGGCCATCAGCGCGCCACAGCAAAGCCACCACAATCCGCCATAAACGGTATAAGCCGCTACTGAGGCCACTGCGGCCGTAAAAGCAACGAGTCCAACGGTCACACAGATACGGCTACGGCGTTTTAAACGCGCAATATCAGCCTTCAACGAAGCCGCACGGACACTGTAATAAGACGCGCGATCGATATTATTTTCACTACAATCAGCCGCTCGGAAGCCACATTCTTTGCCACAATTAGCCGGCCGGTCACTATAAAATGTATTGGTATTATTCTCCTTCATGAACTTGCTTATATAATAAAGGTACGTATATAAATGCCCGAAGGCATAATAAGAAATGGCTAAAGGACGTCACTTTCCTTTAGCCATGTAGTTTTTATCCGATTTAATCGAGATTCCGTTGCCCTGCTTCGTGAACGTAACAAGGTCCATGCGGATGGCATGATTGGCATGATCGAATATCTTCGCAGGGTCAAACGGCCGACCGTTGATGCGACATTCGAAATGCAGATGCTCCGTCGTTGCACGGCCGGTACGGCCCGTCAGGGCTATCACCTGACCCGCCTTGACATAATCACCTACCTTGACAAGGTTCTTGGAGTTGTGGCTATATAGCGTTTCGATGCCGTTGGGATGCTTTATCTTGATGCACTTTCCATATCCGTAATAGACCTGCGACATTGTCACAACACCGTCAAAAGCCGCCAATATATTGTCATTGGGCCGCGTCTTGATGTCCACTCCGGTATGTCTGCGGCCGCCACGACCACCGTATGGACTTATCACCTTGGCCCCGGCAAGCGGATAACACCACTCTCCGGGATTGAGATTGGCCAGATTGAGAGTGTATTTGTTGCCTCCCGCAAACGGATTGGCCTTCGCGGCTGCCTCCGCCAGTGCCTTTTCGTCACGCTCCTCATGTGTCACACTGATGTCAACATGGAAGCCGGCCTTCTTGAACAGCAGGGTCTGACGGATCAGACGGTGGCTGTTCAGGCTCACAATGATTTCGGGATTGATGCGTCCGCCGTTGACCATGATGGCGAAAGTACAATATGTCCGGCCGCCCGTTCCGCCCACGATGGCCACGGTCTGGCCCGCCTTGACACGGTCGCCGACGGCAACAAGGTTCTGGGTGTTGTGTCCGTAGACGGTTTCAAGGCCGTTGTCGTGGCGCACCACAACGACATTGCCGAGCGTCGGATGGCTCTTGGATATGCGGACGGTTCCTGCGAACATCGCCATTACGGCGTCACCGTGCGCCGTCGTGATCTCAAGATAGTTGTCTTTGGCCTTCCGTGCCTTGCCAACAGGCAAGGGAAAACTGTATTCGGAAGCGGCCAGACCTGCGAAATCGACAGAGAAAGCATCTGAACGGTCAAACAGTCCGGCTGTCTCTATGCTTATCTTCTGCTTCTCAAGAAGCGTGAAATCATCTTTGGCAGCAACGCCCGCCGTCACAAGAACGGCCACACAAAGCAATAAAAGTCTCAATCTCATCAGGTCGAAATAATAAAATATTGTCGTTATAGGTTGTCTCTCAGCATGATTCCGTTGAATATCCGTCCGGAAGCCACGCCCAGACGGCGCGCCGAGAAATAGTCATCGGAATTGAAATAGGTGCACACCCCGGCCGTAACGATGGCCTCGGGACGGACTCCGGAGCGTTCAAGCTGCATGCGGTTGCATGTCCACAGGTCTATATGCCACTTCTCAAAGCGCCGGCTTATGGCTTCCATGTCAAAGCCGGCACCGCGGAACATATCATAAACCTCATCGCCGACTTCAAATGCTTTCAGCGAAATGCCGGGGCCGATAACGGCCTTCAGGTTCTCCGGACGGCTACCGAAACGGCTCTGCATGCGGTCGACCGCCGTCTCAACAATCCGCGCTACGGTTCCGCGCCATCCTGCATGCACTGCACAACAGGCTTTCCGGACCCCGTCATAAAGCAGAACGGGGATGCAATCGGCCGTCGAAACACCTATACACACACCGGGAATATCGGTCAGCAGGGCGTCAACACCATCGAGAGCGGCATCCCTCCGGCTACTGTCAGACACCGCAAGAAAGTCTTCCGATACTTCAAACACGGCCGTCCCATGCGTCTGATGGGGAATGACAAGACGGTCGTCGGACGCGAGTCCGAGTTCTTCACAAAGCAAACGGCGGTTCCGTCCGACCGTCACAGGGTCATCGCCGCACCAGCGGTTGATGTTGAAACCGCCATAACGCCCCGTTCCATATCCGCCACGGCGCGTACTGCTGAATGCAACCACACCCGGCGCCACGTCATAATACGTAAGTACGGGACTAAGTACGGGGTCATTCATCCCCTTCTTCCTCCTCGTATTCGAAATCTTCTATATCCTCTATTTCAATATCGTCGTCGTCAAGATACTCTATTTCGTCCTCGCCCTCAGCCTGCAATTCGGCCGCAAAACGGCTCATATCCTTGTCGCGGTGAACGATATTCTCGCTGGCGATGATTCCCTGAATCTTGTTGCTCTCACTGTTCAGCTCGCGCCAAAGCACATCCTTCAGCTCATTGAGGCCTGTGCCCGCCACGGCCGAGATGAACACCACGGGCAGATCGTCGGGCAAAGTCTCGCGCAACATCTCTATCAGTTCGTCGTCCAACAGGTCGCACTTGGTCACAGCCAGCACCCTGTGCTTGTCCAACATCTCAGGATTGAAGTTGCTCAGTTCGTTGAGCAGTATCTCATATTCACGCTTTATGTCGTCCGTATCGCCCGGAACCATGAACAGCAGGAGCGAATTGCGCTCGATGTGACGCAGGAAGCGCAGTCCGAGACCGCGGCCTTCACTGGCTCCTTCGATAATACCGGGGATGTCGGCCATGACGAATGACTGGCGATCACGATAGCCTACGATGCCCAACGAGGGTTCCAACGTGGTGAAAGGATAGTTGGCTATCTTCGGCCTGGCACTGGACAAGGACGAAAGCAGCGTTGACTTTCCGGCATTTGGGAATCCCACCAGACCTACATCAGCCAACAGCTTCAGTTCCAGAACGATGGTCATTTCCTGCATCGGTTCGCCCGGCTGGGCATAACGGGGTGCCTGATTGGTCGCCGTACGGAACTGGAAATTTCCCAATCCGCCGCGGCCGCCTTTCAACAGCAGCACTTCCTGACCGTCGTATGTAACGTCGCAGACATACTTTCCCGTCTCTGCATTATAGACAACTGTACCGCAGGGCACGTCAATATAGACATCCTTGCCGTTCGTTCCATGACACTTGTCGCGTCCGCCGTTGCCACCATGCTCTGCTCTCACGTGGCGTTCATACTTCAGATGGAGCAGAGTCCAGTAGTTATGGTTGCCGCGCAGATAGACGCTGCCACCGTTACCGCCGTCCCCGCCGTCCGGTCCGCCATTTGGATTGTACTTCACATGACGCAAGTGCATTGACCCACGGCCGCCCTTTCCCGAGCGGCAATATATCTTAACATAGTCTACGAAGTTTGATTCTGCCATTTTCTTTTTATGAATTAAGAAATTAACTGTAGTCCAGCTTACTTTTATATGGTCTTCTTAAACGGTTTTCATGCTGTGGCGGATTTTCCAATCCACCACAGCATGAATATCCATAAGCCGTACTTATATATTAGAAATGTGTAAACGTTCTGCCGCGACGGACATCTACAGTCCCCGACGACCAGACGCCCGACAACAATCAGTTGTACTTCAAAATCTGTCCGGGCATCAGCCTCATGGTCTTTCCGATGCGGTTGAGCTTGCAGAGGGCCGCCACTGTCGTGCCGCGCTTACGTGCTATGCTCGACAGCGTCTCGCCTGACTTCACCTTGTGGAAGCGGACGTTCTTGGCGTATGTTGCAGCTGGAGCAGCTGTAGCCAGTTCAACGTCATCACCGTTACCGGAAGTATATTTGCTTCCGACGCCGCGCAAGCGGTTTGCTGCCACAGACTCATGCTCATATGAGCTGCGACGGAACATATAGTAGTCGTCAACGACATCCTGATTGCGGAAATCAAACATCAGCGCGGGATTGAGGGCAACGCCGCAGAGACGTGTCTCAAAGTGGAGGTGTGAGCCTGTGCTTCGTCCCGTGTTTCCGCCGAGGCCGATAGGTTCGCCTGCGCGCACTTCCTGATCCTCTTTCACAAGCTGCTTCGACATGTGTCCGTAGATTGTCTCAAGACCGTTATAGTGGCGGATGACGACATACTTGCCATATCCACGAGCTTCATATCTCACGATACGCACCTTTCCGCTGAATGCCGCACGGATGGTATCACCGATATAGACCTTGATGTCAAGTCCCTTGTGTTGGCGGCCCCAGCGTGCACCGAAATTGGATGTGAGCACGCGGCTCTCCGTCGGCATGCAGAATCCGCGCAGGTCTATGCGGAAAGAATCAGGCAGAGCCGTAGCGCGATGGGCATACTTGTTCTCCCATTCCTCATAAAGGTCGGCAGCGGGTGAATCAAACTGCTCTGTCTGAATCAGCCGGCTGAGCGCAACTGAGTCAACAGCTTTCATTTTCTTGTCTATAGGAGCCTGACGCGCAAGCAGATCCTGTCCCGCGGCCGGAATTGCTGCCAACGACACAAATGCGCATATTGCTAAAGTCTTCAGTTTCTTAATTATCATAAATAGGTTGTCTTAGTCAATGGCAAGAGCCATATGTTATCGGTAGCGGCGCCCCCGGATAATTACAATCCAATTATGACGAGACGCGCCGTCTGTAATGTGAACGTTGCAAAGATAATAAATATTTTATAATAAAGCGTTATATTAACACGTTTTATGTGTTATTTAACACTTCTCCCTATGATATGGCGGCCCAATTAATATCTGTTTTCTTTAATTCCCTTAATCTGTTCCAGAGCACGTCATATTCTGTCTTCTTACATTCCGGATCATCCTCTATGACGCGCTGGGCCTCATCGCGCGCCATCTGGACGAGCTGTCCGTCACGCGCTATGTCGGCTATCCTGAGGTCAAAGGCCATGCCGCTCTGCTGCGTTCCTTCAAGATCGCCGGGACCGCGGAGCTTCAGGTCGGCCTCGGCAATGCGGAATCCGTCGTTCGTATCACACATAATATCAATGCGTTTGCGCGTCTCCTCGCTAAGTTTATAGGGTGTGACCAGAATACAGAACGACTGGTCGGCACCGCGCCCCACCCTGCCCCGAAGCTGGTGGAGCTGTGAGAGTCCGAAACGCTGGGCGTCGAGAATGACCATCACCGAGGCATTGGGCACATTGACACCGACCTCTATCACCGTCGTGGCCACCAGAATCTGCGTCTCGCCGCTCACAAACCGCTGCATCTCCTCCTCTTTCTCTGCGGATTTCATGCGGCCATGAACCTTGCTCATGCTGTATTCCGGAAAAACCTGACGAAGCATTTCATATCCGTCCTCGAGGTTTTTCAGGTCAATTTTCTCGCTCTCCTCAATGAGCGGAAAAACGATATAAACCTGACGTCCAAGCGCTATCTGCCGGCGGATTCCGTCATAAAGACTCGACATGCGGCTGTCGAAGACATGGGATGTCACGATGGGTTTGCGTCCGGGCGGAAGCTCGTCGATGACGCTAACGTCCAAATCGCCGTAGAGCGTCATGGCCAGCGTGCGCGGTATGGGCGTAGCAGTCATGACGAGCACGTGGGGCGGCTGTTCGCTCTTTGCCCACAGGCGTGCGCGCTGGGCCACGCCGAAGCGGTGCTGTTCATCCACGACGACGACACCGAGCCGCGCGAAACGCACCGTATCCTCAATGACGGCATGCGTCCCGACAAGGATGTTCACCTCGCCGGCCTCCAGCGCCGCCAACACTTCGCGTCGCCGCTTTCCTTTGACGATGCCCGTGAGCAGTTCCGTCCTTACGTCCATATCGCCGAGGAACGCCCGTATGGTGTCAAGGTGCTGCTCGGCAAGTATTTCCGTGGGCGCCATGATGCAGGCCTGAAAGCCGTTGTCCAGCGCGATGAGCATCGACAGCAGGGCCACGAGTGTCTTTCCCGAACCGACGTCGCCCTGCAGCAGACGGTTCATCTGCCGTCCCGACCCCATGTCGGCGCGTATCTCGCGAACAACACGCTTCTGTGCTCCGGTCAGTTCGAAAGGCAGATGGTCATGATAGAACGTATTGAAACGGTCACCAATGCGGCTGAATACATATCCGCGGTATTTGCGGCGATGGTCGCTGGCATAGCGCACGATGTTGAGTTGGACGAAAAACAGCTCCTCAAACTTCAGTCGCACCCGCGCCTGTTCCAGCTCGCGGGCATTCTTCGGATAGTGTATCACGCGCAGTGCCTCGCTGCGCGCCATCAGCCTCAACCGTTCCGTCATCTCTGACGTCAGCGTCTCAGGCAACGTGTCCTTCAGCAGTCCGACCAGCGTTTTGGTCAGACGTTCCATCACGCGCGACGTGACACCACTCTTTTTCATCTTTTCCGTGGTTGAATAGTATGGCTGGAGGCCCATCGACGACAGTTCAAGGGAGTCGGCGGGGTCGATATCGGGATGAACGACGTTGATGCGGCCGTTGAAAACGGTCGGACGACCGAATACGACATAGAGGTCGCCCACACGGTAGGTCTTCTTTGCATATTGCCCGCCGTTGAACCATGTGAGGTCCATCACGCCCGTTCCGTCGGAAAAATGGGCGACGACACGCTCCTTACGGGGGCCCATGGGGAAGGTTTCGAAGCTGAGTATGCGTCCGCAGACCTGAACGAATGGCATCTCGCCCGTCAGTTCACGGATGACATAGAGGCGGCTGCGGTCTACATATTTGTATGGAAATGTCATGAGCAAATCGCCATACGTGGCAATGCCCAGTTCTGCCGCCAGCAGCTTCTTGCGCGACGGACCGACACCGGGAAGGTATTGGAGGTCGGAGGACAGCAACAAGCTCTCCCCCGGCAAACCCGCCGCATAGGGACCCACCCCCTGCCCCTCCCGAGAGGAGGGAGGACTGATATGCTGCTGAGTCGATTGAGTAATTCCGGTATGGTTTTCTTTGTTCATGATACTCTTTTATGATGGTAGGGATGGCGCGAGAAGAATCGGGGTCCGACGATGTTGCAAAACTATGGAATTGCAGGGACGTGCTTTTGGCACATTGAAGCTATAACATTGGCATAACCACATTGGCATAACCACTTTGATATTCAATAAACATAGCAAAGCGATGTCCCTACATATTGGGTGATTCGCATGATTTGCGGCACCCTCTTTCTTGGGAGCCTCATGCCTTTATGCCGCTATCCAAGCTCCCTTCCTTCGGGAGGGTTGGAGTGGGTCTTGGTTTGGTTTATCACTACCTCTGCCACCCTCAAATCCCACGGCGTGGTGATCTTTATGTTCTCCCTGTTTCCTTCCACGATTGTGATTTCATGCCCCATAGCCTCAACCACCGACGCATCGTCCGTGAAGGCGTCGGAATAGTCCTGACCGTAGGCCCGGCGGAGCAGCCGTATGTCAAACGTCTGTGGCGTCTGCACAAGCCGATAGTCACCACGCGGAACGGTTCCGTCCGTAACGTGGCGCAGCGTCTCGACAACAGGAACAACAGGGATGACTGCTCCCATGCGCCGCGCCTCTTCATAGCACCGGCCGACAACGTCAACCGAGGGGAACGGCCTTACGCCGTCATGAACACCCACCACTCCATCCGCATCGGCCGGAATCAGCGCCAGCCCGTTGCTCACGGAATGAAACCGCGTCTCTCCGCCGTCGGCCATCTGATAGTCAACACTGAATCCGTAACGCCCGCACAGTTCCCGCCAATAGTCCTGCTGGTCACGGGGCAGGACGAGAATGATGCGCAGTTCCGGCGAATATTCTCTGAAACGCTCTATCGTGCGCATCAGTACCGGCCGGCCGCAAACCGGCAGAAACTGCTTCGGCACGTCCGAACCCATACGCAATCCGCGGCCACCGGCCACGATTATCACATAGTCAGTATTATGTTCTTTCATCGTTTTATCGTAAGTAAGACAGCGATAAATACGCAAAGGTTATTCAAGATAAGTTTCTTATTTCGTCTAAAGAAAGGCCTGTCATCTGTGAAATTGTCTCCGGCGGAAGCCCGTGTAACTTCATGTTGCGTGCGACTTCAAGAAGGCCTTCTATTTTTCCCTCGGCTCTGCCCTCGGCAATTCCCTCTGCTCTGCCCTCAGCTCTGCCCTCGGCAATTCCTTCTGCTCTGCCCTCCATCTTAGCGGTGTCAAGCACATCGTTCTGCACCATTATTGCATCAATATGCCGGTCATAATCCTGTCGTTCCTGTTTGTTCATGGACATGTATTGCAGGCGTTTGCGTGCCTCCTCCAGTCCGGGGGCGGTGGTATCTTCCTTGATATGACCGTTTTTCAGATAGTCAATCCACTCTTCGAGCGGTGTGGTGGCTATCTTGTTGAATTCGTTGACACGTATGATGAAGTATTCCGGGAAAATGTCTTCCGGCGTCTTTGAGCTTATGGCCTCGCGTTCCCGTGCCCTTACAACAAGCGTGTCGTTGGTGTGCACGCCACGGAATACGGTCCGTCCGTGGTAAAGATAGTCCGAACCCTGCCCGATGTCAAAGTACAGGATATTTATGGAGTAGACCTTCTTGACCTTGTCATATTTGTCTCCGAGCGAGATATGCTCGGTTATGGCTTTTGAGACGCCATAGAGTATGCGTTCGAGATAATACAGTTCACGCGTAAGCTGGATTTCCACGATGATTATATCACCATGGCTGTTTGTCGCCTTGATGTCCACACGGTTGAACTTGTCATAGACATCTTCCTGATTTCCTTCGCTTTCAAGAATTTCCGTGATGTGTATTTTTTCGTTGAGCAACACCGTGACAAGTCCTTCGAGGACTCCGAAGTTGGCCTTGTCGCGGAGTATGCGCTTGGCGGCCCAGTCGAAACGGATATATTTATTGTTCTCGCACATAAGCTTGTATATATTTGAACTGTTGTGTCTTGCAAATATAGTCAGTTTGTTTGATATTACAAAAAACTATGAAGACAATTTCTGCTCCGTATGCCACCAGAAACTGTTAAAAATTCAGAATAATCCCGACAAATGCCTCAAAATCCTTGCAATATTCTGAAATAAAAATCCCGTGGCCGCAAATTCGCGAGTTTTGCGCGTGCATCTTCTACAGCCTGAGCCACAGCGTGTTAAGACAAAAAACAGCCGAAGTGTGCAACTTTTTGTCTGTTTTTATTCTGCCGTAAGGGCCCCGTTGCATTGCGGCGGGGCTGCCGTTGGAAGACAACGGGGCTGCCGCCAGCATGCGAAAGCGGCCCCGTTGCAGAGCCGTAAGGCCCTCCCGGCTCGCCGGGAACTGAAAAACGGGATAACGACGGCTGCGGAATGTCAAGATTCCGGCATTGCAGCTCTCCAGAATTAAAATTCCGAAATGTTAAATTCCATGATATTATTAAGACATTATTTTGAAGCGACGGCATGTCAGTCGCCTCAAAATTCATTCTTTCATCCGACCGTATGGCCGTCTCGGGATTTTTTCGTATTTTTGTAATTTGAACGCGGGAGGAAGGCATCTCAGCCATATACAGAAAAACGTAAGCAACTGACAGGCACCGGCAGGGATACCCCATGGTGCATCCGCCAATACCTGATGACGTCCGGCGGGACTTCGGATGGGCCAGAGTACATAGCCCCGCAAGTTTACGGAATCCGACGTCGTTTGTCCGGACTTTCCTACACCGTCCGCCGCCGACCTAAAAAAGAAAGAAACAACAACAATATATATATCAGAGAGTATGGCCAAAAATGTACCACAGGAATGGAATGATTTTTATCTGAAAGACGTGTCGTTCGTCAATCTCATGACGCGGCGCATCTTCAACGTCCTGATAGTAGCCAATCCCTACGACGCCTTCATGCTTGAGGACGACGGGCGGGTTGACGAAAAAATCTTCGACGAGTATATGGACCTCGGACTGCGCTATCCGCCGACGTTCACACAGGTGAGCACGACGGAAGAGGCACGCAACGCACTTCAGACCACAGACATCGACCTGGTAATCTGTATGCCGGGCAACGCCGACAACGACGCCTTCGACGTGGCACGTTCCGTCAAGGCACTCTCTCCGGACATCCCCTGCGTCGTGCTCACGCCGTTCTCCCACGGAATAACACGGCGCATGGAGAACGAGGACCTCTCCATCTTCGACTACGTCTTCTGCTGGCTCGGCAACACCAATCTCATCCTGTCGATCATAAAGCTCATCGAGGACAAGATGAACATCGACCACGACATACGCGAGGCCGGCGTTCAGGTCATACTGCTCGTCGAGGACAGCATCAGGTTCTATTCCTCCGTACTGCCCAATCTATACAGCTACATTCTCCAGCAGAGCAACCGCTTCTCCACCGAGGCGCTCAACCCCCACGCTGCCGCACAGCGCAAGCGCGGACGCCCGAAGGTGGTGCTGGCGCGCAGCTATCAAGAAGCCATGGAGATGTACGAGCGATATGCCGACAACATGCTCGGTGTCATCAGCGACGTCCGTTTCCCGATGGGAAGCACGGCTGAGCCGGAGCAGACCGAGGGTGAGGCGGCCGGACAGACGTCGTCGCCGCTACCGGCCGGAGGTGCGGGCGGCAATCTTGGCGTGGCCGACGCCGGACTGCGGCTGCTGCGCGAGATACGCCGGCGGGACGAATACGTGCCGCTCATCCTCCAGAGTGCCGAAACGGAAAACGAGGAGAAAGCGCGCGCCGAGGGCTTCCGCTTTGTCGACAAGAACTCGAAGAAGATGAACATCGACCTCCACCGTCTCATGGAAGAGCACATGGGCTTCGGCGACTTCATCTTCCGCAACCCCACGACCCACGAAGAGGTTGTCCGCGTGCGCTCGCTGAAGGAGCTTCAGGACAACATCTTCAAGATTCCGGAGGACTCCATGCTCTATCACGTCAGCCGCAACCACGTCAGCCGATGGCTCAGCGCGCGGGCGATATTCCCCGTTTCGGCTTTCCTAAAGCATGTCACGTGGCACAAGCTTCAGGACGTCGACGCCCACCGTCAGATCATCTTCGACGCCATCGTCCAGTACCGCCGGATGAAGAACATCGGCATCGTGGCCGTATTCGACCGCGGAAAGTTCGACGCCTACGGCCATTTCGCACGTATCGGCGAAGGCTCGCTGGGCGGCAAGGGACGCGGTCTGGCCTTCCTCGACAATATCATCAAGCGCCATCCGGAGTTCAACAAACACGCCGGAGCGACGGTGACCATTCCGCGCACGGTGGTTCTCTGCACCGACTTCTTCGACGAGTTCATGGAGAAGAACAATCTATATCAGATTGCCCTGAGCGACGCTTCGGACGAAGAAATCCTCAGCCACTTCCTCCGGGCACAGCTTCCGGACTCGCTGATAGCCGACTTCTTCACGTTCTTCGACGCCGTGAAGTCGCCGATTGCCGTGCGCTCGTCGTCGCTGCTGGAGGATTCCCACTACCAGCCCTTCGCCGGAATCTACTCGACATATATGGTCCCCTATCTCGACGACCGCTATGAGATGCTGCGCATGCTGGCCTCGGCCATCAAGGGCGTCTATGCCTCGGTGTTCTTCCGCGACTCCAAGGCCTACATGACGGCCACACGCAACGTCATCGACCAGGAGAAGATGGCCGTCATACTTCAGGAAGTGGTGGGCCGTCAGTACGGCGACCGCTACTATCCGACGTTCAGCGGCGTGTTGCGCTCGCTCAACTACTACCCCATAGGGGAGGAAAAGGCCGAGGAGGGAATTGCCAATCTCGCCCTCGGACTGGGAAAATATATCGTTGACGGCGGCCAGACGCTGCGCGTCAGCCCCTACCATCCCAGACAGGTGCTCCAGACCAGCGAGATGGAGACGGCACTGAGGGACACGCAGACGCGGTTCTATGCGCTCGACATGCGCCAGACGGGAGCGGAACTGAAGACCGACGACGGCTTCAACATCCTCAATCTGCGGGTCAAGGAGGCCGACAAGGACGGCTCGCTCAACTACATCGCGTCTACATTCGACCCCTACGACCAGGTTATCCGCGACGGCATCTACGAAGGCGGACGCAAGGTCATCTCTTTCTGTGGTGTGCTCCAGCACGACATTTTCCCTCTGCCCGAACTGCTCCAGACGACCCAGCGCGTCGGCGCGGAAGAGATGCGGCGGCCGGTGGAGATTGAGTTTGCGTGCAATCTGAACGCCGACAGGACGGGCGAGCTGTATCTCTTGCAGATACGCCCCATCGTCGACAGCAAGCAGGTGCTCGACGAAGACCTCGCCGCCATACCCGACGAACAGTGTCTCCTGCGTTCCCACAACTCGCTTGGCCACGGCATCGCCGAAGACGTCACGGACGTTGTCTATGTCAAGACGGACGAAAACTTCACGGCGGCCAACAATCCCGCCATCGCCCGCGACGTTGAAACCGTCAACCGCCGCTT
This sequence comes from uncultured Prevotella sp., assembly GCA_947177775.1. Lineage (GTDB taxonomy): Bacteria > Bacteroidota > Bacteroidia > Bacteroidales > Bacteroidaceae > Prevotella. Next base: position 32,151 of record CAMWVS010000029.1, read on the forward strand.
CCTCAGCGAAGGCCGCGGCTATGTTCTCGTAGGTCCGGGGCGCTGGGGGTCGAGCGATCCATGGCTGGGAATACCGGTGAAGTGGCCGCACATCAGCGCCGCACGCGTCATCGTAGAGTCGGGGCTGAAGAACTATCGCGTCGACCCGAGCCAGGGAACTCACTTCTTCCAGAACCTCACGTCGTTCGGTGTGGGCTATTTCACCATCAACACCTACCGCGACGACGGAATCTTCCGCAAGGATCTGCTTGACGCCATGCCGGCCGTCAGCGAGACGGAATATGTCCGCCACGTGCGCTTCGAGCGTCCGCTGAAAATCATGATGGACGGTAAGAAACAGGAAGGAGTGGTTGTTTTCTAATTATGAATCATAAGTCATGAATCACGAACTACGGCTGCCCGTCCCCAGTTTCAGACAACGGTGGACGCACGGTCGTAGTTCGTTGTTCATGATTCTTCATCGGCCGCGGGCCGACAACTCTTAATTCAAAATTCGTAATTCAAAATTCAGATATGTTCAGAAATATATTTCCGCCGGCCATCCTCGCCGGCATCTGCATCTCAATCGGCTGCGTTGTCAACCTCCGCACGGGCGGTGTGGCCGGAGCCGTGCTCTTCGCTTTCGGCCTGACAGCCGTTGTCTACTACGGACTGAAGCTCTACACCGGAACGGCGGGATTCATCCGGCGTCACGGCGACTGGCCCATGCTGGCCACAGTGCTGGCCGGAAACATCGTAGGATGTCTGCTCATGGCGCTGATGATACGCTACGCGCAGCCTGACTGCGTAGCCCCCGCAACGGCAATAACGGACGCCCGTCTGGCGAAAGGCGTCCTTCCGTGCTTCCTGCTCGCCATCGGATGCGGCTTTATCATGACCACGGCGGTACAGTTCGCACGCCAGGGAAAGATGCTCGCCCTGCTGCTGGGCGTCCCGGTGTTCATCCTGTGCGGCTTCACCCACTCCATAGCCGACGCATTCTACTTCCTCCTCGCCCCCGCCGACATGCTCTTCACCGCAGAACTGCTCATACTATACATCGGTGAAGTGGCCGGAAATTTCGTCGGCTGCAACCTCTACAGACTTGTCATGCGGGCAAGCCGGACATAAAAGCACGGAAACGCGACTGTCTGACAACAACGGGCTTATGTAGCAATGGTTGCTACATAAGCCCGTTGTTATGCATGTTCGCCCTGTTCGTTTAGTTTCTCCGTCACTGTCCTCCCAGCCGGCTGAAATACTCGATGACGTCGTCCCACGTCTTGAACGTATCGGACCCGAAGTCTATCCGCGTGCTCATGAAATCGCAGGATGCGTTGTCCGGAAGTCCGTCAATGAGATAGTCGCCGTAAAGCAGGTCCTTGCGGTTGGTGAGGATAAGCCGGTTGTAGGCCGCCACACCAAGCGTCTCGAACGTCCATTCCTGCATGCGGCGGGCATAGCCGGTGTCGTTTGTCGGCGCCGCAGCCACCACATAGACGTCATAACACTCCAGCAACAGGCGGTAGGCTTTCAGCAGACTGGGCATCGGACGGTCCTCGCGGCCCATCATCGTGCCCTCTATCGAGATATAGACGATGCTGCGCTGGCGGCAACTCTGACGGTCGTCAATCCACCTGACGACGGGCAGGACGGAGTGCATCAGGACGGTGTCGTTCATGCGGTGCTCGCCGTGGAAATCAAGGACGTTGCGATAGTGGGCCGCAAAGAGGTCGCGAGTGTGGACAACAGGATCTTCCAGTCCGAAGAGTCCCCACACGCGGCGCTGCTCTTCCTCGCCGGTGTCGGCAAAACACTGCGTCGCTATGTCCTGATATTCGGCCTGAAGCTGCTTTGTCATCATGAATTCCGTCATGCCGTCCGCCCGCGGACTGTAGAACGTGACCTTGCCGAGCATGTTGTTTTTCAGTATGTCGTCACCGATACGGAAAGCCGGATTGAGCAGGATACGGTCATATCCGGTGAGCATTTCGGCGTACATGCCGCCCATGGAGGTGCCGATGATGAGGTCGGGCTGCTCGTCGCTGCACAATCCGCGCAACAGCGTCATGGCCTCAGCCGGATGTATCGGCAGGTCGGGGGCAATCACTTCTGCCCCCGGCAGCATCTCCCGCAACCGCGTCACCGTGCCCGACCGGCCCGAAGAACCGAAGCCGTGGACATACATTATCTTCCGTCCCGCCATCAGGTCGGGATATGTCTTGACATAAGCATTAGCCGTTTTTTCCATCGTTACTTTCTTTTTGAATCTTCATGAAATCTTCTCCGGACATCCGCTGAACATCCGTCAGACCGCTGTCTGCCATAGTTCGGACTGAGGATAGCCGTCGTATGACCGCGCGCTGCAAAGTTAATGATTTTCAACCGAAATATCCACATCTTCATTTGTTTTCATAACGGCATCGACATCCACACGCCTTGCCTTTACACGCCTTGGACACGTTTTCCACCGTCTTTTTCCGCAGGTTCCTTGGTCAATCGGATATTTTTTCGCATCTTTGCAGACAGGAGAAAAAAATATAAACCGTCATTTATATAAACCGTCATTTATATTATGAGATTTTACGACCGGAGGGAGGAGATTGACATACTCCGTCAGAACAAGTTACAGGCAGAGCGGAGCGCGATGTTCACCGTGCTCATGGGACGGCGGCGTGTCGGCAAGACCGCCCTTATCACCCATGCAATGGCGGATGACAACTACGCCTATCTGTTTGTCTCAAGGGACAACGAGACTATGCTGTGCAGCAAATTTCAGCAAACACTCGAAGAACAGCTCGGCATAAGCGTCTACGGCAAGCTGACAAAATTCCGTGACCTCTTTGAAGTGATTATGCGCGAATCGCAGCACAGACATTTCACAGTGGTCTTCGACGAATTTCAGACTTTCTACAATATCAATCCCGCAATATTCAGCGAGATGCAGGACATCTGGGACAGATACCACACACGGTCGCACATCAATCTCATCACCTCGGGTAGCATACAGTCGCTGATGAAACGAATCTTCGAGGACAAGAGTGAACCGCTCTACGGCCGGCCTACGTCAAAATTCACCCTGCGGCCGTTCCGCATCAGCGTGATAAGGCAAATCCTTGCCGACGCCAATCCCGGATACAGGAACGAGGACCTGCTGTGTCTGTATATGATTACGGGCGGCGTGGCAAAATACATCGAACTGCTCATCGACGCCCAGTGCTTCACGAAAGAGAAAATGCTCAACTACGTCTGCCGGCAGGACTCCTATTTCATCACAGAGGGACGTGACCTGATGAATCAGGAGTTCGGAGAAGACAGCGCCACCTATTTCTCCATCCTACAGCTGATAGCCGGCGGCATGACGCGCCGCAGCGACATAGACGGGACAATGCAGAAGGACGTGGGAACATATCTGCAGAATCTGGAGAAGAACTACAGCATGATCGCACGTTTGAAACCGGTCCTCTCGCGCCCCAACAGCAAGACCACAGCATACGAGATCTCGGATAATTTCCTGCGCTTCTGGTTCAGATTTATCTGCCCGTACCAGTCTGTCATTGAACGCCAGCAGCACGCCCTGCTACGCAAGAACATAGCCCAGCACTACGAACAGTTCAGCGGCCGCACGCTCGAACGCTACTTCCACGACAAAACGATGGAAACGGGACTATACACCACTGTCGGCAACTGGTGGAACCGTAAGGGAGAAAACGAAATCGACATGATTGCCCTGAACGAATTTGACCACACCGGAGTGGCCGCCGAAATCAAGCGTAACCCGAACAAAATCAGTCCAATCGTTCTCGAAGAAAAAATCGCTGCACTCCCTGCAGCAGACTTCGGGAAATATACCCTCACCCCTCTGACACTGCCAATGGAAGATATGTAGACGGCGGTCCATTGCCGTATCCAACAAGTAAGAGAGTATCAAAATCACTTTTGTTTCATATCGTGTTTTGATGCTCTCTTGCTATGAATACAAATATTTCTTTGGAGACTCAGCATGAGCCGAGTATTCCTTAGGGTATTACTTAGGAACGCCAACAAATGGCGACAAAAAAGAATATTTTTTGTTGATTGTTATACAAATAATTATTATCTTTGCACCGCTACCTATGCTGAAGCCCGCAAGGGCAGAAGAGGGTGGCGGACATTAATGGAAGGCGTTTACTATGTAACGCTTTGTTCTTGACGTTGTGAAATCTGGCAGTTTCCAATGGTTCGTCAACAGCAAAGCAACGGTAGATGCCTATGTGGGTATGTTATCCATACCGCATACGTGACGGCCGGCATTGTGCGCATGGCTGCCATGTAGGTGTGGTATATATCATATCGGCGTGGGCTTCAGCGTTGCTCGTCTCTGACGAACCGGGCGATGCCAGAGCCTCACGACGTGGGACGAGCAAACAGGTGCAGTTCCCACGCTTTTTCGTTTTTGTACCTATAGATAATCTTATTAAGTCCTTAATGGGGAATGAAAGGACAAAAACAAAAAAATTTAAAAAGATGGACAGTATTGAATTGCTGAAAAAATTAGGAGGTAAATTTGGTAAGGAATGTAAAATAGGAGTCACCACCGGCGATACCTATTCCGGCCTTTATTATGGGGCTGAAGCATTTGACGCAGAAGCACCCCTTGTGGTGAAGTTGAGAATTTCAGCAACAGAAGCACAACGTATCGGCGTTCCTTCAGACATGCAGGTTATCGGTATCGCATATGACGTAATTACCGATGTGGAGATCTAAGTAATCAAATCGAGGCTGTGTCGTAATGAACTGCACCCCAAAAGTTAGACAAAAAACTTTTGGAGT
>CAMWVS010000030.1 GCA_947177775.1 uncultured Prevotella sp.
TGCACTAAAAGGTAATCATACCTCTTCGCTCAGAACTCTTACGTCTGCACTAAAATTCGCTCAGAACTCTTACCTCTTACTTAGGCAAGTGGAACTCATACGAGCGGTCGAAGACTTCCTTAACCGTGTTGATTTCAAGGAACGTCGTACTGCCGCCTTCTGCAAAACTGCCGCTGAGATATGCTATCTTGTCATCCATCTCAAGATAGCCCTTCTGACGGAGCATGCGCAAAGCAGCCATGAACTGCTCCTGACGGCCAATCTGCTCATGCTGGGCAACCGGAATAACACCGTAGCTCAGAGCCAGCCAACGCTGCACCTTCTCCTTATAACATACGGCCAACACCGGATTAGGACCACGGAATGCGGCAAGGTGGCGTGCCGTGCGACCTGTCTTACTGTCAGTGATGATACCCTTGACGCCGAGACGCTCGGTAGCCTCGATGGCATTGTGAGCGAGGAATGCCGGAACATCACAGTCGTCGGGCAGCGGAACACTGTTGACGTGCTCACGATATTTGTCTTTCTCGGCCTGCTCGGCTATCTGCGCCATTGTCTCAACTGCCTCGACGGGATATTTACCGCTGGCCGTCTCGCCACTAAGCATCAGTGCGTCGGTACTGTAGTAAATGGCGTTGGCGATATCAGTAACCTCAGCACGTGTGGGACGCGGATTGTCAATCATCGTGTGGAGCATCTGCGTGGCCACGATGACGGGCTTGCGGGCATGCACACACTTGCGGATGATGTTACGCTGTATGCCCGGAATGCGCTCGATGGGCACCTCGATGCCAAGGTCACCGCGGGCAATCATGATACCGTAGGAAGCCTCTATGATTTCGTCTATATTGTCGACGCCCTCCTGATTCTCTATCTTTGAGATGATCTTTATGTCGCTGCCGCGGCTGTCCAGTATATCCTGAACGGCACGCACGTCGCCTGCATTGCGGACAAAAGAATGGGCAATGAAGTCGATATCCTCGTCAATGGCAAGATTGATGTTCTTAACGTCCTTCTCGGTGAGCGACGGCAGGTCTATATGAACACCCGGAACGTTGACGCTTTTGCGCGAACCGAGCTTTCCATCGTTCTGCACCTGAGCTATGACGGCGGGACCATTGATACCAATCACCTTCATGTCAATCGCACCGTCATCAAAAAGTATATGGTCTCCCTCGTGGACATCATTGGCGAAATTGGCGTATGTGAGATTGATTATATCGTGCTGTGTCTCCATCTCCGGACGTCCGAAAATCTTGACTACGTCGCCCGTTTTATATTCGATAGGAGACTCGCATCCTGTCGTACGTATCTCAGGACCTTTCGTATCTATCATAATACCGATGTGGCTTGACACACTACGCGTATTGCGTATAATCTCTTTAAGACCTTCGGCCGAGGCGTGGGCCGTGTTCATCCTGACAACATTCATTCCTGCATAAAATAGCTGACGGATAAAGTCAACGTCACATCTCCTGTCGCTGATGGAAGCTACAATCTTTGTCTGTTTCATTGTATGTTCGCTGTATTATTATATAATGTACGTAGAGGAGAGCATTCTGACGCTTCTGCTTTTGTCGTGTCAACTGAGGAGACACGGATACCGACGCAAATTACAGAATGCCGCTTATCTTCTGCAAAGGTACGGTAATTTTACGAAACCACAAAATTATTTGCACAAGAGGCACTGGAGAAACTGCCAAAGACTCTGGACAGATGACAAAAACAGCCACACTTCCCGAGGCACACAATTGAACTGTTACAAGGCAAGCTTTCAATATCACTCGCATATCTTTACATACACATTCAAAGAACATATATCTTCATAACAGCCTTGCACCTAATATATATATAATGTCACAACAGCCATACGGGCCGGACAGTGGGACTGTAATCGACTTTAATCCGCTTTTTTCTAAAAAAAGTCTGAAATAATTTCCGTTTACCGTTGAAAATCAGTATATTTGCACTCCGAATAAACGGAATAAAACAAATTTTCACAACAAATATCATATACAAAAGATGACTAAAGCGGATATTATCAACAAAATCGTAGAAGATACGGGGCTTGCCAAAAGAGACGTGGCTGCGACAATTGAGGCTTTTATGGAAGAAATCAGAGTCAGTCTTGCCACAAATAAGGAAGACGTTTTTCTGCGTGGATTCGGTAGCTTCATCGTAAAACACCGCGCCCAAAAAACAGCACGCAATATATCCAAGAATACAACAATCATGATTGACGCTCATGATTATCCGGGATTCAAACCGGCGAAGAGCTTTATTGCAAAGATGAAATAATCAACATTTAATATATAATCAAATTAAAGTCTTATAGCTATGCCAAACGGTAAAAAAAAGAAGGGCCACAAGATGGCTACTCACAAGCGTAAAAAAAGATTAAGAAAGAACAGACATAAGAGCAAGTAAGCAATTACAGCCCCTTAATTAAGGAAGCTCTGTTCAGAAAAAGAAATGAAAGGAGTGTGTCAATAAAGTCCTTCCGGGGACTATGGCACACCCTTTCTATTTGAACAAACAACTAAAAAACAGAAACTGTAAGGAATGACAAGCGAAGTTATTATTGACGTCCGGCCCAAGGACATAGCGATAGCGTTGCTGGAGGACAAAAATCTGGTTGAATATCAGAACGAACCACGCTCCGCATCTTTCTCCGTGGGTAACATCTATGTAGCAAAGGTCAGAAAGCTTATGCCCGGACTGAATGCGTGTTTCGTGGATGTCGGGTTCGAGAAGGACGCCTTCTTGCATTATCTGGATTTAGGTTCTCAGTTTAACTCTTACGAGAAGTATCTCAAGCAGGTACAAAGCGACAGGAAGAAGCTCTTCCCTATATCAAAGGCATCACGTCTGCCCGAAATGAAGAAGGACGGAAGCGTTCAGACAACCCTGAAGGTCGGTCAGGAAGTGATGGTGCAGATTGTGAAGGAGCCGATATCGACAAAAGGTCCCAGATTGACGTGTGAGCTGAGTTTTGCCGGACGTTATCTGGTGCTGATTCCATTCAACGACAAGGTGTCGGTTTCTTCAAAAGTAAGAAAGAGCGAGGAAAGGACAAGGCTTAAACAGCTCATACAGAGCATAAAACCCAAAAACTTTGGAGTCATTGTGCGTACTTCGGCCGAAGGAAAAAGAGTGGCCGAGCTGGACATGGAGCTGAAAATTCTGTTGAAGCGATGGGAGGACGCTATCACAAAGGTACAGAAAACAACAGCACGCCCGCAGGTGATATTTGAAGAAACCGGACGCGCCGTAGCACTGCTGAGAGATCTTTTCAACCCAACGTACGACGGTATCTACGTCAACGACGATGAAATCTTCGGTCAGGTGAAGGACTATGTCGGACTGATTGCACCGGAAAAGGTAAACATAGTCAAAAAGTACACAGGACAGGTGCCCATTTTCGATAACTTCAACGTCACCAAGCAGATTAAGTCGGCATTCGGAAAGACCGTGAACTATAAGCGCGGCGCCTATCTCATCATCGAACACACGGAAGCGCTCCATGTGGTTGACGTGAACAGCGGAAACCGAACACGCTCTGAAAACGGACAGGAAGCCAACGCACTTGAAGTCAACCTCGGAGCGGCAGACGAGCTGGCACGACAGCTGAGACTGCGTGACATGGGAGGCATTATTGTTGTCGACTTCATCGATATGAACCTTGCCGAAGACCGCCAACTGCTCTACGAACGTATGTGCAAGAACATGCAGAAAGACAGAGCGCGCCACAACATCTTGCCGTTGAGCAAATTCGGTTTGATGCAGATTACACGCCAAAGGGTCCGACCAGCAATGGATGTTAACGTGGAAGAAACATGTCCGACATGTTTCGGACGCGGAAAAATCAAGTCAAGCATTCTGTTCACCGACCAACTCGAGAGTAAAATTGACCAACTGGTAAACAAGATTGGCATCAAGAAATTCTATCTTCATGTACACCCGTATGTCGCAGCCTACATAAACCAGGGACTGATGTCGCTGAAACGCAAATGGCAGCTGAAATACGGACTCGGCATCAACATCGTCTCTTCACAGAAGATGGCTTTCCTGCAATATGAGATTTACGACAGGAAAGGTAACTACATCGATATGAAAGAAGAGATAGAGACAAAATGAACGAAAGCGGGAATGTTGGAAAATATTCCCGCTTTTGTTTTGTACATACAGTTTTTTTTTGTTACTTTGCAAGCATATTCACATATACGATACTACCTAATGACTACTATTGAAACAATATTCTGGTTGTGCGTAGCTGTCATATTCTATACTTATATAGGATATGGTATTGTTTTATATACCGCCGTATTGCTCAAAAGAACCTTTTCTCGCGAAAAGAAACATACCGTAAAAACCTCGGACGACAATCTGTTACCAGAAGTCACAATGGTTATATGTGCCTATAATGAACAAGACGTTGTCGACATGAAGATGGAAAACACCCGCGCATTGGACTATCCCAAGGACAAACTGAACGTGATGTGGGTGACCGACGGCAGCAATGACGCCACCGGCGAGATGCTGGCACGCTATCCGGAAGTAGTCGTTGAGCACAAACCGGAACGGCGAGGCAAAACGGCAGCCGTCAACAGAGCCATGAAACTCGTCAGGACGGACATCGTAGTTATGACTGATGCAAACACGATTATTAATCCAGGAGCCATCCGCGAGATAGTCCGACTGTTCAAAGACCCGACAGTAGGATGCGTAGCCGGAGAAAAACGTGTTGCCGCACGCCATGACGGACAGGCCGCAGCAGAAGGCGAAGGACTTTATTGGAAATACGAAAGCACGCTGAAACGGCTGGACAGCGAACTCTATTCGGCCATGGGAGCCGCCGGAGAGTTGTGTGCCGTCAGAAAAGAGCTTTACCGAGCCATACCGGAAGACTCACTGCTGGACGACTTCATCATCTCGATGAACATGGTTGCTGAAGGCTATCGCATAGCATATTCATCCGAAGCATACGCCATGGAATACGGTTCGGCCGATCTGACAGAGGAAGGCAAGCGCAAACGCAGAATTGCCGCAGGAGGATTGCAAAGCATCTGGAGACTGAGACGGCTGATGAATCCCTTACATCATCCGGTGGTCTCATTCCAATTCATATCCCACCGCGTTCTCCGCTGGAGCATCACTCCGATTGCTATGATGGCGCTTATCCCTCTCAACGTTGTCTTGGTCATGGCCAAAGCCGGAACAATCTACAACATCATATGGCTTCTGCAGATATGTTTCTACGCTGCTGCGTGGGTTGGATATGAACTCGACAGGAAAGGCAAGAGAAACAAACTACTCTATATCCCCTACTATTTCCTATTCATGAACACCAATGTCTTCAGGGGCATGAGATATCTGTGCAACCACAAGAACGGCGTATGGGAGAAGGCCAGGAGGGGATAAAGTCACTTTGAAGAGACTTGATTCGGAAATGTTTTCTATATAGCAGGCTATCATCAGCACTATCATCAGCACCATATACGAGAAATGGAACAAGACGAACGCGAAATACTATTAAGCAAACTTGCGGAAGCAAACAGACTCGTCAAGATCGTGAAAAGAGAACGGGACGAGGCCTACATGAAGCTGGAAGAATGTGAAAAGAAAATCCGTCAAGTCGAATCGGCAGACAGAATGAAGTCATTCTTCCTCGCCGGCATGAGTCATGAGATACGCACGCCGCTAAACGCAATAGAAGGTTTCTCAAGAATCATAGCCGAAACAGAGTCACTGGAAGAACGCATGAAGTTTCTCGAAATAATAGAGAACAACAGTACAAGACTCAACTGTCTCATCACCGACATACTTGACTTGTCACGAATGGAGTCGGGAGAAATCAGCATAAGGAAACAAGAGACAAACCTCAGCAAACTATGCCACGACGTTAAGAATATTTTCAAATTCAAGTGTCCGGACGGTGTGAAACTCATTTGCTCAGAACCGACCATATCGGTAATGCTCAACACCGACACGAACAGACTGACACAGATTCTCTCAAACCTGATAAACAACGCCTTGAAACACACCGTAAAGGGTAGCATCACGTTCGGTTATCGCCTCATAAGCCAAAGCCAGTATGTGGAATTCTATGTCGCAGACACAGGAACAGGCATCTCGCCGGATGACATCAACGATATTTTCAGCCTATACACATCAAAGGATGCGGAAACCCTCAACAACGGTCACGGACTCGGATTGACTATCTGCAAGATTATTGTGGAGAAACTTGGTGGCCAGATTGAAGTAGAATCGACCCTTGGTGAAGGTTCCACATTCAGATTCACACTGCCGTTCGACGGTTCGTTGGGCGGAAAAAGCAGACCGTTGGGGACAACAACGGGTTCACACACACTGAGAATGATGGCAGCCGGAGGCCACATGAAACTCATAATGATAGTCGAAGACGAAGACAGCAACTACGAACTATTGAAGAATGTCCTGGCAAAGCGTTATCGCCTTGTAAGGGCAAGGAACGGCATCGAAGCCGTTACCACAAACGAAGATGAGAAACCAGACCTCATTCTGATGGATATCCGGATGCCGGAGATGAACGGTCTGGACGCCACACGGATAATAAAAGAGGTCAATAGCTCAACTCCTATCATCGCGCTGAGCGCATACGCATTCGACACAAACATCAAGGAAGCAAAGGCGGCGGGATGCGACGAGTTCATGACCAAACCGATACAGATAAAAGATCTGACGGATATGATTAGCAAATACCTGAACGAATAGCATATTATGGGAAAGTTAGCAGTACACAAGTATTTTCTTATGATGTTCCTCATCATACAGATTGTCACCACTATTTTTACTTTCGTTGGCCTTTGGGGAGGCAGCAAATCTCCTGTTGGAAACACGGTACAGGCCATGACGGTCTATGTCCTGCCGCTACTTATCATGGCCAATGCTATTCTGTTGGTCTATTGGCTGATAAGACGCAGATGGATTTTCTCCGCCATCCCCACCCTGACCATACTATCCTGCATCCCCTACATCGGCACGATATATCAGTTGCGCAGCCTGCCGGAAGATACAGACGGACGCTATGGCATCAAAATCGCGACCTACAACGTCGCTTTGTTCGGCCGCGAAACATCTGGGTTCATGGCTCAAGACATCCTGTCGGAAATGAAGAAGCAGAAGGTTGACGTGCTCTGTATGCAGGAATATTCGGACATCTGCGGCGACAAGCGCAACTCAAAAAGCTATAAAGAGTATTTCCCGTATATGTCAACTGGCAACAACGATATGGTCGTTTACAGCAAATACCCTATCCGCGGCTACAAGAACATCCCATTTGAGGAGAGCAACAACAGCGCCATGTGGGTTGACATCGACGTCAACGGCAAGATGCTTCGTGTCTTCAACGTCCATCTTGAAACCACCGGATTCAACCGGACGCTGCGCAGCGCGGCAAAGATGGAGATGAAAGGACTGCATGTTGAGCGCAACTCGCTGATCAGCGCGATATACGACAACTATACGCTTGGCATGATAATACGTTCCGGACAGGCCGCGACCGTAGCCAACGAAAGACGCAATTCACCCGTTCCGACCATCGTATGCGGCGACTTCAACGACGTTCCCTACTCATACGTATATAACACCATGCTCGGCGACATGACCGACGGATTCAAGGAATGTGGCAGCGGATGGATGCGGACCTACAAGAACAAGAAGCCGGTGCGCATCGACTACATCTTCCACGACAAATCGCTGAACGGAATCACATACTACAGGGAATCACTTACATATTCCGACCACGACCCTGTTTTCATGAAAATAGCATTGTAAGAGCAAAAGGTTGCATTACACAGCAACCAAGGAATGGTATTATAAACACAAAAAAATAGCGTTATAAAAGAGGCAAAAATGCCGGTCGGAAGGTTTGACCCGTCCAAGAACGGACATGGTCAAGCCTTCCGGCCGGCACTTAACGTCACAGCGGAATGCATCCGACGGACTATTGAATGACCTTAAAGCGAATCCTGAACGAGCGTTTCATCTCATCCCAATTCGTTCCAAGCATCTCAAAGCGGCCTATCTGCGCTGTCGAACGGACATGACGGCCTATACACGGACACACATCATAGTCACCGATACGCACGAGGCGGATTGTTTCGGAGGCGTCGTCCGGCAGTTTGTCGAGCGACACTCCGGCATAACGTCCGCCGACGGCAGTACTCTCTGCCGTCAGGTCCGCACGCTGGACAAACTCGAACGTCACCGGCAAATCCTCCGCAATCAGCTCATTCATACGGTCCTCAATCGCCTTTTCCTCCTTCCGGTCCGGCTTGTGATCAAGGATATAACTGATTTTACTCTTCTTCCGTTCGATATGTGCATTGCGCGAACGCTCGCATCCGAACATGCGGATCATCGTCTGGTTGAGCAGATGTTCCGCCGTGTGGCTTGGAGGAAACTCCTCCTTGTTGTGCTCATTCAATATCGGTTCCTGTTCCATTGTGCATCACAATATATTATAATATAACATTTAAGCAATCACCGCCTCCGTGTGTTAGACCGTCATCTTCCACACACGTCCGCCATACGCCGGAACGTTCATCTTCACGGCGCCGTCGGCCTTCAGTTCCATCACGCACTTATCACCGCTGAGCAAATCCTTCGCCTCGCGCAAGCCTTCACCCATCTGCAGATATTCAAAGGCATGGCGCGGGATGACCACATCACAGTCCGTAGCGTCGCCTGAGAAATTCGCAGCCACGAGAAGCAGTTCGCTGCCGCATTTGCGGATGAATGCATAGACGCTGCCGCCGATATGTCCGTTGACGTACATGAGGTCATAGAAACAGCCGTCAGACACAGCCTTTTCCGTGCCGGCAATGTTGAGCACCTGAGAATAGACAGCCTCAAGAGACTTCTCCTCACGCGTCATCTTTCTGCGGTCGAAATATCCTCGCCGCAGCGTGCCCACAGCCCAATAGTCGAAAATTGTCGTCCGGCCGTCACGTCCGCTGAATCCCTCTTCATCCATGCCACGCTCGCCAAACTCCTGTCCGGCATAGAGCATGAACGGGTTCTGCTGCATCAGCGCACTGACGATAAGACCGGGAACGCCACGGCGACCGTCGCCGGCAAAGAAGTCACAGCCGATGCGCTGCTCGTCATGGTTCTCAAGGAAATAAAGCATGTGGTCGCGGATGTCGTCCGTTGACTGCCAGTGGCGCGTTATGTCCGAAGCAGGACGTCGGCCGCACGTCACGTCACGCACGCTGTCGTACATTCCTACCTTGTCGTAAAGCCAGTCGAAGCCCGCACCTATATAGTTGCGGTATTGCGAGGGATCATATACCTCGCCGATGAACTTGATTTCCGGATAGCGGTATTTCACCTTGTCCGTAGCCCAGGCCCAGAACGCGGCCGGCACCATCTCCGCCATGTCGCAGCGGAAAGCGTCGACACCCTTTGACGCCCAGAAGAGCAGAATGTCCGTCATCTTGTTCCACGTGTCGGGAATAGGACTGAAATGTTCCGAACGACCGCCCGCGTCACAGTAGTCGATGCCATAGTTCAGCTTGACCGTCTCATACCAGTCGTTCCGTCCGGGACGGTTGCTGAAATTGTCATTGCCCGTTGCCCGCGCCGGAGTCTCCGAATAGGATTCTGCTTCGCCATTAAAAAGGTCTATTTCGGGAGCGAACGGCTGACCCCAGCAATAATAGAAATTGTTCGACGTAGAGAAGTGCATGTCGCGGTTGTCATCCTCTCCAAGATCACGGACGCCCTCCGGCTTGCACACCGAACGGTACTGTCGGGCCACATGATTAGGCACGAAGTCAATAATGACCTTCATGCCGGCCTGATGCGTGCGCTTCACCAGTGCCTCAAACTCAGCCATTCTCTTGTCAACATTGTCGGCTATGTCCGGATCAATGTCATAATAGTCGGTGATGGCATACGGCGAACCAGCCCTACCCTTCACCACAGCCGGATGCTGGCGCGGTATGCCGTGGGCCGTATAGTCCGTCGTCGTGGCATGACGGATGACACCTGTGTACCATACGTGCGTCACTCCGAGAGCCTTTATACGTTTCAGCGTCATCGCCGTGAAGGCACTCATCTTCCCGCAACCGTTCTCCTCCAGTGTTCCGTTCCTGCGGCATGTCTCACGGCAGTTGCCGAAAAGGCGTGTGAATATCTGATAGATTATTACTTTCTGCATTTAATATTTCTGATTTGTCATATACGTGAAAAAGCAAAAGCCCGCCCGCCATCCTTTCTCCGAGGGATGTGCGCGACGGGCTTGCCGTTTTATCTTCTCATATAACCTGCCATAAGTGAATGTTATGTCCATCGTTGTATATGACAGGCATATATACCTTTATGCTATTCCGTGGGCTGCAACGTTCTTGTCGATACGTCCGATCATACCCTGCAGAGCCTTGCCCGGACCGCACTCCGTGAAGTCATCAGCGCCGTCGGCAATCATGTTCTGTACGCTCTCCGTCCAGCGCACGCTGCTCGTCAGCTGTGCAATGAGGTTAGCCTTGATGTCAGCGGGGTCCGTGTGGGGCTTGCCGTCAACATTCTGATAGACGGGACACTTGGGAGCGGCAAACTCCGTGGCCTCGATGGCAGCCTGCAGTTCATCCTTGGCGGGCTGCATCAGCGGAGAGTGGAACGCACCACCTACCTTCAACGGCAGGGCACGCTTTGCACCGGCGGCCTTCAGTTTCTCGCAAGCCTCGTTGATGGCCTCGATGTTACCCGAGATAACCAGCTGTCCGGGGCAGTTGTAGTTGGCCGGAACGACAACATGGCCTTCCTTGTTGACCTCTGCACAAATCTCCGCAATCTTCTCGTCGGGCAGACCAACGATAGCGGCCATCGTCGACGGAGCGACGTCACAGGCCTTCTGCATGGCCATAGCACGTGCATAGACCAGCTTCAGTCCGTCCTCGAAGCTCAGTGCGCCGACAGCAACCAGAGCCGAGAACTCACCCAGCGAGTGGCCGGCGGCCATGGCAGGCTGGAAAGAGTCACCCATGCAAAGAGCCGAAATCACGCTGTGGAGGAATACGGCGGGCTGTGTCACCTTTGTCTGCTTCAGCTCCTCATCCGTGCCGCTGAACATGATGTCTGTTATTCTGTAACCGAGAATGTCGTTTGCTTTCTCAAAAAGTTCCTTTGCCAATGGATTGTTGTCATACAGGTCCTTGCCCATACCGACAAACTGTGCTCCCTGACCGGGAAAAACGAATGCTTTCATATCTACTAAAAAGTTTATAATAAATGTATTACGGCTGCAAAGGTAACACTTTTTCACAACACAGGCAAGAAAATAGGCTTAAAAGCGCACGGGATTGGGATGAGAATATTTAAATCTCATCAAGATACTTTTCTACTTGAACACGCAACGGAACAATATCGTTAATTGCTGTTTCCCATAAATCCTCTATTCGGACCTGGGCATATCCATGAACAAGGATGTGTCTCATTGCTACAATCTGAGGCCATGGCAATTCGCTATGCTCTTCTTTAAACTCCTTCGTAAGCATATATGCGGCCTCACCGATAACTTCGATACTCTTCATGACAGCGAAATAAGTACGGGTGTCTGTACGGAACTCCTCAAAAGTGAAACCATCAATAAAATGCTCCACATGCTTGGCATACTCCACGATGTCGGCCAACCGTCCTTTGTCTCTACTCGCCTCTCTCATATATCAACTTTCTGTCACAATTCACGCTGTCAACCGCCCATGGACGCAGTGTGCCCTCTTCTACAAGATCCACTTCACGCCCAAGCAATTCTTTCAGTTCCACATACATTCCTGCAATTTTCATCAGTCCTATACGCTGACTGCGGTCATAAGCCACCAGTATATCCACATCACTATCCGCACGTTCTTCGCCACGTGCAAACGATCCGAACAGCCATGCACGTTTCACCGGCTGTGTCGCGAAATAAGCTGCGATGGTGGATATAATGTCTGTGTTCATTTTCTGTCTGATTATAATGGATATATACCGCAAAGATAGCCCATTTATTTCTTTCTGCCAAGGATTTAACAAACAAAAAAGAAAAACTTTAAATTGACATGAGAATATTCCTGTCAACCGTCTTCTGTTCTTGTTCACATGGTTTGTTTCCTAAGTTAGATGGAAGGCGTGCAAACTGCAAACATACCTATGTAGGGACAACTGGGAACTCTTCTACTGTTTGACGAATGCTATCTCAAGACTATTTAATCGACCTAACGTTCCTTTAGATGGAAAATAATGCCAATGCTCCCATTCTGGTTCATCCGAGTTATGCATAATATAAATATCATTACCATCAACTACATATTCACCATAATACTCACTGTTATAAGTATGAGGCTTATTATCTGAATCCAAATAATAATCAATATTAGTCATAGAATACTTACCATCTGCAGAAAAAGTTATTGTCGTGATGTATTCTCTATACTTACTCACATACTTACTCACCCACGTCCCCACAAGCATCTCCTTCGTCAATTCCCCGGTCTTCTTCGCATATTCCGCCACAGGCACGGAAAGAATCTGGCTTTTGCCGACGAGCGTACCGTCAACAGAGACTGAGATGAAAAACGGGAGTTTGCTCCAATCAGCGTTCTTGAACGTCGCGTCGTCGCCGACAGCCAGCGAGAGCACGCCGAAGTCGTTGGTCGTAGCTTGCTGCGTGCCGGTATAGACAATCTTATCGGAAGAGTCGGTGATAGTCATGGCGGCACTAACCGTCACACCCGCACGCGGTTCGCCGGTGGCTGTGTTGAGCAGCGAAACCTGATAGCCGATTTGAGCACGGGAGGCCACAGGGATGACCAATATACACAGTATTATATAAACAATGGTACGTCTCATGATGCTTAGCTTTTATTATTGTTTTGTATAAGATGCAGGTATAGAAGACCTTGAACAATTATAATCCTTTAAAGAAAATATACCTGATGATTCACAATATAATACTTCCTTTGATATAATGTATGACATGTCAACAGAAAAAACAAATAGATTTGTTGATGTTTCCGTAAACATGGACAAGAACTCATCCATGCCACTATCAACATCGTATGAAGATGGAGACAATATCATACGGACATCATTACCATTTATTAAATACTCACCGATAATCATATAGGATTCCTCGCCTTTTGCAAAATTAAACTCTGAATTATCATCAATATTTCCTGAGCTATCCCTATGTCCAACTGTCCATCCTTTCCAATATCCATCGAATTTAAATGTCCCATCTTCAAAAAACTGTATCTTGTTTTTAGGATTATCATATAACATATATGTATATTTAACCTCTATACTATTTCCTTCCGAATCATATCTATAATAATGATCGTCTATTTTCTCATTATGTTTATAACTACTCACCCACGTCCCCACGAGCATCTCCTTCGTCAATTCCCCGGTCTTCTTCGCATATTCCGCCACAGGCACGGAAAGAATCTGGCTTTTGCCGACGAGCGTACCGTCAACAGAGACTGAGATGAAAAACGGGAGTTTGCTCCAATCAGCGTTCTTGAACGTAGCATCATCGCCGACGGCCAGCGAGAGCACGCCGAAGTCGTTGGTCGTAGCTTGCTGCGTGCCGGTGTAGACAACCTTGTCGGAAGAGTCGGTAATGGTCACAACGGCGTTCACCGTCACTCCCGCACGCGGTTCGCCGGTGGCAGTGTTGAGCAGCGAAACCTGATAGCCGATTTGAGCACGGGAGGCCGTAGGGACCAACGTACATACAAGACAGAAAAGGATTGCGGATATATATCTTATTGCTTTCATTTCGTTTATAAAATTAGAATTAGTTCATTTGATTATTAGAAAAACTGTTGATTATTTAAGAGAAGATACAGCTGGTTATTTAAACACAGCTGATTATTTAGAAACACGGTGCGCGAAGGCCCGTCACCGGCGGTTGAGCGTATGAAGCGCCGTATCGCCGGCCGTGCGGTATTGGAGCACGGTCTCACTGACGTTGACAACGCTAAGCACCTTCACATCCACCGCACTGTCATCGGGATAGATCGAGACGCGGCCGCTCTGCGGGTCGTTGACAACATACGTGCCGGGCGCAACCACCTGACCGTTTGCCATTGAGCAGGTGTCATCAGC
Organism: uncultured Prevotella sp.; assembly: GCA_947177775.1. Classification (GTDB taxonomy): domain Bacteria; phylum Bacteroidota; class Bacteroidia; order Bacteroidales; family Bacteroidaceae; genus Prevotella. Next base: position 14,134 of record CAMWVS010000030.1, read on the forward strand.
ACGGAAAGTATATGTCACCTCCGACCGGCCTTCAACTCCGCTCCACGTACCCACGAGCAGCGTACGGCGATAGTCGTCCAAGTAGAGTCCCGCGTCAATGGGGCCCGGCTTCATGAACACCGTGTCGCGCACCGCCACCGGAAGATAAGGACCGGCCGTATAGAGTGTCCCGCCGCCGGCGGCCGAACCCGTGAACGGCATGCCGGACAGGTAGGTGACCACGGCGTTAGTCCCGCCGAAGACCATCGGCTGAAGCTGCATGTCGCTCATCAGCGGAGCCACCTGCGCCCTGACAGTTCGGCCGGCATAGTGGAACACGGGACGTATGGTCAGTTCCTTTTTCGTCTCAGCCACGGCAAGGCCGCTGATGTCGATGTCGCCGCAGAATCCCTGAACGGCGGTCGTGTCAGGCATGATTGTACCGACGAAGATGCTGTCCACCGGTTCGCCGGAGGCGTCAAGAAGCTCAAAGCCGGTCTCCAGTTCACCGAGTATCTCGTTTTCCGACTTTGTGGACATGGTCACGACGTCCTGTCCCTCCGTCTTAACAGCTACGGCACGTGTCTGGAAGAAACGCGGGAAGAGGTCGTATGTGGTCTCAAAGAACTTATGTTCATACTTCAGCAGGTCATGCTCCTGCTCCTCACCCCACAGAATATAGTCACGCCGATAGAGCGAGGCCACAGCCTGCATCTTCAGACTCGCGGTCAATTCAGCCTTTCCATAGACCTCCGGATTGTATGTCACGGACTGGTTGAGCATCCCCAACCCGAACTCACTCTGCAGCGATGGTCCGAGCTTGAACTTCAGGCGGGCTCCTGCCGCCTCACGAAGTATGTTGAGATCAAGCGCAGCCTGAACGCCCATATACAGTTCTCCCTTGCACGTGATGTCCGTCTGCGCCTCCGTTCCGCCATCCTCGCCTTTCAGAGGCGTTATGCTGAAATCCGGATCCTTACGCGGGAGCTTCTTGTAGCTGACATGGACGCTGCTGTTCTGCCGGGTATGAAGATTGGCCATCAGCTCGGCATTGAGCTCAACAAAACCGTCAAACTCAATGGACGGGGTGAACACAAGGGCATAGACGCCCAGCGGTATGCCTCCGATGTGGATTTCCCGTTCCTGAGTGTCGGAAACATTCAATCCGGCCTTGATGTTGAAGTCAAGTACGTTACGCACGTCGGCCTCCATGCTGTAGTAGCCACGGAGCACATCGGCCACCACCGTGCCGCGTATGCTGAAATCGTCCGTCGCGCCGACCGCGAAGCTATCGCCGATGTCTATGGTCATCTCCAGCGTCTCGTTCGTTTCCAGAGGTGCCCGATGGCGCTGTTCCACGGAGGAGACCGGCTTCACGGGTACTTCCATTTCGCCGGCAAAGAAAAGGCGGTCGAACACGTCTTTCATCTCAATGTCGGTGATGCCGACCACATATTCGTTGTTGCGGAACGCGACCGACGTGACCCGGGTCACAAGCCCGATGGGGAACAGCCGGTCCATGCGCCCGTAGAAGAGCTTTTCGCCCTCGCGGGGCAGGATGGCCGGCGGAGTGTCGTGACGGTAATATATGTTGGCGCCGTCATAGCGGATTATCCACAGGCTGTCCTCTGCCGTCATCATCCTCACGCCGTCTTTCACCCGAATCCCGTTGCGGCTGCCCAGCGCCACACTGTCAATCTCGGCTATCGGCACGACCAGCGCCGTGTCTGCCGTATAGAATACCTGCGTCACGACGTCGTCATGAACGACGCTGTCTCTGTCAACCCGCGAACAGACGATGCTGTCAATCTCCGACGTGTAGAGCAGATTGACCTCACCTGTGGTCCTGAAGACGAGCAGCTGGCCGGCGTCGTCCTGCGCCCTGACTGCCGAAGCTATCGCCACGACGGCCACAAGAAACGATAGGATGCGTCTCATTGGCGTCTGATCTTTATGGTTTCGCCACCGATGGACAGCAGACAGACGTCTGCGCCCAGCCGCGACATGTCAATCGTGACCACACCGTCAGCATCAGGCTTCAGCCCGTTCACCAGCTCCACGCCGCTCAGACTGTAGAGACGCAGCGGCAGTGAAGGGTCTTTCAGGGCGATGCGGATGAAACGTCCGTCACGCGAAAAGCTGCTGACACCGCTGTCGGCCGTAACGTCGGAGATGCCGGTATTTTCGGAATCGCCGAAAGTATATCTCCGGACATCCGACACCTGATAACGGTCGGAAGCAATCTGCATCACTCCGCCGTCGAACGTTATCTGCGGCATGGACGTCAACGGAAACACGACGTAGCTCCCCGAAGCGAAATGAACCAGCAGACAGTCACGCTCACGAGCAGCCAAAGGTATGGCAAGCAGCAGAGCGAGAAGCAGCAAAACGGTTTTCTTCTTTCTCATAATTGCAGTAATCTTAACTTTGTATTTATTTCGTTTGTCGACTTATATCTATATTTCAGTTGTACATCTGTGACCGAGGCGGCCTTATCCGGCAAAACTCCCGCAAGTCACATCATGACGTCTATTCTTATCACCGACAAATTTACATAAAAATAATGGATTTCACAACCGGAAGGATAAAGTATTTTTGTTTCTTCCGAAGAAAAGCCAGTCACATATCAGAAAACGATTGACAAAAAGCCTCAAAAATGCCCTCTAAACAGCATCAGGAACGGGCACTTTTGAAAATATTTCACCGACGGGCGCAAATTCCTGAGTTTTACGCGTGCAAGCACAACCCGACGTCATGTTCACATCAGCCGCAAGTAGGGACATCGCTTTGCGATGTTGATTGAATATAGAGTTCTGCAACACCCTCTCCCTACAATTTCGTGGTTTCGCAACATCTTCCCTACGACGTCCATCATAATAAAATGATTCTGTTCGCTTATCTATCAGTCCTTAGTTTTAAAAATCAGCAGTTTAAAATAAATTGATGGAATACGGAATTTGACCAAATAATACATCCCCAGACAAAGAAAATCTCTTGATTTTTATGGATTGTCATAGGAATTGAGTAATTTTGCACAAGGATTTAGATTATAATAACAGTATTAAACACAACAATTTATGAAAGCTTTAAAATTCTGGTCAATGCTCTTATTGGCCATTACCACCGTAACATTCTTTGCCGCATGCGGAGGAGACGACGACGAACCGGAAACATCAACAAATCCCAATGAAGTGACGAACGGAGGAGGAAGCGGAGACACCGGAAATCCTGATGCTACCGGCAGATATGAAGTAGGCCCGGCGGAACTGCTGTATGGCGCTTGGGGCGCTGCCGGACAAAAACGCTATGAATTCACACGTTCCGGAGAAGTAAGATTCTACTATGTCAATGAAGAGACGGGAGTGTTTGAATATGAGACGGATAAATTCTCCTATAACGAAGAAACGCATATTCTGGACATGGGAGAAGACTATGTGGACTTCGCCGTGACTGCACTCACTCCTACCCTCATAAGGCTGACCATACCGGAAGAGGGAACAAGCATGTTCCTCTCACGCATAAATGACAATGACGAAAACACAATCGGCCCGCTGTCAAAACTATATGGCAAGAAGCTGACCATGATTGGCGTAGCTACATTGGATGACAACCCGACAGTGATGACCCTGACCGTCAATGCAGACGGCACGGCCAGAATGACGGCCAACTCAATGGGTTTCACATATAAGTATACGTATGACGAAACTACACACAATCTCTGTATGTACATATACGGTGAGAAGACATATGACTTCATTGTTATCCGCCTTACTGATGATGTGCTGATAGTAAGAAACAGATATGTGGATGAAGGAGTGCAGAAAGTAATGGATATTGAATACAGAAACATCTGATTTGCAAGATATACCCGTATATAAATGATTGTGCCATAATACCGCATTAAAACTCTAACGGTATTATGGCACAATCTGTTTATAATCAGTTTGATTTGATATCGCCCTACCCTTCCGAAACCAGCGGTATGAGCACGCTGAAGGTTGAGCCTTCGCCATGGACTGATTCTACTTCGACGTCGCCTCCGTTCTTGACGGCAAAGTCCTTGCAGAGCTGCAGACCGAGACCGCTGCCTTCCTCGTTTTTGGTTCCATAGGTTGTCTTGCCGCTGCTGAACAGGCTGGCAAGGCGGTCTTCGCTGATACCGACGCCATGGTCACGGACACTGATGCGGGCGAAATCGCCGCTGCGCGCCACGGTGATGTCGATGGTGCTGTTCTCGTTACTGAACTTTATTGCGTTGCTAAGGAAGTTGCGTATCACGGTGTTGAGCATGTCCGTGTCGGCATGGACCTTCAGGTTTTCCGTTCCGAGATTGCAGTTTAGCCGGATATGTTTCGTCTCTGCTATTATAACGAAGATGTCCACGACACCGAGAACGACGTCGTTTATTTCGAAATCCTGATAGACAACGTTGAGACGTCCTGTCTGGCTCTTGGTCCATTTCAGGAGATTGTCCAACAGGCTGTGTGTCTCTTCCGACTCGCGGTTGGCCTTGTCTATCAGGTCGTAAAGATCCCGGCCTATCATGTCCGGCGAGACTGCGCTGACAAAAAGATTGAGCACCATGCGGATGCTGGCCATCGGGGAACGGAGGTCATGGGCAATCACGGAATACATCTTGTCGCGGTTGCTGATTGTGTGGCGCAACTCCTCGTTCTGCTCCATGATTATGCGGCGTGCGGCGACAAGCGAAATCTGCTGCATGACGCGCACGATGAGCTCTTCTTTATTGAATGGTTTGGTGAGAAAATCGCTCGCACCGACCTTGAATCCCTGCACGAGGTCAGACGGGGTATTGAGCGCGGTGAGAAAGATTATGGGGACATTTGCCGTCTCCGGGTCATTCTTTAGAATTACGGCTGTATCGAAGCCATTGAGATCCGGCATCATGACATCAAGAAGAATCAGGTCCGGGCGCTCTGATTTTGTCTTTTCAATACACTCGCGACCGTTTGACGCCGTACATATCTGAAACTTCTCATTTGTCAACAATATCTTGAGCAAAAGGACATTGCTCACCACGTCATCGACAATGAGTATTTTATAATCGCTTCGGTTAATCTTGGATTCAAGCATTCCACTGCTTCCCATTGTTTTCAGTTATTAGTTATTTAGTTGCAAATATACACTAAATATTCCGAAACGACAATTTTTAATAATGTTTTTTGAACATCGGCATACGATTAATATGCCGTCAAGGGAAATACGAAAGAGGCGGGAATACGGTCGGACTTTTTACTGTCCGACCGATTTCCGCCTCTTGGCGAATGATAGTAAGCGTGTCTGTTTTTTTACTTATACTCCGACCAGCTCTTGATGGCGATGCCCTCTATCGGCATGTTGCAGAAGGCGCTGATGAAAGCACTGGCAAGGCGACTGTTCGTGATGAGCGGGACATTGAGGTCGATGGCGGCGCGACGTATCTTGTAGCCATTGGTCAACTCGCCGGCAGAAAGGTCCTTCGGAATGTTGACAACCATGTCGATCTCGTGGTTGTGGAGCATGTCGAGAGCCTGCGGCTGACTGTCTTCCGACGGCCAGTAGACGATGGTGTTGTCCACACCGTTCTCGGTGAGATATCTTGATGTGCCGCCTGTGGCATACAGCTTGTAGCCGTGGGCCACAAGCATACGGGCAGCGTCGAGCATCTCAGCTTTCTGCTTGGCCGAACCGGTGGAGAGAAGAATGGTCTTCTCTGGGATGCGATGGCCAACGGAAAGCATACTCTTCAGCAACGCGCAACTGGTGTCTTCGCCGATACATCCGACCTCACCGGTCGAAGCCATATCGACACCGAGCACGGGGTCGGCCTTCTGCAGACGGTTGAAAGAGAACTGGCTGGCCTTGATTCCCACGTAGTCAAGGTCGAAAAGGCTCTTGTGGGGCTTCTCTACAGGCAGTCCGAGCATGACCTTAGTGGCAATCTCGATGAGATTTATCTTCAGAACCTTGCTCACGAACGGGAATGAACGCGAGGCACGCAGGTTGCACTCGATTACGAGAATGTCATTGTCGCGGGCCATGAACTGGATGTTGAACGGACCGCTGATATGAAGTTCCTTGGCTATCTGGCGGCTCACACGCTTAATCCGGCGCACAGTCTCGACGTAGAGTTTCTGCGGCGGGAACTGGATGGTGGCGTCACCGGAATGGACTCCGGCAAACTCGATGTGCTCAGAAATGGCGTAGGCAATGATTTCGCCGTTCTTTGCCACAGCGTCCATCTCGATTTCCTTGGCATGCTCTATGAAGCGGCTCACCACGACGGGGTGGTCTTCCGAAACATTTGCGGCCAGCTTCAGGAACCGGTCAAGTTCCTCGGCGTTTGAACATACGTTCATGGCTGCACCGGAGAGAACGTATGACGGACGGACGAGAACGGGGAAGCCGACACGCTTGATGAACTGGTTGATGTCGTCCATCGAAGTCAAGGCGCTCCATTCGGGCTGGTTGATGCCGTTGCGGGTGAGCATGGACGAGAACTTTGCTCGGTCTTCGGCGTTGTCGATGTCCTTGGCCGACGTTCCGAGGATGGGCACGCGCTGTTCGTCGAGACGCATGGCGAGGTTGTTGGGTATCTGGCCTCCGGTAGACACAATCACACCATGGGGATTCTCCATGTCGATGATGTCCATGACACGCTCGAAGGTTAGCTCATCGAAGTAGAGACGGTCACACATGTCGTAGTCGGTTGACACGGTCTCGGGGTTGTAGTTGATCATAACCGAACGGTAGCCCTCCTTGCGGATGGTCTGCAACGCCTGGACGCCACACCAGTCGAACTCAACGGAAGAGCCGATACGATAGGCACCGGAGCCGAGAACGATGATGGAACGCTTGTCGCCAAGGAAGTTGATGTCGTGGGCGACAGCCGAATAGGTGATGTAGAGGTAGTTGGTCTGTGCGGGATATTCGGCCGCCAGTGTGTCAATCTGCTTGACGTACGGCAATATACCGTAGCTCTTGCGCAGATTCCGGACCACGAGACCGGCCTTGGCCATGCTATTCAGTTCGGCCTCAAGACCGACGGCACGGGCTATCTGGAAATCTGTGAAACCATAGATCTTGGCCTCGCGCAACTGTTCCTTGCCGAGGTTGTTGATGCTCTTGAGAGCTTTCATGCGCTCGTCAATGTCGATGATGTGCTTGAGTTTCTGAAGGAACCACTTGTCTATCTTGGTCAGATCGTGTATCTGGTCGATGGTGTAGCCCTTGTGCATGGCCTTCGATATGATGAAGACGCGCTTGTCGGTGGGTTCGCGCAGAGCTGCGTCGATGTCGTCGATTTCAAGTTCCTTGTTCTCGACGAAGCCGTGCATGCCCTGTCCTATCATACGCAAACCCTTCTGGATGGCTTCCTCGAAATTGCGGCCGATGGCCATAACCTCGCCGACCGACTTCATCGACGAGCCGAGTTCCTTGTCAACGCCGCGGAACTTGCTGAGGTCCCAACGCGGAATCTTGCAGACAACATAGTCAAGGGCGGGTTCAAAGAAAGCACTGGTGGTTTTGGTTACGGAGTTCTTCAACTCAAAAAGTCCGTAACCCATGCCGAGTTTGGCTGCCACAAAGGCCAGGGGATAACCCGTCGCCTTGGATGCGAGGGCCGACGAGCGGCTGAGACGGGCGTTGACCTCGATGACGCGATAGTCCTCGCTCTTGGGGTCGAAAGCGTACTGGACGTTACACTCGCCGACGATGCCGATGTGGCGTACGATCTTGATCGCAAGAGCACGGAGCTTGTGATACTCGCTGTTGGTGAGGGTCTGTGAGGGAGCTATGACGATACTCTCGCCGGTATGGATTCCGAGCGGGTCGAAGTTCTCCATGTTACAAACCGTGATACAGTTGTCGTAACGGTCACGCACAACCTCATATTCTATCTCCTTCCAGCCTTTCAGACTCTTCTCGACGAGCACCTGGGGAGAGAATGAGAATGCCTTCTCGGCCAGCTTGTCGAGTTCTTCCTCATTGTCGCAGAATCCGCTGCCGAGTCCGCCGAGTGCGTATGCGGCACGCAGGATGACGGGATAGCCCAACGTTGCGGCGGCCTTGCGGGCCTGTGCTATGGTTTCGCAAGCCTCACTCTTTATTGTCTTGACGTCTATTTCATTGAGCTTATCCACGAAAAGCTCACGGTCTTCGGTGTCCATGATTGCCTGCACGGGAGTTCCGAGCACACGGACATTGTACTTTTCAAGCACACCGCTCTTGTAGAGTTCAACTCCGCAGTTGAGGGCTGTCTGACCGCCAAATGCAAGCAGAATGCCATCGGGACGCTCTTTCTCGATTACGCGCTCAACGAAATATGGCTGAACGGGAAGGAAATAGATTTGGTCTGCCACACCCTCAGAGGTCTGCACCGTGGCAATGTTGGGATTGATAAGCACTGTGTAGACACCTTCCTCACGCAGAGCCTTCAACGCCTGAGAACCTGAATAATCGAACTCACCGGCCTCTCCTATCTTCAATGCGCCCGAACCGAGCAGCAGGACTTTCTTTATATTCTCGTCTTTCATCTTTTTCTTACTTCAGTTTTTCAACAAAACGGTCAAACATAAACTCTGTGTCAACAGGACCGGAACAAGCCTCCGGGTGGAACTGGCTCGTGAACCAGGGATTCTCTACGTGGCATACGCCTTCGTTGGAACCGTCGTTCATATTGACGAACAGCTCGCGCCACTCCTTGCCGAGCGTACTGGCGTCCACTGCATAGCCGTGGTTCTGGCTTGTCACATAACATTTGTCCGTGCCTACCTCACGCACCGGCTGGTTGTGGGAACGATGGCCGTACTTCAGTTTATATATCGTGGCACCACCGGCCTTTGCCAACAGCTGGTTGCCCATGCAGATGCCGCATATCGGCTTTCGGGACATGTTCATCTGCCTGCGTATTATCTCAACGGCTTCCTCACACATATCGGGGTCGCCGGGACCGTTGCCGAGGAAGAGACCGTCGAAGTCCATTGCCGTATAATCATAGTTCCACGGGACACGTATCACTTCCACTCCGCGATTTATAAGACAGCGGATGATATTGTTCTTCACACCACAGTCAACAAGAACGACCTTCTTGCCGGCACCTTCATTGTAACGGATTATCTCCTTGCAACTCACACGATCCACGAAGTTCACTCCCTCGTAATCAGCCTGCGGGATGTTGTCGGGTTCGTCGTCAAACAGAATTTTGCCCATCATCACGCCATGCTCACGCAGTACTTTAGTCAACTGACGTGTGTCGATGCCTGTTATTCCCGGCACATGCTCACGCTTGAGCCAGTCGGCCAGACTTTCCACTGCATTCCAATGGCTGTACTCCTCACTATAATCGGACACAATTATGGCCGAAGCATAGATTTTGTCACTCTCCATGAATGTGGCAAGCCCGTTGCTTTCTACTGTGAAAGGAGGGACACCATAGTTTCCGACAAGCGGATAGGTCAATGTCATCAGCTGACCAGCGTACGACGGGTCCGTCAAACTCTCGGGATATCCCATCATTGCCGTGTTGAAAACGACCTCTCCGGCCACCGGTTGGTCATATCCGAATGACTTACCATGAAATTTCGTTCCGTCTTCAAGGACTAATGTTACGTTCTTCATTATACTAATATGTCAAGCTTTTAAAATTTCTGTTCTTTCTTATAGACTTTCTCAATAAAATTAATGAAAGCCTGATTTACAAGTTTCATACCTCCCGCTGTTGGGAAATCGCCAGTGAAATACCAATCACCCTTATGATGCGGTATCGCTTCATGAAGGCCTTCAATGCTCTGGAAAACAAGTTCTATGGGAGTGGTCACACCTTCCGGCCGCAACATATCGACCATCTTGCGGTTGAGTTCCTCAGGCGTAAAGGGACGATAGAGCGCCTTCACGCAGCATGTCATTTCTTCTTTAGGCTTCTTCAATTCTTCCTTGCATGCGCGATAGGTCTCTTCTATCAGACTCTGCATGCCGCGGTCCTCCAAAAGTTCTATGCAGGCCCTGAATGCAATGAATTCCTCCAGGCGGGCCATATCAATGCCGTAATAATCGGGATAGCGGATCTGCGGTGACGAGCTGACAATAACGATCTTTTTAGGATGCAGACGGTCAAGAATCTTGATGATGCTCTCACGCAGCGTCGTACCGCGCACGATGCTGTCGTCGATAATCACAAGATTATCGACACCGCGCTCCAGCACATCATACGTGATGTCATATACATGTGAAGCCAAGTCATTGCGGGAATTTCCTTCCGTAATGAACGTGCGCAGCTTTATATCCTTCCATGCCGCCTTTTCCGAACGCACATACTGATGGAGGATTTCTTCAAGCTCTGCGCGTGTAGGGACATGATTGAGACTTTCTATCGCCTTTATCTTCTGCTCATTTATGTATCGCTTAAATCCGCCGAGCATACCGTAGTAAGCCACTTCCGCCGTGTTTGGAATAAACGAGAACACCGTATGCTCCACATCGTTGTCGACAGTCTTCAGTATCGCCGGAGTAAGCAGTTCGCCCAGTTTTCGACGCTCCTGATAAATATCACGGTCTGAACCGCGGCTGAAATAGATTCTCTCAAACGAACAAGCGGAATCACCACGCCGCTCCAAAATCCGCTCTATTGAGCATTCGCCGTTCTTGTTCACCAGAACAGCCTCTCCCGGCATCAGCTCCTTCACATCCTCGCAGTTGAGGTCGAACGTCGTCTGCAGCACGGGACGCTCACTGGCCACCGCCACAATCTCATCGTCCTTATAATAGAACGCCGGCCTTATGCCCCATGGATCGCGCATGGAGAACATCTCGCCGCTGCCGGTGAGACCGCATACAACATAACCGCCGTCAAAATCCGGCATAGTTGTCTTCAAGACGTTTGCCAGCTTAACGTTGCTGTCTATATAATCCGTGATTTCAGTGCCTTCGAGTCCCTGCTCCTTGGCCATGACGAAATTGCGTTCAACTTCGCGGTCCAGACGGTGGCCCATCCATTCCAGCATGATATAACTGTCGCTGAAGATGCGCGGACACTGACCCTGCGATGTTATCTTATCGAATATTTCGTCGATATTGGTCATATTGAAATTTCCGCAAAGACAAAGATTCTTAGCTTTCCAGTTATTACGGCGCAAGAAAGGATGCACATATTTCAAGCCGCTCTTTCCTGTGGTGGAATAGCGAAGATGCCCCATATACAGTTCACCGGCAAACGGAAGGTTCTTCTTGGCATACTCCGTATCCGCCAACAATTCCGGCGAAAGATGCCTGAAACCTTCCTGAGCATTGGCGAATATTTCCGTGATTGCATTTGAGCCCTGCGCCTTCTCACGGAACATATATTCCTCTCCCGGGCGTGTGTCCAACTTGACACATGCGATACCGGCACCTTCCTGGCCGCGATTGTGCTGTTTCTCCATCATGAGATACAGCTTGTTCATTCCATACAACCACGTGCCATACTTCTGCTGGTAATAATCAAGCGGCTTCAGCAGCCTTATCATGGCTATGCCGCACTCGTGTTTCAACTGCTCCATTCTATTATCCTTAAAATCTCTCTTCGTTATCTTTTTACCTCTAAGGTCCGCATATAAAAACGGCCTCCGCGTCTGGTTTCAATTATAAATCAAACCGACACGGAGGCCGGTATATCCTCCTGTTTATTATTCTACCGTTACCGACTTGGCCAGATTTCTCGGTTGGTCGACATTCTTTCCTTTGCAAACGGCTATATGATAAGCCAGAAGCTGCAATGGTATTGTGGCGAGCAGCGGCTCCAGACATTCAATAGTCTTCGGGAGTTCGATGACCTCGTCAGCGATACGGCTTATCGTGTCATCCCCTTCCGTAACCAAAGCAATGACCTTACCCTTGCGGGCTTTAACCTCCTGTATGTTGCTCAATACCTTTTCATACATCGCATTGTGGGTAGCAATCACCACAACCGGCATATCCGAGTCTATCAGTGCTATTGGTCCATGCTTCATTTCCGCAGCCGGATAGCCTTCGGCGTGAATATAGCTGATTTCTTTCAGTTTCAAAGCGCCCTCCAATGCCACAGGATAACTATAGCCGCGACCGAGATAAAGGAAATTGCGGGCGTATGTGAACATCCGGCTAAGGTCTGCCATGCGATTGTTCTGCTTCAACACCTGCTTCATCTTCTCCGGTATTTCATGGAGTTCCTGCACTATCTTCATATAGTCGCCGCTGCTTATTGTGCCTTTCTCCTTTGCCAATGCCAGTGCCAACATTGAAAGAACCGTCACCTGACCGGTGAAAGCCTTCGTTGAAGCCACGCCGATTTCCGGCCCCACATGAATATATGAACCCGTATCCGTAGCCCGTGCTATGCTTGAGCCGATGGCATTGCATATTCCATAAACAAAAGCGCCTTTCTCCTTAGCCAGTTTCAGCGCGGCAAACGTATCGGCCGTTTCGCCACTTTGAGAAATGGCTATCACAACATCACCTTCCGATATCACAGGATTACGGTATCTGAATTCCGAGGCATATTCCACCTCTACCGGTATCCGGCAGAAACTCTCGATTATCTGCTTGCCGATAAGTCCGGCATGCCATGATGTTCCGCAAGCCACTATTATGAAACGTTTGGCTTCGAGCAACTGCCTCTTATAATCTATAACTGCGCTCAAAACGACATTGTCCGTATCCACATTAACACGTCCGCGCATGCAGTTGGTCAGACAGTCGGGCTGTTCAAAAATCTCTTTCAGCATGAAATGCGGATAGCCGCCCTTGTCCAGCTGACCGAGATTGATGTCTACTGTCTGTATGTCCGGATTAAGCCTGCGGTTGAGAATATTCACAACTTTCAATTCCTCGCCACGACGTATCACGGCTATATTGCCGTCTTCCAGGTAGACAACCTTATCAGTATATTCAACTATCGGACTTGCATCCGAACCGAGAAAGAACTCGTTTTCGCCTATTCCGACCACCAGAGGACTCTGCTTGCGCGCAGCGATTATCTGGTTGGGATCGCGACGGTCTATCAGAGCCACCGCGTATGCGCCAATCACTTCGTGAAGAGCAAATTGAACAGCTGTCAGCAAATCGAAATTCTTCCGTTCCTGTATATATTCTATCAACTGAACCAAAACTTCCGTATCCGTATCAGAACGGAATTTCACTCCTTTGGCTGTCAGTTTCTCTTTCAGCGCGGCATAGTTTTCAATAATACCGTTATGGATTATCGCCAGATTCTTTGACTGCGAATAATGCGGATGGGCATTCATTGCGGACGGTTCTCCATGTGTAGCCCATCTCGTGTGGGCTATACCGACCATACCGGAAACGTTCTTGTCGCTGCAATAGTTGACAAGATCATCCACCTTACCCTTGGTCTTGCATACGTTCAGTTCTCCACTGGCATTTATCAAAGCGACACCAGCACTGTCATACCCACGATACTCCAATCTCCTAAGACCTTTGATCAATATCGGGAAAGCCTCCTGATTACCAATATAGCCAACTATTCCGCACATATATTATATGTATATATATATATTACATGCAAAATACGAGGACGATTCCTCGTATTTTGCATTATGTTCTTTACTTTAGGATGTTATACAACAACGATGTGAGTGATATAAGAATCGACGTAGCCGAGAACCACAACGTGGTCATACTACCCACACTCGAATTCTGTGCCTTCACCTTGTTCGGCTCAACATAGACGATGTCATTCTGCTGCAGATAATAGTATTCCGAATTGATAAGATTGGCATCATTAAGATTGAGCACATGGATGGACTTCTTACCTGTGGCATCCTCGCGAATCAGCTTGACACGGTCGCGCACGCCGTAGATAGTCATGTCACCGGCCATGGCCAAAGCCTCAAGAATATTGATTTTCTCGTTCGTCACGGTATACATACCCTGACGTGCGACTTCTCCCAGCACAGAAATCTTATAGTTTATCATTCTCACCGTGACAATCGGAGTCTCGTTGAGGTTCATGTAAGGCTGGATTTTCTCCAAAATGAGCGCTTCGGCCTGCGATTTTGTCAGTCCGCCGAGATGAACCTGTCCGACACGGGGGAAATCAATGTTTCCGTTGTTGTCCACCAGATATGTCTGCAGCAGAGGCTGTGATGTCGAATTGCGTGACGCCTGATTGAACGCCGTCGCAACTGTCATATTGAAAGGCTGCGCAGCCTCCGGGTCCGTCGTGCTGACCGTGATCGTCAACAGGTCTTTAGGCATGATGCGGGCATCATATAGAACTTTTGAATTTTCAAGATTAACGTTCGAACTGTTCTGGAAATAAGCCACATTCTTCGTGCTTGAGCACGCGCCGAGAAACATGACAACAGCAATCATGACTGCCGGCAAAACGATTTTTCTTATGATAGTCATTTTTCGTTAAATAGTTTAAACCGTTGCAAATTTACACCTATTTTTCCAATTAAGCAAACAAATACATAGAAATATTACGGACGATTCACGGACAATTCTTCCACACGGCTCCCCACTGTCTCCTGCGGCGCCCGCATCGGAGAGTAAAATGAGACATATTGCCAGTTGTTACACGGCTCACGTAACAGTGTTACACGGCTCACGTAACAGTGTTACACGGCCCATGTAACATCGTTACGCGGCCCGTGTAACACTGTTACATGAGCCGTGTAACAAATCCGGTTGTATCGAATCAACGGCATAAGTGGAAACGGGGATGCCGATTATGACGAATATTCCTTCCCCGAACAGATAAGCCTCATTGCAACCGGAAGAAACATAACGATGGGGATTACGCTTAACGACAAACCGCCTATCGTTCCTACAGCCAGAGAGAACCAGAAAGGCTGTTCGTCCGGACCGTCCACCAGAAACGGAATCATGCCGATGACCGTGGAAAGCACTGTCAGCATTATCGGAACAATCTTGTGATTGAAAGCAGTAACAAACCAACGAACTCCCTGTTTCTTCCGCGTGCCATGCCGGCGGAAGATGATGCCGTGCTGACGGCCGGGAATATCATATTGACGGTTTGAAATGTCATGCTGCCGGACGATGATGTTATACTGACAGACGATATATATACCGGCGTTCACTGTCAGGCCGGCCAGCAGCACCATGGCCGCAAAGCCGCCCGTACCGAAAGGCACCCCAGTGACATGATACGTGACGAAAAGTCCGATGAACGAAACCGGAATGAGCAGTGTGACGGCAAGCGACTGAAGCAGACTCTCGAAAAGAATGGCAAGTATGAAGAACACGATTACGGCCACAAGCCCTATCAGCCAGTATTGCGTTCCGTCGTCCTCGTATGCGCCGCTGGTCTTGTTCAGGCAACGGAAACCGACGGGAAACGTCGCGTTATATTTTTCTGTGATGCTCTTGATGTAACGGTCGGTATAGGTGTAGGATCCGAGCACGTTGAAAGCCACGCGCAACACATATTCCTGATTGTCCCTCGGAATGATGTTCTTAGCCTTACGCCTGCTTATGTCCATGAATCCCGACGGCCGCACCTGACGGCCTCCGGCGGTGACGTAAGAGTTTTCCATCTGCCACAAGTCGAACGAGTTGACCGCCGTCGGATGTACCGTCACGTCCATCATCTTTCCTCCGATGTCAATCTTTTCCGCCTCGCGGTCAGCCAACAGGCTTTGGAGCGAAGAATGAATATCATGCGCCCTGACGCTGTCGGCGGCCATCATACCACGGTCGTATGCCATGAAAAACTCGTCTTCCTGCTCTTCATGACCCGGCGTGACGATGGCAAGGTCGGTCACCCGCCTGTTCTTCCGCATCTCCTCCACCATATCCTCGGCAAAGCGATAGAGCCGCTCATAGTCATATCCGGCAATCTCTATGCGGTTTGCCCTGTATTGCAGATTCAGCGAGTTGCTGAACCCGCGGTCGCTCACTCCCGACGTAGCCCAGTCCGCGCCGCCTATGGTTATCACCTTTCCTATGACGCGGCTTTCCAGAAAAAAAGGAAAGCCTGAAGCCAACGCCTCGTCCTTGAACTCGACGACGATGGAAGCACCGCTCGGACGGACTGTAGTTTCAAACCGCTTTATCTCCTTGAACTGAGACAGCAGAGCCTCAACCTCCCTTACCTTGTCGTTCAGTTCATGAACACTTCCGCCCAACGGCATCTGCGCACGGACATACAGTTTCGTTTCCTTCTCCTTTTGCCGGAACGTGTTGCTGTCGAGACAGTCCGTGAACAGTTTGAGCGAACCGGCGAACATTCCGGCAAACCCCAACAGCAGCACACAGCGCGCCCAACGCCGTTGCCCCATAGCGGCATAGCATGAATACAGGCGCGAGAACCACACGACAAAACGCGTACGCAGGTTTCGCTTTATGATGGTCTTTCTCCGCGTAACCCCGAACTGCGCGACAAGGGCCGGAGTGAAAAACAGCGCCACGGCCACAGCCACAAGAAGATTTATCATCACGACGACAGAAAAATCCTTCAGGTCATGCCTCAGATAGTCCGGCAGCCAGAATACGATGACCAGCGCCCCGACGGTGGTCATCATCGCCGCAAGAATTCCGGTGAAAGCCCTGCGGTCGCGGTAGTAGGCGTAGTGGTCGGCCATGACGATGGCCGAGTCGATAATTATGCCCAGCGAGACGGTTATTCCCGCCATTGAGAACGGATGGAGACGGATGTCGGCCAGACGGTAGAACATTACGGCGATGAGAATGTTCGCAAGCAGGGATATGCTGATGACAGCGAGATAGCGCCATCTGAATCCGCCGCACATCCACACGAACACCAGCAGGATGGCCAGCGTCAGCGACGAGCGCGCCACCAGCGTGCGGAACTCTTTCATCTGCTCCTCCGCACGGTCGTAAGACAGCGACGGACGGAGCGTGGTTGCCGACGCCTCCATCACGCTTTTCACCCGGTCGGAGACACTGACCACGTTGGCGTCCTTGTCCGCATAGACATTGACGTAGATGGTGTTCATGCCGTTCACACGATAGTAGCTTCCGGGCTTCCGTTCGCGGATGTTGCACGTGGCAAGGTTGTTGAGATATACAATCTTGCCGCCGATGTTCTTCAGCGGCATCTGCTCAAACCGCCTCCGTTCCTCTTTCGACGACAGCAGCAGCGGGATTGTTACCCTTCCGCACTCCGCCGAAATCTCGCCGACAATATCTTCACGGCCGGAGAAATTGCGGATGGCGTCGATTATATCGGAACTGCCTATACCGTAGACGGCCAGCTGCTCCGCGTCATATTCCACCTCCATATAATGAGAGGTCGTGCCGGTTATGTCCACATGATGGACTCCCTCGATGCGTTCGACGGCATGTTTTGTCTCTCTTTCGGCTATCTGCCGCATCTGCTCGCCCGACATGTCGGCGTTCAGCATGTATGTCAGAATCAGCTTCACCTCGTTGTCGTCGCCAAGCGCGGTGCTCACCTCACCGCCCGACACGGTGGGATAGGACACGCCTTCGGGCAGCTTGCCCCTGATCTGCCGCAGAATCGAGGCTATCTCAAATTTCGTTGCGGACACGTCGGCCTTCTGTTTCAGCTCCACCGTGATCCGCCCGCTGCCGAACCGGCTCACCGACGAGACCTTCTCCACCCCGCGCACCGAGCTCACCAGAGCCTCTATGCGCGACGTGACGTTCTGTTCCACGACCTTTGCCGAAGCGTTTTTCCATCTGTATGAGATGGTGAGAGTCTTTCCCTGTTCCGGCCGCGGTTTGTTGCTGATGTCCAGCTGCGGGACGAGCGCCCCGCCGACAACCATCAATACACACAATACGAGCAGTATGGAGAACGAGTGTTTCATCTTCTTCTATATATAAGGTAATACATCAGCGGTACGAAAAACAGACTCACCATCGTTCCGACGGCCATACCAACGATTATCGCGAACGACAGCGGATATTGCAGAGCCGACCCCATGTCGCCGCGATGCAGGAACGGCACGATGGCGAGCACAGTCGTCAGCGATGTCATGACGATAGGCTTCAGCCGTCGGTGTCCGGCCACGACGACAGCCCTGAGCAGCGAAGCGTTGCTGCGGTCGCCGCCCTGCCCACGCCGGCGGTACAGCCTGTTTATCGTATCGACCTTCAATATCGAGTCGTTAATTATGATTCCGCATGCCACGATCATGCCTATCATCGACATTATGTTCAGCGACTCGCCGCAAACGAACAGCGCCAGCATCACCATCGCCACGTCGATGATGACCTCCGTGAGGATAATAACCGGCTGGACGATGCTCTCAAACTGCGCCGCAAGTATGAAATAGAGCAGCAGAACGGCAACGGCAAGGACCACTGCCAGTTCGCCGATCATGGACCGTGAAGAGAAATAGCCGCCGCGGAACGACGCCTTGACCGGCGAGCCGTCAGTGATTTTCGTGACGTATGCCATCATCTCCTCCGCCTTCCGGTCCGAGACGTCGTCTATGTCTACCACAGAAAACTCGCCGTCGTCACTTGCCGCAAGATGCTTGTAGTCCTCGCGGCGCGACTCCTTCACGAGATATGCCAGCGGAACGGGCGTCCCGTTGCCGTTCGTTATGGTGTTGCCCAGCAGTGCGCCGCTGTCAGTGCCGTCGCTGCCGACAACCACCGGAACGCTCTCGCCGCCACTGCTGATTTCATATATGCTGTTTGTTCCGAGCAGTTCCTTCAGCCGCGAATACAGTTGCCTGTATGTAACACCGTAGTAGGCCATCTGCTCCGCATCCGTCCTGTAGCGTATATAGGTCTCGGTGGAAACCGGCTGTATGTCCGTCTGCGGAAATCTCCGTTGCAGCGAGTCCGTCACCGCGCGTGTCTGGGCAACCTCGGGTCTGCCGCCCTCACGTTTCTGAAGCCGGATTTGAAGATCCGGTTCGCCGGTAGAGAAAATCATGTCGAAGATGTTTGCCGCAAGCTCCGACTCCACCATCGCCTTCGGATAATGGCCGGCGACATAACGTTTGATTTTCTCCACCGCCTTGTCACAGTCCTCGGCCGACGCACATTTTATGTAGCATACGGCCTCGCTGCCGGTGATGTTCCTCGTGTGCGACAGCATGAAGTCCTGTCCGCCGGCCATCGTGGTGCTCGCCTTGACGTAGTCTTTCACATGTCCCAGCACCTCGCTTACACGCCGGCTGTTCTCTTCCGGGACGATGGCCGTGTTCCAGTCGATCGTCACAAGTGCGTCATCATGCGGTATCTCCGGCATCCGTTCCTTCCGGATGAAAGGCAGCAGGAGGAGAATCAGCAGCATGCTTCCGGAGAACACGCCCACCATGGTCTTCGGATGACGCAGCGTGTAGCGCATGCCTTTCTCATAGAGAGCCGTCAGCCGTATGTTGACTTTGGTCACCCTCGGCCGGCATTTCCGGCACAGCGCCAGATGGTAGACCGGCACCACGAGAGCCGCTACGGCGAGCGAGCAGAACAGCGCTATCGTTATGCCCATGGCCTGGTCGTAGAACAGCGCCCCCGCCGTTCCGCTGAGGAATATCAGCGGGATGAACACCGAACAGGTGGTGAGAACTGACGACAGCATCGGCATGACAACCTCCTTCACGGCCGAGTTGATTGTCTTCTCATTACACGTGCCTTTCTGCAGGATGTTGTCTATCACGATAATAGCGTTGTCCACAATCATTCCTACGCCGAGGATGAGTCCCGACAGCGAGATTATGTTCAGCGAGATACCCATGAGATAGAAGCAGAGCAACGTTAGTATCAGCGACAGCGGGATGGATATTGCCACGAGCACCGGAAGGCGGCGCCCCCCGATGAAGACAAACAGCACGATGCTTGCCATGACTATGCCCAGCACGAGGTTCCACTCCAGGTTGTTCATGCTGTACGACAGCAGCTGCGTCTGGTCGCGCGTCACGGTGAAACGCAGTTCGGGATAGTCGCGTGTGAGCTGCGCCATCAGCGTGTCCATGCTCTGCTGCAGGTCGCTCATCTGCGCGTCGCTCTGCTTTATCACCGCCATTGTGATGGCGTCGCGGCCGTCCGACGCGACAATACCCTTGCGCACGGCGGCTGTCTCTTCCACCTTGCAGATGTCTTTCAGCTGCAGCAGCCGTCCGTTGTGCCGCAGATAGATGTTTTCAATATCGCGGACGGAGAGTATCTGCGAATCGAAGTGAATGTTATACCGGTATATGCCGTCTCTCACGCTCAGCGTCTCCAACACGATGTTGTTGTCACTGATAGCCTTTTCTATATCGCTGTTGGTTATTCCCGACATGCTTGCACGCGCCGCGTCGGGCTGTATCGTGATCCGTGTTCCCGTCAGTCCGCTGTAGTCTACCATGGCCACTTCCGGCAGCTGTTCCATGCGCTTGCTGATGACGTTGCTCACCAGCCGCGAGGTCTGTTCCGGCCGCCCTCCGGTCACGTCGACATAGAATGCCGGAATGTCGAGAGCACCGATCTTCATCACCTTCGGACGTTCCATTTCCTTCGGCATGGAGCTCATGGCACGGTCAATCTTCTCGTTCACTTCAATGAACAGCAGACTCATGTCGCTGCCGGGACTGAACGTCAGCGTTATTATGCCGGCATCGGTGCGCGACGCCGATTCAATGTCTTTCAGGCCGGCCACCTGCGACAGCTGACGGCGCATCGGACCGACCATGCGCTGCTCTATCTCGCGGGCGGAACTGCCTTGGGCCGACATCTGCACCACTATGCGCGGAACGTCGATATCGGGCATCAGGGAAACCGGTATGCGCCCGAGGGCAAGCACACCGAGCGTGACGACGGCTATCAGCGTCATCGTCACGGCAATGGGGCGGTGGAGGATTTTATGGAGCATAGGTTCTGGTTTTTTAGAAGTTCATCTTTTAGAAGTTAAGGAGTTAGATGGAGTTAAGCCGATACCGACATAAAGAATTGACATAAATGGCAACAGTCACGCCTTGAAAGCATTTGGCTTAGCGCCCTTTGTCTCCTCTCATCTCCTTTGTTATCACCACCTCCGTATCATCCGCCAGATTGAGATTTCCGGAAGTTATTATTATATCGCCCTCGCCCACTGTGGTGTTCTTCCGTTCACATCCCGTTATGGCAAAGCTCGTGAGATTGCCGTACATGATGTCGACGTATGTCCATACCGCGCGGTGCGTATTGCTGTCGTAGACGAAGACCACGTTGTAGCCGTCGCGCTCAACCACAGCTTCCTTCGGCACGACGAACATGTCGGCCACGGAGTTCTCGATGGTCACTTTCACATTCATACCGTCCATAAGGCGGTCGGAAGTGTTCCTGATGCGGGCCTTGACCGCGACAAGACCTTTTTCGTCTACAGACGGATTGATTTCCGTCACCGTTCCGTCGAGCGCCAGCTCGCCGTCGACAAACGGCGATACCTTGACCCGCGTCCCCATACTGACGGAAACGAGCTCGGCCTCCAACACCTTGAATTCCACGTCAAAGAACGAGTCGTCTATCAGCGTGCAGAATTTGTCGCCACGCTGATATGGCCGTGCTGTGAGGTCGGCAATCCTGCCGCCGAACGGAGCCTTCAGACTGCAGTCCTGCAGAGCCTGTTCGGCAGAGCGCAGCGCAAACCGCGCCGAATAATATCCCGACGTGACCTCGGCCCGGTGGAGCACCTCAGCCGGCACATTGTCTGTGTTTCCGTCATATCCCAGGCCTATCAGTTTGTCCTGCAAGTCCACCCGTGCCTTTTCCAAGTCACGCACGGCCTTCTCGTGGGCAGCCTTGCGTTCGCGGGTGTCTGCCACAGCCAGCACCATGCCGGCCTCTACGCGCTGTCCGTTCCTGACGTTCACGCTCTGCAACATCTCTCCCGCTTTCGGACACGTCAGTTCGGCCCGGCGTATGGCCGCCAGCCGGCCGTTGCACAACACCTGCTTCTGAAACGTCTGCCGGCGCAGGACCATCGTGTCAACCTCGATGACAGCCTCTTCCCTCACAGCCGTCTGAAGTTCCTCGTCGTCCATGCCGTCCTTCCCGTCGTGGGCAAGCGCATAAATCCCGTAAGTCAGCCCGCCGACAGCGGCCATTGCGGCCGTAGCCGCCATAATTGTCTTCATATATTTCTTCATCATATATATAT
>CAMWVS010000031.1 GCA_947177775.1 uncultured Prevotella sp.
TGCACTAAAGAGTAATCACACCTCTTCACTCATCACTCTGAACTCTGCACTATAAGAACTTCACTCTGGCTTCTGCACTAAAGAGTAATCACACCTCTTCACTCATCACTCTGAACTCTGCACTATAAGGAACTCTGCACTATAAGGAACTCTGCACTATAAGAACTTCACTCTGAACTCTTACCTACGTAAAGATAATATCACGGAATTTAACATTTGAAAAATTCAATTCTAGAGAGCGCCGAAGCCGAAACTTTTACATTCCACAGCCCTTTTCATCCCAAAAATCGTCTGCTGCCGACCAACGGGGCCCTCCCGGCTCTGCAACGGGGCTACCGTTGCTCTGCAACGGAGCCACCGCCGCAATGCAACGGTAGCCCCGTTGCAAGGTCGTAAGGGCCTTACGGCAAAATAAAAGCGGACAAAAAGTTGCACACTTCGGCTAAAAACGTCATAACCCCCTGACCCTCAGACAATAAAAGATGCACGCGCAAAACTCGCGAATTTGCGGCCAAAAGATTTTCATTTCTGAATTCTTCAAGGATTTTAAGGCATTTGTCCGAATTCTTCCGAATAGCATCCCCCTCCCCAAAGGGGACAAGCCCGCGCGGATGAAGGAATTTGTAGAGACGTCATCTCGCAGGCACCCTACCTATGGGGAGGGCCGTGGTGGGGCTTTTTTTCCGATTCTTGTACGCTCTGTCGGAAAATTGCATTATCTTTGCATCTGCTAATATTCATAAACTGACTTATGGAACAGACACTTCTTATATATAACACGCTCAGCCGCCGCAAGGAGGCCTTCGAGCCACTCCATGCCCCGAACGTGGGCATGTACGTCTGCGGACCGACCGTCTACGGCGATCCCCATCTGGGACATGCCCGTCCCGCCATCACGTTCGACCTCGTCTTCCGCTACCTGCGCCATCTGGGATACAAGGTGCGCTACGTGCGCAATATCACCGACGTGGGTCATCTGGAACATGACGCCGACGACGGCGACGACAAGATTGCAAAAAAGGCGCGTCTGGAGCAGCTCGAACCGATGGAGATTGCACAGCACTACACCAACCGCTACCATGAAGCCATGGAGGCGCTCGGCGTACTGCCCCCGAGCATCGAGCCCCACGCCACAGGACATATCATCGAACAGCAGCAGCTCGTCCAGAAGATACTCGACAACGGCTATGCCTACGAGAGCAACGGCTCGATATACTTCGATGTGGAGAAATATAACCGCGACCATAAGTACGGCGTTCTGTCCGGCCGCAATCTCGACGACGTTGTCAACGCCAGCCGTGAGCTGGACGGCGTGGGCGAGAAGCGCAACCAGGTTGACTTCGCGCTGTGGAAGAAAGCCCAGCCGGAGCATATCATGCGCTGGCCCAGCCCCTGGAGCGACGGATTCCCCGGATGGCACTGCGAGTGCACGGCGATGGGCCGGAAGTATCTCGGTGCACACTTCGACATCCACGGCGGCGGACTCGACCTCGTGTTCCCCCACCACGAATGTGAGATTGCGCAGGCCGTGGCCAGCCAGGGCGACCAGATGGTGCGCTACTGGATGCACAACAACATGATAACCATCAACGGAAAAAAGATGGGAAAGAGCCTCGGAAATTTCATCACGCTGGAACAGTTCTTCACCGGCAGCCACCCGTCGCTCGAACAGGCCTACAGCCCCATGACCATACGCTTCTTCATCCTCTCGGCCCACTACCGCGGAACGGTGGACTTCTCAAATGAAGCCCTCAAGGCCAGCGAGAAGGGCCTGGAGCGCCTGATGAACGGTATCAGCGACCTGGAGCGCATCACCGTGTCGGACAAGTGCGACCCGCAGACGGAGAAAGTCGTGAAGGAGTTGCGCCAGAAGTGCTACGACGCCATGAACGACGACTTCGCCACGCCGATGGTCATCAGCCATCTGTTCGAGGCTTGCGGCGTTGTCAACCGCCTCGTTGACCACAAGGCCACCATCTGCGCCGACTGTCTGAAGGAACTCAGCGAGACCATGCGCCTCTTCGCCTTCGACCTGCTCGGACTGAGAGAGGAGAAGAGCGGCTCGTCCGGCGCACGCGAGGAAGCCTACGGAAAGGTGGTCGACATGGTGCTTGACCTGCGCGCCAAGGCCCGTGCTGCCAAGGACTGGGCTACCTGCGACCAGATACGCGATGCCTTAAAGGACGCCGGCTTCGAGGTGAAGGACACCAAGGATGGCGTGGCATGGAGGCTCAACAGATAACCCCCGGCGAACTCTTTGACCGCTGCTTCGAGGTGGCTACGGCCACATCGGGCGGCGCGTCACGCAACCGGCTGCTTCACGAGACGCTGTTGCTGGCTTGTGAAGCAGCATCGGAAGGCGGACGGACGGGCTTCGGCAATCTTTTTTCACAGGTGGACCATCTCTGCCGACGCTACGGCGTGGCGGAACGGGACAGGCGCGAGATACAGCTCATGCGCCGCCACTCCAACCGCAAGGACGAGCTGAGCCACAGCGAGCTGATGTATGACGTCCGCGCCCTCGCGATATTCATTTCCGCCGTACTGGCCGCCGACGTGCCACCGCGGCTCACCCGCATCCTTCCCCACACGGGCCGGCCGGCCGACAGCGGCGGAAGGATTGACATGCGGTACATCCGTTGCATCGTTGACAGGTGGGACGAGGATTACATCTATGTCACCGCCGACCTCGAATCCGGAACCCGCACCATGCGCAGCGACTACGGACAGGCTGACCGCGGTGCCGATATGGGCTATCTCCGGCAACTGCTGCACGAAGGCATGCAGCTCAACCTGCTTGACTGTCACATCGAGGGTGACACCGTTAGCCCGCAGCTCGTCGTCGTTGAACCGGACTTCCTCATCGACATCAGCTCCCTTGCAGCCTGCTTCACCGACTACGGCCACCATCCGCTGGCATACACCATCAACCGCCTCCGCCAGCGGGCGAACAGCCAGCCCATTCTTCTCGGTAACTTCGCGGGCCGCTCCCTCGACGGCATAATCAACAATCCACAGCATTTCAGCATCAACAATACCATCATGGAGTCCTTCCGTGATGAAGCCCTGCAATTCTGTACATGCCCCAACTTCGCTCCCGCCGCATTCAAGAGCGATGCCGTCAGCCAAACGGAGAACATCCGTGAGGCCGTGGAAACGCTGTTCGGAAACTACGGCGACACTCCCGCCGGTGAAGAATCAAACCTGAATGAGCGTGGCGCAGGACTGCCTGAGCGCGGCGCAGAGCCGTCATTCGACATAGCCAAGGCCGTATTGGAACCGTCGTTCGTCTGCGAACGGCTCGGACTGCAGGGGCGTGCCGACCTCATGACAACGGATTTCCGCCTGCTTGTGGAGCAGAAATCAGGCAAGGCAAGGGTTGCGGGACGGGACGGAATGGCCTACACGGAGGCTCACTATGTCCAGCTGCTGCTCTATTACGGCGTTCTGCGACACAACTTCGGCCTAAGCCACCGCCATACGGACATGCGGCTGCTCTATTCCCGCTATCCGTCAAAGGACGGACTGATGACCGTCAGCTTCTACCGCGCCCTCTTCGACGAGGCCATCAAGCTGCGCAACCGAATCGTTGCCGGCGAATATCACATCGCGAGCAACGGTTTTGGCAGTATTCTCAGCCGCCTTTCAGCCGAAACAATCAACGAGCGGAACCTCAACGGAACCTTCTTCAACAACTACATACGGCCCCAGACCGAGGCCGTCACGACACCGCTGCATGCTCTTCCGCCGCTCGAACGGGCATACTTCGAACGCATGATGACCTTTGTCTACCGCGAACAGCTGGCCTCGCGTGTCGGTACGGGCAACAGCTCGTCCGGCTCTGTGGCCGACCTCTGGAACATGCCGCTGCATGAAAAGATTGAGACGGGAGCCATTCTGTTCGGGGAGGCCCCCCTCTTATCCCCCCAAGGGGGGAAGACCTGCGGCTTGAAACAGGAGAGAACCCCACTTCTATCCCTCCAGAGGGAGGAAGACCTGCGGCCTGACACAGAAGAAGACATATATAATGATGATGGTGACGTCATCTGTCTCCGCCTCATGCCCTACTCATCACCCACATCAAGCCACGGGTCTTCCCCCCTTTTGGAGGACGAAAAGGGGGATTCCCCTATGTCAAGCCACGGGGCTTCCCCCCTTGGGGGGATAAGAGGGGGGCTCTCCTTTGAAGGAACAGGAGGGGAGCCCCAGGGGGCCTCAACCTTCCGCCGCGGCGACATGGTCTACCTCTACACATACCGCGACACGCCTGACATACGGCAGAGCCTGCTATACAAGGCGACCATCGAAGAGATTGACACCGTCAGGGCCGTGATGCGGCTGAGCAACCCGCAGCGCAATCCGGAGATATTCCGCGGCAGGCGCTTTGCCATTGAACATGCGGCGGGCGACGTGGGGACGGTCAGTCACCTGCGTGGCCTCCATACGTTCATCACCGCGCCGGACCACCGCCGCCAGCTGCTTCTCGGCCAGCGGCCGCCGCTCACGGACACCGCCGTCAGGCTCTCGCGGAGCTATCACCCGCATTATGACGACATACTCCTGGAAGCCCGCCAGGCACGCGACTACTACCTTCTCGTAGGCCCGCCGGGCACGGGCAAGACATCAATGGCCCTGCGGTTCATGATCGAGGAGGAACTGACGGTGCCCCGGTCGTCCATCCTCCTGCTGTCCTACACCAACCGCGCCGTCGACGAGATATGCTCCATGCTCACCGAGGCCGCCATCCCATTCCTGCGAATCGGCGGCGAGGCGTCCTGCGATCCGCGCTTCCGCGACAGCCTTCTGGAGGCATCGCTCGGAGACAGACCGCGGCTGGACACGATACAACGGCGCATAGCCGAAACACGCGTCGTCGTCGGAACGACATCAACCATGCAGTCGCGGCCGTTCATCTTCGGCCTCAAACACTTCTCCCTCGCCATCGTTGACGAGGCTTCACAGATTCTCGAACCGGCCGTAATAGGTCTTCTCGCGGCCCACGACGGACTGGGACGGTGCCACATCGACCGCTTCATTCTCGTTGGAGACCACAAGCAGCTGCCTGCCGTCGTCCAGCAATCGGAACAGGATTCCCGCGTTGACAACCCGCTGCTTCACGCCATCGGCCTGACGGACTGCCGCCGGTCGCTCTTCGAACGGCTCATCGACATCGAACGGCGCTCCGGACGCAGCCACACCGTGGGCATACTGCGCCGCCACGGACGCATGCACCCCGACGTCGCCGCCTTTGCCTGTGAGATGTTCTACGCCGGCGAGCGGCTCACGCCCGTGCCGTGTCCCCACCAGAAGGAAGACACGCTGGGCTACGACCTGCCGTCGCGTGACACCGCGGACGACATGCTCAAACGCCACCGCATGATGTTCATTCCGTCCGCCCCATGCCGCGACGAGTCGTCATCAGACAAGGTCAACATGAGCGAGGCACGCATCGTGGCCGACCTCGTGGCACGCATCCGCCGCTTCTACGGCGAACGGTTTGACTCCGGGCGCACCATCGGCATCATCGTGCCCTACCGCAATCAGATTGCGGCCATACGCGGTGAGCTCGTGAAGGCCGGCGTTGCCGAGGCCGACTGCATCTCCATCGACACCGTGGAGCGCTATCAGGGCAGCCAGCGCGACGTCATCATCTATTCCTTCACCGTCCAGCGCCGCAGCCAGCTGGCTTTCCTGACGGCCAACTGCTTCACCGAAAACGGCCGCACGATAGACCGCAAGCTCAACGTGGCCCTCACGAGAGCCCGCCGCCAGATGATCATGACGGGCAACGTGGAAGTGCTGAAGGAAAACGCGCTGTTCGCCGAGCTGATAAGGAGGTTCCGCATTGTGACATAGCAGATTGGAAAGAGTTTATCAGACGCGAGAGCGCGAAGAATGGCGCGAAGGCTCATATTGCAAGAGAACAGACTTTGAGCCTTTGCGTTCACATGTATAACATATAATAAATGCGTTCACACGTATAACATATAATAAATAAGAGAAAGACTGTATGAAGAAAGCAAAGGAAACCATACGGCTGGACCATCTGACGATAGGCTACAGGACGAACGGCAACGTCGCCGCAGTGGTCACGGACATCTGCGCAGCCGTCCGCGAGGGTGAGCTGACATGTCTGCTCGGGGCGAACGGCGTTGGCAAGAGCACGCTTCTGCGCACGATGGCGGCATTCCAGCCCAGGCTTTCCGGCCATATATATGTCGCGGAGACGAAGCTGGACGACTACAGCGACAGCCGACTGGCCCGCACCATCGGCATCGTACTGACTGACAAGCCCGACATCCACAACATGACCGTCCGACAGATGGTGGCCATGGGCCGCTCGCCGTACACCGGATTCTGGGGACGCTGTTCCGCTGCCGACATGGATATTGTTGACGAGGCCATAGCGCTGACAGGAATCACGGCGATTGCCCGCCGCATGGTCGGCACGCTGAGCGACGGCGAGCGCCAGAAGGTAATGATTGCCAAGGCGCTGGCCCAGCAGACACCGGTCATTATCCTCGACGAGCCGACCGCCTTTCTCGACTATCCGAGCAAGATTGAAACCATGCAGCTCCTCCACCGTATCAGCCGCGAGATGGGGAAGACGGTGTTTCTTTCCACCCACGACGTAGAGCTGGCCCTTCAGATTGCGGACACGGTGTGGCTCATGTCGCGCAGCGGTGTCACCACGGGAACGCCCGAGGACCTTGCCCTCAACGGCCGGCTGCCGGCTTTCTTCGAAAACAGCAGCATCACGTTCGACGCGATGACGGGACTCTTCACGCTCAATCACACGACGGACAGGAGGGCCCGCCTGACCGTCGCAGCCGGTGCCGACGCCCGCCGCGTGGCCATGGTACGCAAAGCGCTTCTGCGCAACGGAATAAGTGCGGAGGAAAACTATGAAACATGTAAGGAGCATGCCGGTTCCTGTCAGAACGAAACGCAACAATCGGCGGACATACATGTCACGATCACCGCTGACGCATATTCATTCAACGGTCAGTCGGTTCACACGATAGACGAAATGATTAGGCTGCTGGCCTAATCATTTCGTCTAAATTATAAAATCTAAATAATGAACAATGATTTGCTTCGGGACGCAAATCATTGTTCATTATTTAGAACTGAAATCAGCTCTTTCATTCCTTCCGACGCTCCCTTCATTATCTGCCTGACATCATGGTTTCCGGACGTTCTGACCGGTTTGGGGTCTATCAGATAGACGGGGACACCGGGACGGACGTAGTGGAGCAGTCCGGCGGCGGGATAGACATTGAGCGACGTGCCGATGATGATGAATATGTCGGCCTCGGCGGCATGGTCCGCAGCGACGCTGATATTGGGCACTGCCTCGCCAAAGAACACGATGTAGGGCCGCAGCAGCGAGCCGTCGCCCGCTTTCGTTCCCGGTTCGACGCGGCAATCGGCTGCCGTCAGCGTCTGCCAGTAGCGCGGATCTTCCGTGTCGCGGCTGGAGCAGACTTTCATCAGCTCGCCGTGGAGATGGATTACGCGTGACGACCCGGCCTGCTCGTGAAGATTGTCCACGTTCTGGGTCACCACCGTCACGTCATAGTCTTTTTCCAGCGCCGCCACAAGACGGTGGCCGTCGTTCGGGCCGGTCTTGACCAGCTCGCTGCGCCGCGCGTTATAGAACTCGGTGACCAGCGTCGGGTCGGCCAGCCAGCCGTCGTGGGAGGCAACCTGCTCCACGGGATAGTTCTCCCACAGTCCGTCAGAGTCGCGGAACGTCTTTATGCCGCTTTCCGCCGACATGCCGGCTCCGGTGAGTAATACGATTTTTTTCATTCTTTTTGTTTTTTGAGGAGAGAGAGGAGTATTTTGGGAGGGATGAGAGGGATGGGAGAGATGGGAATAATGGGAAGGATGAATGCGCTGCATCACTACATCAAATCGAGATGCGCTACATCAAATCGAGATACGCTGCATCAAATCGAAATGTAGCGGACCTGCAGTCCGCTTGAATAATCTTTAGACTACATAATCCGCTACATTGTGTCTCCCTTAAAGCATTTCAAGCTCTCGCCCGTCTGGAGGGCTGAATGGGTGTTAGTATATCAGGTTCTCGCCCGTCATGTCGGCCGGCTTCTCCAGTCCCATGATATGGAGGATAGAGGGAGCAACGTCAGCCAGACGGCCGTTCTTGACCTTGGCCGAATTATTGTCGGTCACGTAGATGAACGGCACGGGGTTGAGCGAGTGGGCCGTGTTCGGACTTCCGTCCTCGTTGACAGCGTTGTCGGCGTTGCCGTGGTCAGCAATGATGATGGCCTCATAGTCGTTGGCCTTGGCGGCCTCGATGACCTCGCGGACGCAGTTGTCGACGGCATGAACGGCCTTGGCTATGGCGTTGTAGACACCGGTGTGGCCGACCATGTCACCGTTGGCGAAGTTGACAACGATGAAGTCATACTCCTGAGTGTTGATTGCGCCGACGAGCTTGTCCTTCACCTCGTATGCGCTCATCTCCGGCTTCAGGTCGTAGGTGGCGACTTTGGGTGATGGAACGAGTATGCGGTCCTCGCCCTCGTAGGGTTGCTCGCGTCCGCCGTTGAAGAAGAAAGTCACGTGAGCATACTTCTCCGTCTCGGCCGTGTGGAGCTGACGCTTTCCCTGAGAGCTGAGATATTCGCCCAGCGTGTTTCCGACGTTCTCCTTGGGGAAGAGAATCTCCACGCCGGTGAACGAAGCGTCGTAGGGTGTCATGCAGTAGTAACGCAGTCCGGGGATGGTCTTCATGCCTTCCTCCGGCATGTCCTGCTGTGTGAGCACCTGTGTGAGTTCCTTTGCACGGTCGTTGCGGAAGTTGAAGAAGATGACAACGTCACCCTCGGTGATTGTACCGTCGACGGTGGCATTGCTGATGGGCTTGATGAACTCGTCGGTCACACCCTCGGCATAGCTTGCCTCAACGGCCTTGACCATGTCGTCGGCCTTTGTGCCTGTGCCGCTGACAATGAGGTCGTAGGCTTCCTTGACACGATTCCAGCGCTTGTCACGGTCCATAGCGTAGAAGCGGCCCACGATGCTGGCTATGTGTGCGCCGTTCTCACGACACACAGCGTCAATCTCGCTGATAAATCCGGCACCGCTCTTCGGGTCGGTGTCGCGGCCGTCCATGAAGCAGTGGACGTAGGTCTCCTTCAGTCCGTATTCCTTGCCTATTTCGATGAGCTTCTTCAGATGGTCCAGTGACGAGTGGACGCCGCCGTTGCTGGTCAGACCCATCAGGTGGAGCTTCTTTCCGTTGTCACGGGCGTAAGTGTAGGCAGCTACGATTCCGGGATTCTGGAGAATGGAGCCGTCCTTGCATGCACGGTTGATTTTCACGAGGTCCTGATATACCACGCGTCCTGCGCCGATATTGAGGTGTCCCACCTCCGAGTTTCCCATCTGTCCGTCAGGCAGACCTACGTTTTCTCCCGAAGCCTCCAGCTGTGAGTGGGCGCTGACGGCCGTGAGATAGTCGAGATATGGCGTGGGCGTGTTGAAGATAACGTCACCGCAGCCATGTTTTCCGATTCCCCATCCGTCGAGAATCATCAGTAATGCTTTCTTTGCCATTGTCTTTTATATTTAATTATGTATGAATAGTCCGCTGCAAAATTACTAATAAATTACGAATTATGAATTACTCTGCAATGAAATAATCAGATAAAGCCCCAAACCGACATCCGAACCGGCGTCCCGTCCCCATCCCCTAAAACCCACCCGGAAGGAGGAGACGGGGAGACGGGAAGGGACTCTCCCACGTGATTTAATGTTAAAAGTTTCGTCTCTACAAAAAATATTCGTAGATTTGCAGCCTATGAATGAATTTGCAGCAAACATAATAGGCTCAATAGCGGCCCTCTGTATGGTCTGCGGCTATCTGCCCCAGGCCTACCACACCATCCGTACACAGGACACCGACGGAATAGCCATGCCGACCTTCCTCGCCCTTGGCGCCGGAAGCATGTTCTTCGTCATCCAGGGACTGATTCTCGGCAACATCCCGCTCGTAGTCACAAACACCATCACAACCGTGGCCAGTGCAATCATCACGGTCATAAAAATCAAGAACGACCGCAAAAAGCCGAAACAACGGAAATAATGGCCGGAACAACGGAAATAATGGCCGGAACAACGGAAACGGAAACAGAGACCGGACAGAACCACACCAGACAAGACTGCAGAGCGACGGACACGCCGTTTGAATCCGGCGCGGGCACGGCTCTTTCATCTAACGTCTCATATAGTTCACTCATGTAAATAACAGGATGAAAATACATATAGACGTTTCGTTAAATGAAAGAGCCGTGCGGCACGGGTATATTTTTCCCCTTTTATTTTGGCAATACACTCAAAATAAGTTAACTTTGCAGCAAATTATATAATTCTAAGGATGAAAAAACTGTTTATCGAGACCTACGGATGCCAGATGAATGTGGCCGATTCGGAGGTCGTGGCTTCGGTGATGAAGATGGCCGGATATGACCTATGTGAGGATATAGCCGACGCCGACGCCGTGCTACTGAATACATGTTCTGTCCGCGACAACGCAGAACAGAAAATCATCCATCGCCTCGAAACGCTCAACGCCGAACGCCGCAAAGGACGGAAACTCATTGTCGGCATATTGGGATGTATGGCCGAACGTGTGCGCGAAGAACTGATAGACCGCCACGGAGCAGACCTCGTGGCCGGACCCGACGCATACATGTCGCTGCCTGACCTCATCGCACAGGTTGAAACGGGCCACAAAGCCATCAACATAGAACTGTCAACAACCGAAACCTATCGCGACGTCGTTCCGCAAAGGCTTCACGGAGCAAGAACAGGAGGATTTGTCAGCATCATGAGAGGATGCAACAACTTCTGCCACTATTGCATCGTGCCCTACACACGAGGACGCGAACGCAGCCGCGACGTAGAAAGCATACTGCGCGAAGTGCGCGACCTCAGCGACCGCGGATATAAAGAGGTGACGCTGCTGGGACAGAACGTCAACTCATATAAGGCGGCCCCCTCCGGCTCCCCCAAGGGGGAGAGACCCGTGGCTTCGGACGTTCTTTCCGGCTCCACGGCCAACGAAACAGAGAGACCTGCGGCCTCGGACGTTCTTTCCGGCTCCACGGCCAACGAAACAGAGAGACCTGCGGCCTCGGACGTGGCGGAAAATAATATAGAAACAAATCAGAACAATATATCTGTAGCAGACGCCGGTGCAACTTCGAACGGCGCCAGCTCTTCCCCCCTTGGGGGGACCGAGGGGGGCCCGGCCTCAGGCCTCGATTTCGCCTCTCTGTTGCGCATGGTAGCCCGTGCCGTCCCCGGGATGCGCGTGCGCTTCACAACGAGCCATCCCAAGGACATGAGCGACGAGACACTGCGAGTCATAGCCGAAGAACCCAACGTCTGCCGCCACATCCATCTGCCGGTGCAGAGCGGAAGCAACAGGATATTGAAACTGATGAACCGCAAGTACACCCGCGAATGGTATCTTGACCGCGTGGCGGCCATCAGGCGCATTGTCCCCGACTGCGCCATAACGACAGACATCTTCGTAGGCTACCACAGTGAGACCGAGGAGGACCACCAGATGTCGCTCTCGCTGATGCGCGAGGTGGGCTACGACTCCGCTTTCATGTTCAAATACAGCGAGCGTCCGGGCACCTACGCCTCAAAACACCTCCCCGACGACGTGCCGGAGGACGTGAAGATCAGACGTCTCAACGAGATGATACAACTCCAGACCGAACTGTCCGCCGCGGCCAACAGACGCGACGTGGGCCGCGAATTCCGCGTGCTCGTGGAAGGCTACAGCAAGCGCTCACGGGAACAGATGTGCGGACGGACGGAGCAGAACAAGATGGTTGTGTTCGACAAAGGACAGTGTCACGTCGGCCAGACCGTGCGCGTGAGAATCACAGACAGCACCAGCGCAACACTGTTCGGAGAAATCATTGAATAAAGAATAAAAGAAATAACAAAAAGACATTGAAGGAGCTATACTAAGGAAAATATCAAAGGGCGCCGCCGGTCAACTATTGAAACCTTTAGTCTGCCACCGGCTTAAACTCCCGAGCGACCGCAGGGAGCCATAACTCCGGATAACTCCATTTAACTCCTTCAACTCCAGAGAAAGAACGATGGTCAAAGAATTCCTAAAGATAATGTGGCGCTTCCTGCCGCCATACAAGAAGTATCTTGTCGCTTCGATAGCATGCAACATCCTTTCAGCCGCAATGAACATCTTCTCATTCGCCGCGCTGATACCAATCCTCCAGATTCTCTTCAAGATAGACGAGAAACGGGTCACAAGTCCCATGGCCTGGGGCGACGGCAACTTCAAGGACTGGGCGTTCAACAACCTCAACTACTACGTCTGCCAGATGATAGACCAGTGGGGAGCCGTCACGGCACTCTTCGCCATCGGAATGTTCCTCTGCCTGACCACGATGATCAAGACCGGACTCTACTTCGGAGCGTCGGCCTTCGTCGTACCGATACGCACCGGCATCGTGCGTGACATCCGAAACATGATCTACTTCAAGATCACGGCACTGCCATTAGGCTTCTTCACCGAAGAGCGCAAGGGAGACATCATCGCCCGCATCACCGGCGACGTCAACGAAGTGGAAGCATCAATCATGTCGTCGCTCGACATGCTCTTCAAAAACCCCATCCTCATCGTCAGCTACGTTGTCACACTGTTCTTCATCAGCTGGGAGCTCACGCTCTTCACCCTCATCGTCGTGCCCTTCATGGGATGGCTCATGGGAATCATCAGCCGCAAGCTCAAAGCACAGTCACTCAACGTACAGGCACTCTGGAGCGACACCATCAGCCAGGTTGAGGAGACCCTCGGCGGACTGCGGATCATCAAGGCCTTCTGCGCCGAAGAGAAGATGAACAAACGCTTCGACCACATCAACAACCTCCACCGGAACACGCTCAAGAACATGACCATCCGCATACAGCTGGCCCACCCCATGAGCGAATTCCTCGGAACGGTGCTCATCGTCATCGTGCTGTGGTTCGGCGGAATACTCGTGCTCAACAAGTCGACCATCTCCGGACCCACATTCATCTACTACCTCGTCATACTCTACAGCATCATCAACCCGCTCAAGGAGTTCGTCAAGGCCAGCTACAACATACCGCGCGGACTCGCCTCAATGGACCGCGTCAACAAGATACTCAAGGCCGAGAACCCGATAAAGGCACCGGAAAAACCGGTTCCACTGCCGGAATTCAAGCACAAGATAGAGTTCCGCAACGTCTCTTTCGCCTACAACCACCATCCCGAAGATCCGACACGCACGCGCTGGGTGCTCCGCAACATCAACCTGACCATCGAGAAAGGCAAGACCGTGGCCCTCGTGGGACAGAGCGGCGGCGGAAAATCGACACTCGTCGACCTCATCCCGCGCTACTATGACGTGCAGGAAGGCGAAGTGCTCATTGACGGCATCAACGTCAAGGACCTCGGCATACACGACCTGCGCCAGCTCATCGGCAACGTCAACCAGGAAGCAATCCTCTTCAACGACTCCTTCCGCAACAACATAGCCTTCGGCGTTGACAACGCCACACAGGAGCAGATAGAGGAAGCGGCAAAGATTGCCAACGCCTACGACTTCATCATGGAGTCCGAACACCAGTTCGACACCGGCATCGGCGACCGCGGCGGACGCCTCTCCGGCGGACAGCGCCAGCGCGTCAGCATCGCCCGCGCCATCCTCAAGAACCCGCCCATCCTTATCCTCGACGAGGCGACATCAGCCCTCGACACCGAAAGCGAGCGCCTCGTTCAGGAAGCCCTCGAACGGCTCATGAAGACCCGCACCACCGTGGCCATCGCCCACCGGCTCTCCACCATCCACAGCGCCGACGAAATCTGTGTCATCCACGAAGGAGAAATAGTGGAACGCGGAACCCACGACGAGCTGATCGCAATGGACGGCTACTACAAGAAGCTGAAAGATATGCAAAAAGTATAAAACACCGATTGTATCGACTAAATTGATATCTGTTTTAAAAGTATGATTACGTGTCTGTATTATATAGTTTTCGGTCTGTGGTATGCACTGTCACTACTGCCACTCAAATTACTATACATACTTTCTGACGGCATATTTTATCTTATCTACTATATAGTAAAATACAGACGTCACATTGTACGCAAAAACCTGACAGATTCATTCCCAGACAAAACGCAGGCCGAAATAATAAAGATAGAAAAGGGCTTCTATTCATGGTTCTGTGACTACATTGTCGAGACCATAAAACTGTTCTCTATGAGTGAGAAAGAGATAAAGAGGAGAATGACGTTTGAGGGGGTGGATATGATTCAAAAGGACTTCAATAACGGTGAGACATGCTCGATGTATCTTGGACATTACTGCAACTGGGAATGGATAACATCATTGCCTCTTCATGTCGATAACGGTATATGCGCACAGATATATCATCCTCTCGAAAACGAACGTATAGATTCTCTCTTTCTTAAGTTAAGAAGCCGTTTTGGTGCGAAGAACATTGAAATGGACAAAAGTTTCAGAACTATTGTATCATGGAAGCGAAGCAACAAGATAAATATTGTGGGATATATCGCAGACCAAGTTCCGGGACTGCACAATGTCCACTGCTGGGTTGACTTTCTGAACCACGATACACCGGTGTTTACTGGAGCGGAAAAGATAACTTCCATCACAAACGCCAAAGCCTATTATGGTGACATTACACGTCCCAAAAGAGGATATTACAAGTGCGTCATAAGAAGAATTGATGTCCCCGAAACAGAAGACAAAAAATTCTTCATAACCAAAGAATATTTCAGACTATTGGAAGAAAACATCAACAGAGCTCCGCAATATTGGCTGTGGAGTCACAACAGATGGAAACGCACTCGGGAAGACTTCAACAGATTATACACTATTGAAGAGCAAAAACGTATGCTCAGCAGGCTATAGTAATTATGAAAAGAATATTTATCACGTATGGAGATCATAATTATGAAGACTCGCTTCAAAGCACACCGGCACAACCAATCTGTGCTTACGGCATGTGTGTGTACATCAGACAATCTGCTCCGATACTGTCTGATACCCGAAAAGATGGAGAAAATACATGCTGGCGGGCAGGCAGTCGTGGCGTCGAGAATATCTCAACAATGACGGAGAAGTATTAATCCCACACAAGCATTATATATTGATGTCATCGAGAGATACATCCTCAATCCCATCAAAATATTTATAACGAGAACGTTGTTCTTGTCAAGCAGATTCTAATAGCATATTGGTTGACAATTCAAAAGTTATCCATATTTTTGTTTGTTTTGTTGTGGGAAATGATTAATTTTGTAACGAAAAGCAATTAATATGATATTTGTAAGGGACAAAGGCCGAATGTGCAACAATATGCTGCAATACGGGCATGCTTATGCCTGGGCACGTGAACATGGACGCAAGAGCGTCTCGATGCGTTTTTGCTACAAATATCAATACTTCCACATTTGCTCCACCCACTACCACAACTTCTTCACTTACCTCTTTGCCAAATATATGGCGAAGTGGGGGATTATGCCCGTTGTGAGTTTTCACCACGCGGACGAAGATACGACAGAGAAGGAAAGACGTCTCGAGGCTGCAGGAAATGTCCTGTTGGAAGGTTGGTATGTGCGTTTCTATGACTTGTTTCTAAAGTACAAGCGGGAGATTCTGGACCTCTTTGCGTTCAAGAAGAGCATACTCGACAAGACGCGGTCGTATCTCGATGCCGCGACGGCGGCGGACGACCTCAACCTCGGAATACACATACGCCGCGGTGACTACAAGACGTGGAAGGGAGGACGTTACTATTTCGACGATGCCACATATATCGGATATATCCGTCGCTTTGCGGAAGAACATCCAGAACGCAACATCAACGTGTTCATTTGCGGCAACGACCCATCCTTAGACCATACCGTCTACGCTGCCGCCCTGCCGACGACAAATCTCTTTTTCCCCGCCGGCAATCCCGCCGAAGACCTGTGTCTGCTCTCCGAGTGCGACTATATCATGGGCGCGCCGAGCACATTCTCCCTCGTTGCGGCCATGTATCACGACCGTCCGATAATGTGGATTTATGACAAGACGCCAGCTGACGGCGACATCATGTTCCGTAACTTCGACACACTCTTCAGACGAATCGAATGACGAAGGGCTTTTCCTGACAGATGACACATCAATCACACACCTGTTTCACTATCACTACATAACATAACGCACAATATTGAATAACAAACGAAACAACATGAACATATTGCTACTTTGCTTTGGCAACAATACCGCACTTCACATACAAACCTATTTCGCCATTCTTACCATATTGAAGTATAAGAATGAGGACGACACCGTGACCATCTATACCGACCATCCCGAGTATTACAAGCGGTTGGAGCATCACATCCGTTTCGCCGTTCTGAGTAAAGAGGACATCGCCAACATGATTGAAGACACCGGATATGTATTTCTCGTGAAGATAAAGGCGGTGATGGAGAGTGCCAAGGCCAATCCCGACAGACATCTGCTCTTTATCGACTGCGACACATGCTTCTGTCGCAAGATGGACGAGATAAGGACTCTGCTTGACAACGGCCAAGGTGTGATGTACAATGACGAAGGCCATCCTTCACAGATGAAGGGCAAGTCGTTGCGAATGTGGAATATCATCAAGGGCAAAAACATCGGCGACACCGGCTCCCGCCTGTCCTTGGCGCACAATATGTGGAACTCCGGTGTGATTGGCATACCGAAGGAAAAGCTTAATGATGTGTTGCCATTGACATTGGAGCTGTGCAACATGATATTGCGGCTGGACGGCATCTGTTTCATAGCCGAACAATATTCGTTCTCTGTCGCGATGGCCGAATATCTGACGTTGCATCCCGCCACACCATGGGTGGGCCACTACTGGGGCAACAAGGATGGCTGGACGGCCTATATCTCCGACTTCCTCGTGCAGTCCCATATCAACGGTTGGACTGTCGGTGAGGAGATCGGACATATAGACACGGAAACATGTTCCCGACTCCCTCTCCGCATAAAGAAACCGAAGATAAATCGCCGTCTTATCAATCTTGTCAACCGCATGTTTCCTAACAAAATACTCAAATGACAGCCATGAAGAAAGTTTTCACTGTCGGAGTCTACGACCTGCTTCATATAGGCCACGTCCATCTGTTCCGTCGTGCCCGCAAACTTGGTGACCATCTCACGGTCGCCGTTCAGGAATCAGAAGTTGTAACCAAGTTCAAGCCCGAGGCAAACCTTGTCTATTCGACCGAAGAGCGAATGTATATGGTCAAGGCCGTGCGGTTTGTGGATGAAGTGGTGCCCTATAGTGATGTCAGGGACATCGTCCGTGACATCAGTTTTGATGTCTTTGTCGTCGGTCCGGACCAAAACCACGAGGGTTTCCAAAAGGCCATACAGTGGTGTCGCGACAATGGTAAAGAGGTTGTCGTTCTGCCGCGCACCGAAGGAATCTCCTCGTCATGGCTCAAGGAGCAGATCAAGAATATGTGACGGGAAATAAGATAAAAGTCCTGCAACCGGCCGGTTGCAGGACTTTTATCTTATTTCCCGTTGCGTTTGTTTTCCATCATTTTTGCTACCACAACAAACTGATAGAAGCTGTTCAATCCGGCTTTTATCAGTCCGGCACGGCCGTCTCGCCACGCCCCTTTCAGTATGTAGGATTTGAAAAACCTGAAAGCCGGGCGGCATATCAACGCCACGAGTCCGTAGTTTTTTTTCGCTTTCTTTATCGCTTCATTGTCGGTATATTCGTTTGTCTTGTGGAGTATGCTGTGTATGGAGTCGTTGGCCAGATGCATCATGGCAAGATCGTGGCGTCCGCGCGGTATCTTCTCCACACGGCCTTTGACCACGGGAAATGTGTGGACGTATGGCGGCCATACTGTCCCTTCGCGGACGAAGAACCGCAGTTGGTAGTCCGGGTAGGAAAGGTGCATCACTTGTGACATGAACATGCCTTGCCTCGGGATAAACAAGCCTTGCGGACAGTCTGCGTCCTTGATACGCCTATACAGATATTCGCGCAATGCGTCCGGTATGATCTCGTCTGCGTCGACCACGAGCACCCACGGTGACGATGCGCTCTGGATGGCGAAAGTGCGTGCCGGTTCGGCACTCTTGTGGTCTGCTTTCGGAAAGGTCACTATCCGGCAACCGTATTCTGCGGCTATCTCTCTCGTTGAGTCAGTGCTCTCCATGTCGCACACGACCGTCTCATCAAAGTCTTTCACGGCCTCCAGCACCTTGCGCAGATGTTCTTCCGCGTTGTAGGTGTTGATGACGACCGAGATTCTGTCGTTTCTGTTGTTCATTTCTTTGCTCCTTTCTCTTTCAGATACTCTCTGTACGGCTGTTTGAGGTTCAGGTAGTGGAAGTTGTGGCTCACACGGTTTTCCTCTTTGGGTATCTGCATATAGTCACCAAACTCTCTCGTCAGATATTCGTCCGGCTGTTCCACACCCATGACCGTCTCTCCCTCAAACTCTATCGGTGTCGGACGGCCTATCACGGACTTGGGCATCACGCTCGTCATGCCGTCGTTGAGTGCGCTCACCCAGGTGCTCCGGTCGTAGGGGTAGCGGGTCATCACTTTCTTAAACCGTCTCATCGCGCCCTTGTCCGAATAGACAGCCTGAACCAGTCGCGGCAGCCATGAACTTGGGCCGTGACCATGTTTGAAAGGGTCGCGCAGGAGGAAGTATATGACCTTTTTGTAATATTCATACCGCAAGTACTGTATGCGCTGAGCAATGGGTGAGGCTGATATGCCGTCCAATGGGAAAATGTCGATATATACCCCGCCAACATATCTGACATGGCTGCGCTCTATCAGAGTCGTACCCGCATCCTGCATCTTGCCGATGCCGCCAAGAAAACGCTCATCGGTCTCGTGGCAGACAAACTCGTATGGCTCGGGAAACCACTCCTTGGCATGCTTGATAAGCAATTCATACTCCGGACGGGGCAGCCCCACGTCAATATCGTCGTCCCACGGAATAAATCCTTTGTGACGTACGGCTCCGAGCATCGTCCCGAACAGCATGTAGTAATGTAAATCGTGTTCCTCGCATATCTTATGGAAAGCGAGGAGCATGTCTTTGATGTGGAGCTGCAGCTCCCTGATGTTATAGTTTGCCATGATTTTGTCGTGATGTTGTATCTTTCTGTTGTCAGTCGTCCCGGGCGACAATCCCTCGTATCGTGTCGCCGCTTCTGACCGTCTGCGCATAGTCTCTGACGCGTTCCGCCATCGTCCGTCGTTCCTCACCGGACAGCCCCGCGACGGTCTCCTCTATCCGGTCGAGCGAATCAACCGCAATGCCGAGGCCGTTGCCGACAATAAAGTCTTTGAGCGACGACTCGCTCCAGACAATGACCGGTAGCCCCAACGCGAGATAGAGGGCTATCTTGTGGGATGAGTTGTACCGGAGATAGTTGCCCATGAGCCCGTTGCAGGTGTCCGTGCGGTCTCCGTCCCAGACAAGTCCCCAGTTGCCTTCCTTCACCTCCGGATGTTCCGGAGCAAAGCTGCCCTTGTAGATGACGCCATCGCTGTCCAGGAAGTCGTCGGTGACGTTGCCGTAAATATGGTATTTTACGTTGTCGCCGGCCACACTGTGCAACTGCTTGACAAACGGGCTCTTGGCCATGTTGCCGGCAAATACGATTGTGGTGTCGCCAGGGTCGCCCTCCTCTATCATGGGTGTGTCGGTGATATATCCGAACACGTTTAGCACCTCTATCCGTCGTTCGTCGATATCCTGTCCGACGAGCCATTTCTTCATGGCGGGAGTGTGAGCTATGACCATGTCGCACCGCCGGAGCACATCCATCTCCTGCGCCGCCAGTCTGCTGTCGTTCGTGCGCAGGGAGTCTATGTCGTGGATGATACATCTCACCTTGGCACCGGAAGCAAAAAGGTTGGCGTAAAACTCGCGCTTGTTGTTGTGTATCCACGGAAACTGAAAGAAGACAGTGTCATCGCGTCGTATCCTCCACTTCAGACTGCCGATGTCATAGTGGCGCTTCAGGACGCGACAGAGTCCGATGGGCGAGCGGCTTCCAAAGACAAGCGGCTTATAACCGCATGACGCAACAATGCGGTCGACATCCCTGCGGGCCTTGTATATGGCGTAGGAGGTACTGTTCTCTTCTATCGTCTGTATGGAGATGCGACGTGGTTTTCTCATGTAGCCTGTTATTTCTTTATCTTATTGCAAAGATACAACAAATCCGTTTCATAAACGAAAGAAAAGCGAATTTGTTACCGAGAAGCTATGGTAAACGGAGCCCACCTATAAGCTGCACCCCCTTAAAAAAGCCCGTCATCCTCGCAGCCCCTCCCACCCTAAAAAAATGGGGAGGGGAATGAGGCTACCTGTCTGTTGTTTTTGATGTCCCTCCAAATTAATAAAATTGTGACTAAGGACACGCATGAGGGGACAGAAATCAAGGCGCCAACCTTGTTTTTCATTCTGGCGGTGTAAAAATCTCACTATTTTTATCTAAATTTGCAACGTTGAAACAATATTCTCTATTTGATATGGCAAAAACCCCAAAAGTCAGCATAATCACCGTGTGCCGGAACGTGGCGGACGCACTCGAAAAGACATTGCGGAACATCGCGCGGCAGGACTATACGGACATGGAGGTCGTTGTCGTCGACGGCGCGTCGACGGACAGGACAGCGGACGTCCTGAGAGAAATGGGCGACGTGGTGGACAAGAGCGTGTCAGAACCGGACGAGGGTATATATGACGCAATGAACAAGGGCGTCACAATGGCTACGGGAGAATATTGCATCTTCATGAACGCCGGAGACGAGTTTGCCGCGACCGACATCCTCTCGCGCGTCTTCAGCTGCAATAACGACGCCGACATCATCTACGGTGATGTGGTCAAGACTGGCCGCGACGGGCTGCCGTATGTCAAACCGGCCGAAACGGCTCACAACGCCCACCGCATGTTTTTCTGTCATCAGAGCTCGTTCGTGAGAACAGAGTGCTTGCGCCGACAGCCGTTTGACACGCGATATACGATGTCAGCCGACTTCAAGTTCTTCAAGCAGATGTGGAAAGAGGGCCGCACGTTTCTCAAGCTCGATTTTCCCGTGGCCCTCTTTGACACGGGAGGCATCTCCAACACACGCCGTGCAGACGGCATCCGACAGAATGTCGCCATCATCAAGGAACTTGACGGCCCGCTCGACAGACTGCGACTGCTGCCACGACTCTATTTCGTACTGCTGATGCTCCGGTTGAAGACCGTCCGCAAATGAACCAAACCATAAGATAATGAAAACAAGGATAACATATCTCGTCAGACTATATATGCTGCTGGTATTGGTTTTTGTCCTTCAAAAACCAATATTCATGCTGGCCACTGTGCCCGAAAACTCCACCTACGGCATAGACAACGTGCTTGACACCATGCTCCACGGACTACTGCTTGACATTCCCGTCACAGGCTATCTCATATCCCTGCCCCTGCTCACAGTCATGGCGACATTCTGGTTGCATGCCAATGTGCGGCTGCGCAGGTGGATGACACTCTATTATATTGTGGTGGCCGCGGTCACGGCAATATGTTTCGTTGTCGACACATCGCTGTATCCGTTCTGGAAGTTCAAGCTCGACGCAACCATATTCTATTATACGGATTCCCCAGGGGAAGCACTGGCCAGTGTGTCGACGGGTTATGTCGTGCTGCGCGTGATAGCCACACTGATCTACGCCGGCGTGCTCTTCGTCTGCATGCGGGCGGTAACACCAGAGACCATTGCACCGATTGGGAAAACCAAGGAAAAGACACTGGCCACACTCGCACTCGTGATCATCATCGCCCCATTGGCCATATCCATACGTGGAGGCCTCGGCGAGTCGACTACAAACATAGGAAAGGTCTACTTCAGCGAGGATGAATATCTCAACCATGCGGCCGTCAACCCGTGTTTCAGTCTGCTGTATTCAGTAGGCAAGGCAGATAACTATGCCGACGAATTCGACTATTTCGACGAACAGCGACGCGCGACACTGTTCGACGGTCTTTATCCGGCTACACCGACCGACACCACGTCGCTGCTCAACACCACACGTCCCAACATCATCATCATACTCATGGAGAGCTTCGGCGGACAAATCGTTGAAGCCGTCGGCGGACGTCCAGACATCACGCCATGCTACAACCAGCTGGCACGGGAGGGCATAATGTTCTCCAACTGCTACTCCAACAGCTACCGCACCGACCGTGGCATGATTGCCGCGCTGAGCGGTTATCTCGCCTTCCCGACCCTTTCGGTAATGAAACTGCCGGTGAAGAGCCGCACGCTGCCCTGTATCGCCGCCAGCCTCAATGCCAATGGCTACAAAAGCACATTCCTGTATGGCGGCGACATAAACTTCACCAACATGCAGAGCTATCTGCGCACGGGCGGCTATGGAACGATTGTGAGCGACGTCGACTTCTCCGAAAGCGAGAAGAAGGACAATCCGTGGGGCGCAAACGACGACGTGACGTTCGACCGTCTCTACGACATCGTCGCTTCACAGAAACACA
Organism: uncultured Prevotella sp.; assembly: GCA_947177775.1. Lineage (GTDB taxonomy): Bacteria > Bacteroidota > Bacteroidia > Bacteroidales > Bacteroidaceae > Prevotella. Next base: position 22,650 of record CAMWVS010000031.1, read on the forward strand.
CGCCGTGGCACGTGGGATTCCTCACACTCAGCAGTCACGAGCCCTTTGAGGTGCCATACAAGCGTCTGGACGAACAGATACCCAACGCTTTCGCCTTCACCGACGACTGTCTGGGACGCTTTGTCGAACGCATGAAGCATACCAAAATGTGGCGCGATCTGCTAATCGTGTGCATCCCGGATCACGGATTTCTGTATCCCGCCGACATAACCCATGAGCAACACCACCACAACACGATGCTGTGGGTGGGTGGTGCCGTGAGAACCCCACGGCTCGTGACCACTCTGATGAACCAAAGTGACCTGGCCGCGACACTCCTCGGACAGCTCCACATCGATCACAGCCGGTATGAGTTCAGCCGCGACGTGTTCAGTCAGGAATATACTTACCCGTTTGCGACATTCTCTTTCCGTGAGGGCGTGGCCTTCGTGGACAGCACAGGACACACCGTCTACGGAATCAACAGTGACCGGCCGATAGAGGACACGACAAACGAGGCCTCACCCGCACGTACGGATAAGGCCAAAGCTATATTGCAAAGCATTTATGATGACTTGGGAAGACGGTGACAACAAGATGTCAGCCGTCTTCCCGAATGAATCTAATCCTGAGACACCATCATTAACCACTTATTTTGATACACCGTCCATTGTCAGTTTGTCTTCCGTCATACGAGTCATGTACGACTGGATGACGGCTTTCAGTTCGCGTTCCATCTGTTCCTGTTCCGGGACGGCCTGTCCCGCGAGATTGTTTTTTAGGAGCAGGTCGGTGCGGAAACGGTATAATCCCTTGACCGCATTGCCGTCAAACTGCAACAGATAGTCCCCTTTCACATACTGATAAATACCGTTCTGATAGTTGACCGCCCACGTCTCTTCGGCCGGCGTGCTGAAAAGGTCGCAGCCGAAAGCCACATACGGACGGTCGTAACCCAAATGACCAAGCACTGTCGGCATGATGTCTATCTGCTGGGCGATGGCATCACGCATGCCCGGAGTGATGTCGCCGGCAGGGTCGAAGAATATGACGGGCGAACAGAAGCCGCCGAGTGAGGTTTGATAATAGTCGTGGTCGCTGAGATTTGTGTGGTCGGACGTAAGCACGAAGAGCGTGTTCTTATACCACGACTGGCGGCGGGCGGTCTCAAAGAAGCGGCGCAAGGCGTTGTCGGTGTAACGTATGCACTTATGAATGATGATCCCCTCTTCGGGATAAATGTCCTTGTATTCCTCAGGAATGGTATATGGGTGATGCGACGAAGCGGTGAACACGGCCGACACGAATGGTTCCTTGAACTCAGACATCTTCAGCGCGTAGAACTGCATGAACGGCTCGTCCCAGATGGCCCACGTTCCGTCAAAGTCCTTGTCGCCGCCGAAACGCTTGTCCGCATTATACTCCGTGCGACCGAAGTAGCTGTCGAAACCGGTTGCACGGGCGAAGGCCTGAAATCCCATCGACCCGTTTTCGGCTCCATGAAAGAACGCCGAGTAATATCCCTTGTGCTTCAGTTCGCCGGCAATGCCACTGACACTGTTCATTGACGCGGGCGTAAGGAAGAAGGGTTCGACAAACATCGGTATGCTCGAGAGTATGGAAGGCATACCGTCGATGCTCTTGCGGCCGTTGCAATAGGAATACAGCCACGTCGCACTGTGCTGCATGAGGGAGTCGACAAACGGCGTATAGCCTTTATAGGTACCGCCGTCCAACCACTTGTTGTAACCTCCGATATACTCCCGTCCGAAGCTCTCGATGATGATGACGACCACATTTTTGCGCTTCTCGACAAGGCTGTCGCCAGGCAGATGGAGCGGGGTGTAGATGGCATCCAACTCCTCCGGCGTGTAGTATGCGGGTACGACAAATATCGGTTTGTCAATGGTGCGGATGAGAGAAAACGGAGTGTTGAGCACAAGGGCGGCCATCGTCGGGTTGTCCGCATACTGATTGGCGTTGCTGATGGTAATGGGCCGCACGGCCGTGGTCGCTCCGCCGCGCATGCCTATCACACAGAGCGGGACGAACAGGGCGAGACACACTATCTGGACGGCATAGTATAGCAGCCAGGCCTTGACACCGCGCAGACGCAGCGGATTGGTGACGTCATGTCCGGAACGTTCCGGACGGCTGTCGGCATGCGACGGACGAACAGTCCTGTATGGCGGGAGATAAAACCTCCACATAGCGTATATCAGTCCGACGCCGAGCAAAAGCAGATACCAGTGACGGCCCATCTCGTTCAGGAAGATGCCTCCGAGATTGTGTTCGGCCGCAAACTCGGAGAATACGGTGACGGTCGTACGGCGGCCAGTGTACTTGAAGTAGACCGCGTCGCTCAGGTTTATGACCACGCAGAGCCCGTTGCAGACGATAAACACCCACTTGGCTATCTTCTGCCATAGCCGTGTCTCCTTGTAGTGGAGCGGGAAGAGCATGAGAAGTATGTAGAGGGCGTTGGTGTAGAGGATGGCCGATGTGTCAAACAGAAGTCCTCCGCGTATGGTCTCGATGACCGAATGGAAGTTCATGGAATTGGAGAACGTGCTCCAGTTCTCCAACAGATAGGCAAGTCTGCATACTCCGTAGACGAGGTAAACCACAATCAGATTTACAAGCATGCAAAGCGGTGAAGATAATATATTTCTGCGCATGACTGATTATATATGGGCCAGGCTATCACAACCGGCATAATTATGGCGCAAAATTAAGAATAAAAACGTAAGGGCCAAAGTCTTTTGACGAAAAACTTAACCATACATCACTCCTACAATGCTGCTTATTCCCGTATGGTCACAACGGATTCACCCAAACCGAGGCGGTCGCAACCATACTTATTCATGTCCTTTTATATCACGCAAACCATGCTCTCGCACGCCGCAATGGACAAGTTTTAGTGCAAAGAGGCCGTTGTCTCGTTTTTTTTAGATAGTTTTGTCGGACAATTGTAAACACATGACAAAGATGAAGATAGGATTTGACGCCAAACGGGCGGCACAGAACCGCACAGGACTGGGTAACTACAGCCGTTTCGTGTTGCGCATATTGTCGCAACACGAACCCCAAAACGAGTATCATCTCTACATCCCCAATGAGCGGCGCACGCCCTTTCTCGGCGAGATACCGACCGTGGAGCAGCTTCATCGGCACTTCCCGCTGACGTGGATGTGGCGGAAGCTGAGGTCGCTGTGGCGCGTATGGGGCGTGACATCGGACATCCGCCGCGACGGGATGGACATCTTCCACGGCCTGAGCAACGAGCTGCCGCTGAACATCCGGCACGCCGGATGCCGCAGCGTAGTGACCATCCACGACCTGATTTTCCTCCACTGTCCGGAATACTACCACCTGATAGACCGGAAAATCTACAACTATAAGTTCCGCCGGGCCTGCCGGATGGCCGACCGTGTGATTGCCGTGAGCGAATATACCAAGCGCGAGATAATGGACTACTACGGTACGCCGGCCGACAAGATTGACGTCGTATATCAGGGATGCGACCCGGTTTTCGGCCGTGAGATAGCTTCCGATACTCTCGGCCGGGTCCACAAGAAATATGATCTTCCGCAGCGTTTCCTGCTCTACGTGGGCAGTATAGAGGAACGGAAAAACCTCATGCTCGTGGCCAAGGCGCTTGACGTGATGAAAGAACGCTACTCGCTGGAACGGCTGGACGTCCATGTCGTCGCCGTGGGACGCCGGACGGGCTACACCAGGCGGATTGAGGAATATCTCAGCAGCACCGGTCTGACCTCACGTTTCCACTTCTTCCACAATGTTCCCTACGCCGACCTGCCTTCGTTCTACCGTCTTGCCACAGCGTTCGTCTACCCCTCGCGCATCGAGGGTTTCGGCATACCGATGCTCGAAGCCATCACCGCCGGCATACCGGCCATCGGCTGCACCGGCTCATGTCTGGAGGAAGCGGGCGGCCCGGACTCCATCTACGTCTCGCCGGATGACTCGCGGGAACTGGCCGCGGCCGTGGAACGGCTGTGGACCGACGACGGCCTGCGCCGCCGGATGGCCGAACGCGGACGGGAATACGCCCGCCGCTTCTCTGACGAAAAGCTATGCCGCGACCTCATGGAGGTTTACAGAAAAATCTAATCTTTTTCTTTTGTCCTTCTTTCCGACAATAATCTGTCTCCGTTAAATCTTCGCCCTTAGCGTCCTTGCGTTGAAAAAAGAACTGTTAAAAACTCGGAAATATTCGGACAAATACCTCAAAATCCTTGCAATATTCAGAAATGAAAATCCCATGGCCGCAAATTCGTGAGTTTTGCGCGTGCATCTTTTATAGTCTGAACTACAGCGAGTTAGAATAAAAACAGCCGAAGTGTGCATTTTTTTGTCCGCTTTTATTTTGCAATAAGGGCCTTACGGCTCTGCAACGGGGCTGCCGTTGCAGAGCGGCGGTGGCTCCGTTGCAAGGCAACGGCAGCCCCGTTGCAGAGCCGGGAGGGCCCCGTTGGTCGGCGGCGGAATGTTTTTGGGATGAAAAGGGCTGTGGAATGTAAAAGTTTCGGCGGCGACACGCTCCAGAATTGAAATTTTCAAGTGTTAAATTCTTGATAATTTTCATTACATAAACAATAACACTCCGTATCTATTCCAGTCATTAATATCATCTAATTCATATCCTCATCTCATCGAAATGAAAAACAGAAGACAATGGATAATAACGCTAAGAAGAACATCATGAACAGCTTCGCATCTTGGCGGACTTTGCGTTAGACAAATGATATTATATAACCAACAGCCTCATCAATCAGCAGTACTGTTGGTTTTATTATTCCTGCTGAATAACAACTCATTCCATAACTTTTCGACACTAACAGACATTAGTTTCGCTATTTTTCTTGCTCAATCATGAAAATATACGTACCTTTGCGTACGTATGAAACAATATGACTATCTGATAGTTGGCGCGGGACTGTTCGGTGCCGTGTTTGCTTTCAAGGCCCGTCAGGCGGGCAAGCGCTGTCTCGTCATAGACAAGAGACGGCACACGGGAGGCAATATCTACTGCGAGAATATCGAGGGCATCAACGTACATAAGTATGGAGCGCACATCTTCCACACGTCCGACAGACGGGTGTGGGACTTTGTCAACTCCATCGTGGAGTTCAACCGCTACACCAACTCGCCCGTAGCACGCTATAAAGGAGAGTTATACAATCTGCCGTTCAACATGAACACCTTCAGCCGTATGTGGGGCGTCGCCACACCGGCCGAAGCCATGGCCCGCATCGAGGAGCAGCGGCAGGAGGCCGCCGAACGCATGAAGGCCGCCGGAATCAGCGAGCCGCGCAATCTGGAGGAACAGGCCCTGATGCTCATCGGACGCGACATCTACGAACGGCTCATACGCGGATATACAGAGAAACAGTGGGGACGACCGTGCACGGAGCTTCCGGCGTTCATCATCAAGCGTCTGCCGGTGAGGTTCGTCTACGACAACAACTACTTCAACGACCTCTATCAGGGCATCCCCATCGGCGGATACAACCGGCTGACGGACGGACTGCTCAGCGGTGTGGATGTCATCACGGGCGCAGACTACTTTGCCGACCGCGACCGCTGGGACGCCATGGCGGAGAAAATCGTGTTCACAGGACGCATCGACGAGTTCTACGGTTTCCGCTTCGGCCATCTGGAATACCGCACGGTGAGCTTCGAGGAGGAAACAATCGACACGCCGAACTATCAGGGCAACGCCGTAGTGAACTATACGGAACGCAGCGTTCCCTACACCCGCATCATAGAACACAAACACTTCGAGATGTTCGGCGACGAGATATACCGCTGTCCGCGGACGGTCATCTCGCGCGAATATTCAACGGAATGGCGCGACGGCATGGAACCCTACTATCCCATCAACAACGACACGAACAACGCCATGTACGCCCGCTATAAGGAGCTGGCCGACCGGGAGGAACGCGTCATCTTCGGCGGACGGCTCGCGGAATACAAGTATTACGACATGGCACCCATCGTGAAGAAAGTGCTCGACATGTTTTGAGATAATAATACCCAACCCAATTAACCTAAAACCCACTCCAACCCCCTCTTCGGGAATGTTGGAGTGGGTTTTAGGTTCGTTTTTTTGGTGGGGGAGTTATATCTTCCTCTCACCACCTTACCCTTACCTGCATTTCAAGATCAACGGCGGACGAGGCGTAGATGGTCTGATAGCTGCTGCCTATGGTGTTGCGGTCGAAATAGTTGGTTATGCCGAGCTTTGTCATGAACATCAGGCTACGGCCGAAATCGGCACGGGCTATGGCGGCGCAACGCATGCCGTGGCCGCTGAACGGAGGGAAGGAGAAGCTGTTGAGCAGGCCGTGTTCGTAGGCGTAGAGGCGGCTGTAGTAGCTGTCGGTCCTGAAATAGTTGGCGTCAAGACAGAGACGTAGCCACGGGAAACGACAGGTCATGTTCTCCGTGACCATCCATCCGCGGTCACGCTCACGGTATTCCGTCAGCGAGAAATCGGTCTGTGTACGGAAAGTCCAGCGGCTGTCGGCCGTGGCGTATGTGGCGTAGAGGCGCAGCCGGTGGTCGTTGTAGGCTATGAGAGCGGTCTTCCGGGCGTTGTCCCGCTGGCGGAAACGGAGGCGGTAGCGGCTGCCGACGGTCCAGCGGCGGGTGGCGTAGGTGGCCGAAAGCATGTTGTCGGACGAATGGGAGGCGGAGGAGATGAGATATTTCGGCCAGAACGAGCGGGAATAGTCGGTGTATGCCGCGAGGGTGAGACGGCTGACGGGCTGCCATGATAGGCTGAGACAGAGGCCGTTCTCGTTCTGAACGCGGCTTCCGTCGCTGAAACTGCCGGCATATAGCGATGTGTAACGGTGGGAATAGAAGCGGTGGAGGAGCATCAGGGTGAGGCGGTCGGAGAGATTGGCGGACAGGCTGTTGATTGTGGCGATGGCCCCATGGCGGTCTGTGGCGGTCTCGCCGTTGAAGGAAAAGAGGTAATGGCGGTAGCCGTAGTGAAATCCGATGTTGGCGAAGGACGTGCCGGCGGGATAGTATCGGCGGTATGTCTTCGAAGTGTCGGGGGCCAAAGGACGGTCAAGACGGGTATATATAGCAGTGATGCCGAGGTTCAACGCGCCTGTGGAATAGCTGATGTCGGCTCCGGCGGCGGTGGAACGGGTATTGTTCTTCTTCTCCATCTCTTTCACTGTACGGTGATAGCCTGAGGTTATGAGCGTGGCGGCCGTGCCGTCGGAGTTCAGCGTAGCGTCAAGGAAGCGGTGGGAGGCAAAGGCTGACAGCTTGATGCGGCGGCTCAGCCCAACGGTTGCGGCGGCTCCCTGAAAATAGTCGGCCTCGGAGCGGGACGAATGGACGCGGATGGCGGAGAGCGGACGACCCATCGAGGAAAGCGTCACGGTCTTTCCGAGGTTGAACGAGCTGCCGAGAACGAGCCCCTGACCGAACGCCAGTCGGTAGCGGCCGACGGTCAGATTGTCCATCCGCCCAATACGTTTCAGCTGAAAATAGAACGAATAGTAGTCATAGCCCAGACTGTTTCCGGCGGCGAACATCGGTTCTCCGGCGTCCTGTGAGGCCACGAGACCGAAGCGCAGGCGGTCGGAACAGGCATAGTCGTAGCGCAGCCAGTGCTTATATTTGTATCCGAGATAGCCGTTCATGTCGCCTTTACGGTCGTAGAAAGGAATATTTGCCGTGGCCATGAGCGTGCTGTGGCCCCGGCTGAGCATGTCGCGGAACGACGGACGGTTTTCTGCCAGCCCGGGGCCGGCGTATAGAAAACACTCCAAAAGCCGGCGGCGGCTATAGTCCAGCGACTCTATGAGCCGCAGTTCGTTCACCGTGCGCATGTGGCCGTAACGGTAGATGTATTCGCAGAGCTCCTCCACCTGACGCTCCGTGAGGAAGGGCAGCTGCTCGAAATCCTCGCGTGTGGCGGCATTGATGTCAATGGGACGGCATGACATGTCGGCCAGCATGTCGTGGATTTCCTCCCACTCCACCTCGTTGTCGTCACCCTCTGCGGCAATCAGGTCGGCAAAACGCTCCTCCCAGTCCGGCGGCCGCGGCGCGGCAACGATGCTGTCCGGCCGCGGCTGCGGCTCATGGGCATATATCTCTGTATATGGAATATCGGCTTTCATGCTGCCTACAGCCTGAAATATTGCAGCAAAGCATGCCATAAAGGCAAGAAATCTGTTCATTGGGATTACTCTGATGTGTGTTTCTTATGGTATAAAACAAGCCGGACAGTTCAATGGCTGTTCGGCTTGTCATTGTATATAAAATCAAGTCCTTGGTCACGATAGAACTCAAATTTCCCGTCACTCGATATCAACGGTATGCCCATCGTGATGGCATGAGAGATAATCACATGGTCAGAAGGGTCTTTATGGTTCATTTTGGTGTTAAGTCTCAGTTCCGAATAAGTTTTCATATAGTCTCCGGTAAGCGGCAGGATTTCTATGTAATATTCATCAGTGATGGAGTCAAGCATCTCTCTTGCCGATTTCCAGTATTTAGAGACGAGTCCGCCGTTATTGAACGACACGACAAGTTCGCGCATCGACTCCACGCTTATACATATCGTGTTGTCGTAGTCCTCCAGCAAAGCACGCACATCCTTGCCAAGCATATCAAGGTCCTTGGCATAATAGATGAATATGTTCGTGTCTATCAGATACCTCACGACATTCCCAGTAGATTAGGGTCGTTGACTATCAGGCTTTCCTTATATTTGCCGGCATTCGACTTCCTGACAGCAATTCTTCTCTTTCTTTCTTCCAGTGGCAGGTCATCCCAAGCCACATTTATATATATACTTTCCATAAGCAAATATCCTTTACGGGGTTATCTATCCATGCAAAGATAGACATAAAAATCCGTATATCAATGTTTTACGACGTTTTTTTAGTTCCGCCGCATCATTTTATCTTCGCCGTCATCGGATTGCGGATTCCCTTATAGCCCTTCAGGAAAGCCTTGGCGGAGCCGAAGCTGAGGAACATGTCGAGACGGACGGGAATGTGATTGTCATCGTCGGTGACATAGAAGCGGATGAGTTCGTGGTTCTTGCCGTCCTCACGCTCTATGAAAGAGAAGACAAGACAGCGGAATTTCTCGTTCGAGCCTTCCACCTTGAACGTTTCCTTGCCGATATATTTCAGCCATGAGTTTGACAGATGTTTGGCGTCGCTGATCGGCATGGGGATATTCTGGCCCTTCTTGAAGCCCGTAGCGTCAAAGTTGCGGGCGCGGAGGAATATGCTCATCATGTCGTAAATGCAGTCCTTATATTCCGACTCCTTCCATACGTGACGTCCGTCGTGCTCTATGCGGTGCTGACGGAGATGGCAGTTGCTTTTGGGATAGCTGTACCAAAGTTCGTCAACGTAGTAGCGTTTGCCCTCAAGCGCACCCTTGCGGAAATACAACGGCGAGAGCTGGCTGTCGCAGTAGGACAGCAGGGTGTCCCTCATGACGAAGAATTTGTCCAGCTTGTTGTTTCCGCGGGTGATGAGACTCGTGCGGAAAGCCGGCTTACCGTCGTAGGTGGACTGGACGGTGCTCATTGACGCCGTGCCCACTTTCACCCAGATGAACTTCCAGTTGAAGAAGAGGTCATAATACAGGAACTCCCCAGACTTGAACGCCTTGTTTTCTATTCCACACTGTGCCGTGGCCGTAGTGACGGTCAGCGACATCAGCACAACTGCAAATAATGTCTTCAACTTCATCATCTTTTCTTGTTTTTAATGTCAGTAATCGGTTTATCAATATAGCTTCCGGACCCTGCCGGCACCGGCGTCACTGCTTAGGTTTATATTCGATTCCCTTCTCGCGGGCCCGGTCGGCATTCCTGTTGCGCAGTTTTTTCTCCTGATCGGGCTTCTGCTTGGTTATGGCCGCCGGCTTCTGCTGCGTGAGCGGAAGGGCCGTAAGGTTCCATTCAGTGGTCAGATCCCATTTCGCCTTACACTCGATTTCCCTCGGATTGTAATATACTTCCTCCGGCTGCAGGCCCGCCGCATAGTCTCCCGTGTCCCAAATGCCGTTGCGGTTGCGGTCGATGAAGGCACTGAGATAATACTTTCCGGGCAGCACGTAGTAGAATTCGGCAACGCCTCCGGCCATTGTAACCTGCTTCATGACGTTTCCGGAGCTGCCCAACAGCTGGACAACGACGCTGAGCGTGTCGCTCACTCCGCCGATATTGACCACCAGTGAGCTGTATTCGTCCATCGAACGTACCTTCAGTCCCTGCTTTATCGGGCCTGAAACGGTGCCGTAGATGTCCTCAAAGGCGGCCGAATCAATCTCCAGACTGTACTCCACGTCGGGCCGCCACTCCGCCCTCAGCTCGTAATAGCGCAGCTTTCCGGGCACATCCCTCAGCTCACACTGCGCCCTATACCATAGCGTGTCGTGCTTGGAATAAAGATGGATGGCGGCCGTGTCGAGCCTTGCCAGCGGCACGGGAACCTCTATGATGATATTGCGGTCAGGGTCCATCGACGACGGTATGCCGATTTTTGGCATCATGTTCTTCACCGGCATGATCGAGTCATACGGCTCACCCCTCTTCTTGGCCTTGTCGCGGGCCTTCTCCCACTTCTCTATCTCATCCTGAAGCAGCTTCTGCCGCTTCTCGTATGGCAGCTTTGGGAACATGTCGATGGTGTCGGCCTTGTTCACAAGCGCACCCGTCGAGTCCGTCATGAGATACTGAATCTCCACCTGCAGCGTGTCCCTGTTGACCAGCGCCGTGTCCTTCAGCCAGTAGAAGATGGTGTCTTTCCGTTCCGAAGCCTCCGTGACAAAGGCTCCTTCGGAGTTGAAATCAAGCCCTTTTACCTGCGGAAGCGTATCGTTTCCATAGCTGAAATATAGCCCTATCTTCCTTTCGTCCTGCCGTTCCGTCTTCACCAGATAGCGGTCGGTCTGCGTAGCGGTGAACGCGCGCAGCACGATGTTGTCGGGATAGAAGTGCATGAACGGCACGCGGGCAATGGAGTCAATGCGCAGTTCGTCCCTCCAGATGGTGTCCTGACGTATGTCCGGGCCGCAGCTTGGTGAGAACGTTTCCTGACTGAAGGCCACCATTTCGCCCTTCTGGCTGAACTTATAGTCGTTGTCCATGTCCTTCAGGGCGTAGATCCGGTAGTTTCCCGGGGCCACACCTTTTATTATAAAGCGGCCGCGGCCGTCCGTACGCGCCACGCGCACCATGGGCTTGGTGGCAAAGGCCGTGTCCGTCAGGTCATCGTAGAGTCCTACAAGTATTCCCTTGACCGGCTCCAGATTGGCGGCCTCGAGCACATTGCCCGCCACTTCGAACGTGTCGATCCGCTCTCCCGTGGAGAAACTGTACGTGTAGTTGCCCATCGGATTGCCCTCGTTGTTGTCCGTGATGGCGTCCGAGAAGTCTATCGTGTATGTAGTATTGCTTTTGAGCGTATCCTTAAGCTCGACGACAATCTTCTTTCCGGCACTCTTTATCTCCGGCATCTCCAGCTGCGGGGGCGACACGACAACCTTGTTCGTGGCGTCCTCGAGTTTTATATACTCATCGAAGGATATTGTCACCTTGCGTCCGCTCACCTCCGTTGACTTGTCTCCGGGCGACGTGTGGACTATCCGTGGCGGCGTGTCGTCATACCATCCGCCGTCCGGCTGGCCCATACGGGCACATGAGGAGATGACGAACACGAGAAAGAAAAGAATCTTTCCGGCAGACAGGAAGCGTGAAGTGTGGGATGAATATGCCATATTGCGGGGGAGGTTGTTTTGTGGAAGATTAAAATTTCCGGCGAAAGACGTCAGCTGTTCAGCGCCAACATCTGTTCTATCATGTCGCGGCTGTTGCTCAACCGCGGCACTTTGTGCTGTCCGCCGAGCTTTCCTTTCAGTTTCAGCCAGTCGTTGAAGAGTCCCTGACGGGCTTCCACGACTTCCAGATGCTGCAGCGTGATATCCTTATAGCGCTTGGCTTCATAGTCGCTGTTGACCTCCTGAAGTCTTTGGTCCAGCAGCGAGGCGAAACGGCCCATGTCGTCCGGGCGGCGCGCAAATTCCACGAGCCACTGATGACGGCACTTCGCGCTGTCGTCCATGAATACCGGTGCTGCCGTATATTCGCTCACCTCCGCGCCCGTCTCACGACATGCGTAGGCCAGTCCCTGCTCGGCATTGTCAACGATGAGTTCCTCGCCAAAGGCATTGATGAAGCTCTTGGTGCGTCCGGTGATTACAAACTTATAGGGATTGACGGACGTGAAGCTGACCGTGTCGCCCAATATGTAGCGCCACAAGCCACACGATGTGGATATGACCATGGCATAGTTGCGGCCCTTCTCTACGCCCCACAGCGGAACGACGGAAGGATTGTCGGTTCCGAACTCGTCCATCGGTATGAACTCATAGAACACGCCATAGTCCGACATGAGCAGCATAGACTTGTCCTCCGGGTCGCTCTGTATGCCGAAAAAGCCTTCACTGGCATTATATGTCTCCATATAGTGCATAGAGGGCGACGTTATGAGCTGCTCGTACTGGCGGCGGTAGGGCGTGAAGGCCACTCCGCCATGGAAGAAGACTTCCAGATTGGGCCACACTTCCTCAAGATGCTGTTTGCCCGTCAGCTCCATCACACGTGTCAGTACCGAGAGCATCCACGACGGCACACCGCTCAGATTGGTCACGTTCTGTCCCATGGTCTCCCGCGCTATGCGGTCGCGCTTTATCTCGAAGTCGCTGAGCAGCGCCGTCTGTTTTTTCGGAACACGCACGAAATTGACCATCGGGTTGATGTTCTCGATGAGTATGGCGCTCAGGTCGCCCACCAGCGAGTCCTTCAGATTGTAGTTAGGCGAGTGGCTTCCACCGAGGATGAGTCCCTTTCCGTCAAACATCCGGCTTTTCGGATTGTTTCTCAGATAAAGCGCCACGACATCCTTTCCTCCGCGATAGTGGAGGTCTCTGAGTCCGTCGCTGCTGACGGGAATGAACTTGCTCTTGTCGTTTGTCGTTCCCGACGACTTGGCATACCACCGAACCCGTCCGGGCCACAGTATGTCACGTTCGCCGTGACGCATGCGGTCGATGTCGCCCTTGAGTTCTTCGTATGTGTTTATGGGTGTGTTCTTTGCGAAATCTTCATAACTCCGCGCCGTTCCGAACAGATGATTTCGTCCGTATTCGGTATCTTTCGCACGGTCAAGCAAATGTCTCAGCGCGTTGCGCTGTAGTATCTCTGCCTCATTGTCGTGCCGCTCCAGCTGCTTCTGCCTCGGCAAAAACAGATTGCGGGCTATTGCTGTTATGCTCATAATGGATGCAAAGATACATATTTAAAATGAAGAATATATT